>NZ_JBSPEI010000015.1:0-164191 GCF_055796175.1 Pseudocitrobacter sp. 2023LY-00077 | reverse complement strand
CTATGGCCCTGGTACGAGCGCTGAACAAAATGACGAAAGCAGGTATGCCTGAAAGCGTGCGTATTGCCTGAAAACACAACCCGCTACGGGGGAGACTTACCCGAAATCTGATTTATTCAACAAAGCCCTATCGCGCCTGAACCGTACCTATCCGGGGAAAGCGCAGTCCGGTACCTTTGTCCTCGATTTCTGGAACGAGCCCGACGAGATTTTGGGGGCTTTCCAGCCGTACTACCAGACAGCAGAACTGACGGATGTCAGCGACCCGCAACAGGTCTTTGAGCTGTTTGAAAAGCTGCGTACCAGCGGCATTTTCCTGTGGAACGAAGTGGAGCAGTTCTGCGAGGCGTTCTTCAGCAAAAACAAATCCAATGCGGCTATTAGCAATATCTGCAAACCTGCAGTGGAGCGCTGGAAGCATCGCTACACCTCAGCGATTGATGCGTATGTGCTGGCCAAAGAGATGTTTGAACGTACCAAAAAGACCGGCGATGTTGTGCTGATCACTAATGCGGAAAACACCTTTAAAGAGTGCGAGAAAGAAAAAAGTAAGCTGGATATCTTCAAGAAAGATCTCGGCAGCTTTGTCCGCTTTTACGAGTTTATGTCGCAAATCGTCGATTACGACGACAAGAACCTGGAAAAGCTGAGCCTGTTTGCCCGCCATCTGCGTCCGTTGCTGCATGAGCAGCGCATCGAAGAAGATGAGATTGATTTAAGCAACGTCGAGATGAGCCATTACCGTCTGTCGAAGCTTCACGAACAGCACCTGAAGCTGCAGGAAGATGCGGCGGAATACAAAATCACGCCGGGGAATGATGTCGGTACGGCGAAGCCGAAGGACAAGAAAGAAGAGTTTCTGTCGAATATCCTGGCGCGCCTTAACGAGCTGTTCGTCACCGATAATCTGACCGATAAAGACATGATCAATTATGCCTTCGCGGTGCGCGACAAGCTGTCAGAAAACCAGGCGGTGATGACCCAGATTGCGAACAATACGCGCGAACAGGCGATGCTGGGCGATTTCCCGAAAGCCATTGATGATGCCGTGATGGACAGCAACGACGCCCAGCAGGAGATGATGGTGCAATACCTCTCTAACCCTGAACTGGCGAAGGGCTTTGCCCGCGTGGTGTTTGATATGTTGAAAGGGGCTTAGCGCTTTTTCATCAAGGAGTGGTGTAGGAAATGCTGAATTCTTTCGAGATATACCAGGCGTTGAATGAATTGGGTTACCGGCTTGAGGCGGGAAAATTCGAGCCAAGCTATGCATCCGAACATGCGCTCGGGAATGGAAAGTATCTGTACGTCAAACGCAGCCGGGACGGCGCGGTTAATAAGAGCCCATTGGTTCTTGCACCAGAAACTCTCGCCTTAAAGGCGGAAATTGATCGCATCGAGGGTATCCACTGCCTTTGGGAAAAAGTAAAAAGCACCAGTTACCGCCGTTATCCGAAAGATAACGGTACATCCCAATATGGTTTCGCGGCTGATGTTGAGTCAGTTGAAGCGTTGCAGGCGCTGGTGGCTTTGCTGGGCGGCCAACCATCTTTTACCACCCAACCCGGAATAAAAAAAGATAACCAAAACAAGGAACAATCGCCAATGTATCCATTAAATCAGATTCTCTTTGGGCCACCAGGCACGGGTAAAACCTACAGTACCACCGAGATGGCGGTCAAAATTGCGGATAATGCATGGTACCAACAGGCTACGCTCGAACATCATGGCAATGACTTACGGGAGTTGGTAAAAGAACGCTATAAGGCGTTGGTAGAAAAGCAGCGCATTATGTTTACCACCTTCCACCAGAGCTTCTCCTATGAAGATTTTATCGAAGGGATTCGCGCGACGACTGATGAAAAATCGGGTGCGCTTCGCTACGAAGTTATGGATGGTATTTTTAAACAGCTGTGCCTGAATGCTGAAGTTAAAACGCGTGGTAGTTCAACCCAGTCATTGTCCTTGAATGGGAGACGGATTTGGAAAATGTCTCTTGGAAATACTCTTGACGGTGAAGATTATATTTTCGATGAGTGCCTTGCGAACAATTATATTCTATTAGGTTGGGGGGATAATCTTGATTTTAGTGGCTGCACGACAGCGGCTGATGTCCGACTGCGCATAGATGGAGCGAGTGATAGCCTAGTTGAGCGAAGCGAATACATGTTGACTGCGGTCAATATGTTTAAAAATATCATGCGGAATGGTGACTTGGTTATAATTTCCGATGGCAACCATAAGTTTAGGGCCATTGCCGAGATCGCTGGCGATTATCAATATCTACCCAATGATGAACGCGTAGGTTATCATCAAATGCGTAAGGTCAACTGGCTACGAACCTATTCGCCGAGCTTACCGAAAGAACAGCTGTTTTTAAAAGCACTTTCACAAATGACGTTATATGAGTTAAGGGACACCTCAATTGACAGGGAAAAACTGTCTCAACTACTGGCTCCTGTTGAAACAATTGACAATCAAGCATTACCGCACATACTCATTATCGATGAAATAAATCGTGGTAATATTGCCCGCATCTTTGGTGAATTGATTACTCTGTTGGAACCCGATAAACGATTGGGTGCCGAAGATGCCCGCACCTTAGTGTTACCGTATTCTAAACAGCTATTTTCCGTGCCCAGGAATGTCTATGTGATAGGTACTATGAATACGGCTGATAAGTCGTTAATTCAGATGGACCTGGCGTTAAGACGCCGTTTTAGCTTTAAAGAAATGCCTGCCCGACCAGAGTTGTTAGCTGGGGTCACTGCGTTTGGCGTTGATGTCGAAACGTTGTTAACGCGTATTAATCAGCGTATCGAAGCGCTACTGGATAGTGAGCATACGATTGGCCATGCTTACTTTATGCCGCTAAATAAATTAGAAAATAACGCTGACCGCGAAGCCTGTCTTGCCAGCATTTTCCAGGACAAAATCATTCCATTGCTGAGAGAGTATTTCTTTGATGATTATGAACGCATTGGTTGGGTGCTTAACGACTCAGTAAAAGCGAAAGAAAACCGTTTTATTCTGTTGCAGCAGTCAGCACAACTACCATCACTTTCTGCACTATTCCCGAAAGATATTGCGGATAGTTTGTCTGACAGGCGCTTCCGTATCAATGAACATGCTTTCGCGTCTGCAGAAGCTTATCAGGGTATTGTCGCATGATGATCCAGGTCCGGGAATATGCTCTGCTGACTTGTGATAACTCTCAACCAGCCAGTATGGATTTGGGAATAGTCTCTGAGGCAACCTTTTCCTGGCTTGAGCAATTGCAACAAACGTGGAGTGGTACTTCTCAAATTCTCTGCCGGGAAGGGAAGCGTTTTTTGCGTTTGGGAAGCTATGTCGGTTATCTACAATCCCCGAATGGCGAGTCAATTGAAATTCTGCCAAAAACCACATTTGAAGCGCCAACTGAGATAGCCCCCCTACGTCAGCTTTTACGCCGAATGCTAAGCGCCTCTTTAGGTATTACGCCCCGTGCGGCGAACCAGGCGGCATTGCAACGTAGTGACCAGCCTCTACATGAATGGATAATCAGTGAGTTTTTGCGGCATCTTGCTGATTTAGTACGCAAAGGACTGCGTTTCGATTATCACCTCATCGAGGACGAGCATAGCGCGTTCATTCGTGGTCAATTAAATGTCACTGCGCAAATGAGAATGCCTCCGGGCAGAGGCACTCATTTTCATGTACGCTATGCCGATTTTTCCCCTCAGCGTATTGAGAACCGTCTGCTGCGGACGGCTTTGGATTGTGCGTTTAAAATGACCAGACAAGGGCAGAACTGGAGACAAGCAAATTCACTTAGCCACCAACTGGATGGCATAGAGCCTGTTTTTGGCAGTACAACACAACCCTTGAGGCAATGGAGTGACGGCAAATATCTCTTCGGCTATCGCGCCATAAAGCCGTGGTGCCAGCTCATTCTTGAACAGATGAATCCAGATTTTCAATATGGATCGCATCAGGGAATTTCTCTGTTGTTCCCTATGGAAAAGTTATATGAGGGCTGGGTAGGATACGGTCTGGCTGGGGCGTTGCATCACGATTACAAACTTATAGAACAGACTAAGAGTCAGTACTTGTTAGAGCATGTTCCTGTGAGCGAAAAGTCATCTCAACGATGGTTCATGCTTAAACCAGACTTTCTTATCACCGGCAGGCAAACGGTGGTTCTTGATGCTAAATGGAAATTATTAGATAGCAGAGCTGATGATAGTCTGAGAAAGTATGGAATCAGCCAGACAGACTTGTATCAGATGTTCGCTTATGGGCAAAAGTATCTCCATGGGAAAGGCAATATGATGCTGATTTATCCGCGTCATCAGTGCTTTGCTACACCATTACCGGTGTTCCGTTTCGACGAAGATTTATCTCTATGGTGTGTACCCTTTGACCTTGAATCGGCTGAGTTGGTAAAAGGCGAGTGGCAAGGTTCCCTCCACTGCATTTCTGGTGATGAGATTCTGATGGCTCATAATGAGCAACCAAATAGCCCTGTACTTCCTGGGAGATAAAGTGATGAGAGAGCAGTAATCATGGTCTATAAAGATTTCTACCATTTAATGTTGGAGTATTTCGCTCAACCAGTTGAACTGTTTACAAGTGCGAAAAAGAAGCCTTTCACTCTGTATGCTGAAGAGCAAAAGCTGTTTGTCAGAAACGGGAAAAACAATATTAGTCGCATCAATCCGAGTGAAGTTGCAGCATTTATTGAGCGGTTTGAAGAAAGCGAAAGTTTGTTAGCTAAAGACTACCAGGATGTGACTTTCAAAGCATCCTATTTGCTGGCTGCGATGAAATATATCACTGTAAAAAGTCACTGAATCCTGATAACAAATAGCCACCTTTGCCGCTGAATGGCTATTTATTAATATCGCCTCTAACATTCCCTCCACCACAGCCCAATCTTCCCCAACTCACAAATATAAGTCGCATACCACTGCATCATATTTCTACGCTCAGCAGCGCAACAACCTGATTAATGCATTACTTATTGATTGACTTGGGGCGGAGTTTCCGTCGATGCGACTCAATGCAAAGAATTGACCCGGTGATAACACTGCTGCCCCACCCGCTTAAATTATTCAGCAGCTTTTATATTAGACCTAAATGTACATTCGTAAATAACTCACATACTATTACCCCGATTGATCTTCGCATAGTCAAATGGCGTAATCCCACTCTCCCGATTCGCATCCAGAAAATCAGCCCACCATTGCAGCATCAACCTGCGCTCATCTAAGTGTTCAGCCTTATGAATATACGCAGCCCGTACAGAGTTACGTTCCATATGGCTCATCTGCCGCTCTACTGCATCCTTCGACCACAATCCCGATTCAATCAACGAACTACATGCCATGGTCCTGAATCCATGCCCACAAACCTCCACCTTGGTGTCATACCCCATAACACGCAACGCCTTGTTCACCGTGTTTTCACTCATCGGTTTACGAGGGTTATGATCGCCAACGAAAACAAAATCACGCTCACCACTAAGCTTGTGAACCTGTTTAAGGATTTCTAATGCCTGGCGAGACAGCGGTACTAAATGAGGCGTACGCATTTTCGAGCCACGCTGTGAATACTTCACTCCTTCAATAGCTTCTCGTTCAGCCGGTATTGTCCACATTGCCGTTTCAAAATCGATTTCAGACCAACGCGCAAAGCGCAATTCACTGGAACGAATGAAGATCAATAAGGTGAGCTCAACGGCCAAGCGGGTCAAAGGGCGTCCCGTGTAACCGTCAATTCGGCGGAGTAGTTCAGGTAGACGTTTCAGCTCAAGTGCAGGGCGATGGACACGGTTACTGGAAGCAACTGCTCCAGCCATCTCTTGGGCCGGGTTGTAATCAATCAAGCCACATTGCACTGCATAGCGCATGATTGCTGTGGTTCGCTGCTGAAGACGAGAAGCGACTTCAAAGCGACCTGTAGCCTCTACGATTTTAATGGGTGCAAGCAGATCTCGAGTCTTCAGCTCTTCAATGCTCCGCTTGCCAATAGCGTGAAACAGATTATCTTCTAGGCTCTTCAGTACCCGTCGACTGTGATCCTCTGACCATTTCTTGTTAGTTGCGTGCCACTCTCTGGCAACTGACTCAAAGGTAATGGCCTCTTTCGCCTGCTCTTCTTTTACTGTTCGTTTGTGTTCACGAGGATCAATTCCTGCAGCAACAAGCCTTCTGGCCTCTTCCCTTTTTTGACGAGCATCAGCCAGTGAGGTTTCTGGGTAAACACCAAACGCCATCAGGTGCTGCTTACGACCAAAGCGAAAGCGGAACCGCCAGTATTTTGAGCCGTTAGGGTGAATCAGCAAAAACATGCCATCCCCATCGACTAAGGTGTACTCCTTTTCCTGCGGTTTTGCAGAACGCACTTTAGTATCTGTCAGAGCCATAAAAGTTCTCCTTCCATGTGCCGCTGTGAGTATACAATCATTATCGAACCAGCATATATACTCGGTTCTATACTCACAAGCGACTTGATGTGGGTTGACTCAGATTGACTTCTATTGAAAGGAAAATCGCGGAAAGCCTTGCGGATACTGGATTTCAGGCACAAAAAAAGACGTCCGTTGACGTCTATTGATGTTCCGATGGTGCCGAAGGCCGGACTCGAACCGGCACGTATTTCTACGGTTGATTTTGAATCAACTGCGTCTACCGATTTCGCCACTTCGGCACTGAAGGGTATGCGGAAAACGAGTGGATTATACCTGTCGCACGCCACCTTGCAAGCGACACCGCGCGTTCTGCGCGCTAAGTGTCGAAAAAATCAGCGTTCCCCGAACCTGGTCACACTCTTACCTTCCTCAAACGCTTTTCCTGGCGCATTCCGCTAAGCACCGCCCTGTCGCTTGCTCTACACTGTCAGTTCAACACCATAGTGAGGGAAGTACGATGTCCATCATCAAAAGCTACGCCGCGAAAAATGCGGGCGATACTCTGGAACTCTGGGAGTACGACGCGGGGGAACTTCTGCCGGAAGACGTGGAAGTTCAGGTTGATTACTGCGGGGTCTGCCATTCTGATTTGTCGATGATCGATAACGAATGGGGCATGTCTCAGTATCCGCTGGTTGCGGGTCACGAGGTGATTGGTCATGTGGTGGCGCTGGGTAGCGCTGCGCAGAATAAAGGCCTGAAAGTGGGCCAGCGCGTGGGCATTGGCTGGACGGCGCGCAGCTGTGGGCACTGCGATGCCTGTATCAGCGGCAATCAGATTAACTGTACGGAAGGGTCGCTGCCGACCATTCTCAATCGCGGCGGCTTTGCCGATAAGCTGCGTGCGGACTGGCAATGGGTGATCCCACTGCCGGAAAATATTGATATCGAAACCGCAGGCCCGCTGCTGTGCGGCGGTATCACCGTCTTTAAACCGCTGCTGATGCACCACGTGACGGCCACCAGCCGCGTTGGGGTTATCGGTATTGGCGGGCTGGGGCATATCGCCATCAAACTGCTGCGCGCGATGGGTGCGGAAGTGACGGCGTTCAGCTCGAATCCGTCGAAAGAGCAGGAAGTGCGAGCGATGGGTGCCGATAACGTGGTGAACAGCCGCGATCCGGAAGCACTGAAAGCGCTGGCGGGCCAGTTTGACTTGATTATCAACACCGTGAGCGTTGATCTCGACTGGCAGCCGTACTTCGAAGCGCTGGCTTACGGCGGTAACTTCCATACAGTTGGCGCGGTGCTGAAACCACTGCCGGTGCCGGCCTTTACGCTGATTGGCGGCGACCGCAGTATCTCCGGTTCGGCGACGGGTAACCCGGCCGAGCTGCGTAAGCTGATGAAGTTCGCCGGGCGTAGCGGCGTGACGCCGACGACCGAGCTGTTCCCGATGTCGAAAATCAACGATGCGTTGCAGCATCTGCGCGACGGCAAAGCCCGGTATCGCGTAGTGCTGAAGGCTGATTTTTGATGCCATGCCGGCGGCGTTCTGCCGCCGGTTCTCTCGTTTAGCCTTTTGCCAGTGCGGCAAAGACTTCCGCTACCGCAACCGCACCCGGGTCGGTCACGCCGTCCAGGTTCTGGCTGTTTACGTACGACGCGCGCCCCGCGCCTGCTTTTTGCATGGTCGCGGTTTTCTCCGCACCGGCTTTTGCGGCGCTTGCCGCTGCCTGTATGTCGCTATCGCGCAGCGCTTCCAGCGCCGGTTGCAGGGCGTCGATAAGCGTGCGGTCGCCCAGATCGGCTCCGCCGTACTGTTTCATCTGCGTCAGCCCTTTCAACAGCGCATCCGGCAGTGCGTCGTCGCGCTGGAGTGATTGCCCGGAAGCGGTAAAGAAGATGGACATCAGCACGCCGCTGGAGCCGCCCATCACCGTGGCCAGCCGTTCACCCACCAGTTGCAGCAACTGTGCGCCGTTGTTGAGCGGCAGTTCGCCCTTGTCGAGCAGTTCGGCGATATCACGCGCGCCCAATGCAAACGTTGAGCCGGTGTCGCCGTCGCCCACTTTGGCATCCAGCGCGTTCAGGCGGTTCTCAAGCTGGATAAGCGTCTGGGTTATCTGCCCCACACGCGCGGCAATCGCCGGGTTGTCGGAAGGCTGAATCTCGAGGGCGTCGTACACTTTGCTGTGCTTGACGGTTTTTACCGGCGCGAAGGCGACGGGTTTTAACCAGCCCACGGTCTCGACATCCGCCTGCAAGGCACGTTCAAAGTCGGGGTTCAGTTTTAATACCGAGAGCGAGAAGCCTTTCATATCCAACGAGCTCACCAGCGGCGCCGGGCCAATCAGCCAGGCAATCTGTTCCTGTAGCGCCGAATGCGCCAGCTCTTTGGTGAGCAGCGCCATCTCCAGCGCCGAGACGCCGCCGAGGTTGTTGATCAGCACCGCCACGCGGGCGTCGCCAGCCTGTTCTTTGAGGGGCTTAATCAGCATATCAATCAGCGCCTTACTGTTGTGGCTTTCCACCACCGACGCGCCCGGTTCGCCGTGAATACCCAGCCCCAACTCCACCTGCCCCGGTTTGATGCGCCCTTCTGCGTCGTCGCTGCCCGGCAGGTTGCAGCTCTCCATTGCCACGCCCAGGCTGAAAACGCTGTCGCACGCCTGTTGCGCGATGTCGCGCACTTCGCTGAGGGATTTACCGTGCTCAGCGGCATAACCGGCAATTTTATGCACCAGCGCAGTGCCCGCGATGCCGCGCGGCTGTTTGTTATCCGGCAGCGCGATGTCGTCGGCGACAATCACCATCTCGACCTTCAGGCCGTAGCGTTTGGCTTTCTCCGCCGCCAGGCCGAAGTTGAGGCGGTCGCCGGTGTAGTTTTTGACAATCAGCAGGCAGCCACGGTCACCCGTCACCGCCACAATAGCGTTAAGTACCGCATCTACACTTGGCGAGGCGAACAGGTCTCCGCACACCGCCGCCGTCAGCATGCCTTTGCCGACGAACCCGGCATGCGCGGGTTCATGGCCCGAGCCGCCGCCGGAAATCACCGCTACCCGGCTTTTATCCCAGTCACTGCGCGCGACAATCCGAATCGCCGGGTCGATATCGAGCCGCATCAGGTTGCCGTGCGGTGCGGATAACACTAAACCTTCAATCGCATCGTTGACCAGCTGTTTGCGATCGTCATAAAAGAATCTGGACATAACCTTCCAAAAAAATGCAAACCGTATGCAAAGCATAGTTCGCGCTGGATAAAGCGCCGCAAAGCGCGGAATTTCCTGCCGCCTTTTGTCGGCAATTTGCCTATACTCGACGCAGATAAATGGAGGAATAATTCAATGAGCGCACCTTTGCTAATTGCACGCACGCAGGATAAAGAGCTGCACCTGTTGCCCGGTATGGCGAACCGTCATGGGCTGATCACTGGGGCGACCGGTACCGGGAAAACCGTCACCCTGCAAAAGATGGCCGAGTCGTTCTCGGAGATTGGCGTGCCGGTGTTTATGGCGGATGTAAAAGGTGACCTGACGGGCGTTGCGCAGGCAGGCCAGGCATCAGAGAAGCTTCAGGAGCGCCTGAACAAAATTGGCGTCACCGACTGGGAGCCGCATGCGAATCCGGTGGTGGTGTGGGATATCTTTGCCGAGAAAGGCCATCCGGTGCGTGCCACGGTATCAGATCTCGGCCCGCTGCTGCTGGCGCGTTTGCTGAACCTGAATGAAGTGCAGACCGGCGTGCTGAACATTATCTTCCGCATCGCCGATGACCAGGGCTTACTGCTGCTGGACTTTAAAGATCTGCGCGCCATCACCCAGTACATCGGTGATAACGCGAAGTCGTTCCAGAATCAGTACGGCAATATCAGCAGCGCGTCGGTCGGGGCGATTCAGCGCGGGCTACTGACGCTGGAGCAGCAGGGTGCCGAGCACTTCTTCGGTGAGCCGATGCTGGATATCAAAGACTGGATGCGCACCGACAGCAACGGCAAAGGGGTGATTAACATCCTCAGCGCCGAGAAGCTCTATCAAATGCCGAAGCTCTATGCGGCGAGCCTGCTGTGGATGCTCTCCGAGCTTTACGAGCAGTTGCCGGAAGCGGGTGACCTGGAGAAACCGAAGCTGGTGTTCTTCTTCGATGAGGCGCACCTGCTGTTTAACGATGCGCCACAGGTGCTGCTGGATAAAATCGAGCAGGTGATCCGCCTGATTCGCTCGAAGGGCGTGGGCGTCTATTTTGTGTCGCAGAACCCGTCGGATATCCCGGATGCGGTGCTCGGCCAACTGGGCAACCGCGTGCAGCATGCGCTGCGAGCCTTTACGCCAAAAGATCAGAAAGCGGTGAAAACGGCGGCACAGACCATGCGTGCCAATCCGGCGTTTGATACGGAGAAAGCGATTCAGGAGCTGGGCACTGGCGAGGCGTTAATCTCGTTCCTGGATGCCAAAGGCAGCCCATCAGTGGTCGAGCGCGCAATGGTGATTGCACCTTGTTCGCGCATGGGGCCGGTTACCGACGATGAGCGTAACGGGCTGATTAACAACTCGCCGCTGTATGGCAAGTATGAGGATGCGGTTGACCGCGAATCAGCGTTCGAGATGCTGCAAAAAGGCGTGCAGACCAGCACCGAGCAGGCCAATGCGCCTGCGGCAAAAGGAAAAGCCGTTGAAGTGGATGACGGTATTCTTGGCGGGCTGAAGGATATTTTGTTCGGCACCACCGGGCCGCGCGGCGGTAAAAAAGATGGCATCGTGCAGACAGCGGCGAAAAGCGCGGTGCGCCAGGTGACCAACCAGATTGTGCGTGGAATGCTGGGAAGTTTGCTCGGGGGAAGACGGCGGTAAGGGGTTATGCGGTCTGTTATTGCCTGATGGCGCTTCGCTTATCAGGCCTACAGATCGTACTTAACCGTAGGCCGGGCAAGCGCAGCGCCCCCGGCATAAAAAAGGGAGCGAAAGCTCCCTTTTTCAAAACGTTACGCTTTTCGCATCATCAGCCAGAGGCTAATGACGAAGAAGCTGGCGCTTGGCAGCAACGCGCCAATCACTGGCGGGATGCCGTACACCAGGGTCAGTGGCCCGAAGATTTGGTCCAGCACGTAGAACACAAAACCAAAGCTGATACCGGTGACTACGCGCACACCCATCGCCACGCTACGCAGCGGGCCGAAGATGAACGACAGCGCCATCAGCATCATCACCGCCACAGAGAGCGGCTGGAAGACTTTGCTCCACATGTTGAGCTGATAACGGCCGGAATCCTGGCCGCTCGACTTCAGGTACTTCACGTAGTTATGCAGGCCGCTGATAGAGAGCGCATCCGGGTCTAACGCCACCACGCCGAGTTTGTCTGGCGTGAGGTTGGTTTTCCAGGTGCCGCTAACGGTTTGCGCACCGGTGATTTGCTTGCTGTCCGTCAGGTTGGACTCATCCACCTGCGACAAACGCCACACCTTGTTTTCCGGGTCAAACTTCGCGGAGGCCGCGTAGCGAACGGATTGCAGACGTTTTTCCGCGTTGAAGGCATAAATGCTTACGCCACCCAGTTCGTCGTTACCTTTTACCCGTTCGATATAGACAAAGTTATGGCCATCTTTCGCCCACATCCCCTGCTGGGTTGAGAGCAGCGAGCCACCATACATCGCCTGCGCACGGTAGTTACGCGCCATCTGTTCGCCCTGCGGCGCAACCCACTCACCCATCGCCATGGTCAACAAGACCAGCGGGATGGCGGTTTTCATTACCGATAACGCCACCTGCATGCGCGTAAAGCCGGAAGCCTGCATCACCACCAATTCGCTGCGCTGTGCCAGCATCCCCAGACCTAACAACGCGCCCAGCAGGGCCGCCATCGGGAAGAAGATTTGGATATCTTTCGGCATGCTCAGCAGGGTATACACCCCGGCGCCCAGCGCATCGTAGTTCCCCTGCCCGGCCTTTTTCAGCTGGTCGACAAACTTGATGATGCCGGAGAGCGACACCAGCATGAACAGCGTCATCATGATGGTGGTAAAGATCGTTTTGCCGATATAGCGGTCAAGTACACCAAATGGCTGCATCACACCGCTCCTTTAGCCGAGAAACGCGCACGGAAGCGACGCATCGGAATGGTATCCCACAGGTTCAACACCACCGCCAGCGCCAGATAGGACAGGTTCACCACCCACATCCAGATAGCCGGGTCGAGCTTGCCCTTCCCGCCGTTGGATTTGAGCGAGGTTTGCAGCAGGAAGAAGACCAGATAAAGCAGCATCGCCGGGAGCATCGACAGCACGCGGCCCTGACGAGGGTTGACCACGCTCAGCGGAACCACCATCAGCGCCATAATAGCCACCGTCAGAATCAGCGTAATGCGCCAGTGGAACTCGGCACGCGCGCGGTCATTGTCGGTATTCCACAACGTGCGCATATCCATTTGATCGGTGTCGTTCGGATCGAGCGTTACCGCCTGGTGGCCAACAATCGCCTGGTAATCTTTAAAATCGGTAATGCGGAAGTCGCGCAGCATCGCGGTGCCTTCAAAGCGAGTACCTTCGTTTAAGGTCACCACCTGAGAGCCATCTTTTAGTTGCGAAAGATGCCCCGAATCGGCGACCACCACGGAAGGACGCGCATTGCCTTTAGGACGCAACTGCGCCAAAAAGACATCGTTAAAGCTGCTGCCATCCACGCTTTCAATAAACAGCACCGAGTCGCCGTTGGTTGCCTGCTGGAACTGGCCCGCCGCCAGCGCCGCCATGCCGGGGTTAGCTTTCGCTTCCGCCAGCACTTCATCCTGGTGACGAGACGACCATGGCCCCGCCCACATAACATTCACAGCAGCAATGATACTGGTGAACAGCGCCAGCACCATGGCAGCTTTAATCAGCACCGCTTTACTGAGGCCGCAGGCGTGCATCACCGTAATTTCACTTTCGGTGTAGAGTTTGCCCAGCGTCATCAATAAGCCGAGGAACAGGCTCAGGGGGAGGATCAATTGCGCCATTTCAGGCACGCCCAGCCCCAGTAATGAGAGCACCAGATTTGTCGGGATTTCGCCGTCTACCGCCGCGCCGAGGATCCTCACCAGTTTCTGACAAAAGAAGATCAGAAGCAGGATGAAGAGGATCGCAAGCTGGCTTTTAAGCGTCTCCCGCACCAGATATCTTATGATTATCACTATAAATACGCCCGTAAAAACCCGTCTTATTGCAGGAAAATAGCTTGTTTCATGGCTTAAACGTCATTTATTCTCTTGAGTCGTCGAAAACATCGCTAAGATTATATGACTCAGCGGTTTCACGTTTCAGGACTCGGTTCTGACGTGCCAACACCGTAATAACGTTAAGATTAACACGAAGTCACCGCAACAGCGGAAATGAGTTACGAAAGCTTGCAATTCTAACTGTAGCCACCGCCGTTGTCTTTAAGATTCAGGAGCGTAGTCCATGGAGTTCAGTGTAAAAAGCGGTAGCCCGGAAAAACAGCGGAGCGCCTGCATCGTGGTCGGCGTTTTTGAACCGCGCCGCCTTTCCCCGATTGCCGAACAGCTCGATAAAATCAGTGACGGCTATATCAGCGCCCTGCTGCGTCGCGGCGAACTGGAAGGTAAACCCGGCCAGACGCTGCTGCTGCACCACGTTCCGAACGTGTTGTCAGAGCGCATTCTGCTGATTGGCTGCGGTAAAGAACGCGAGCTTGATGAGCGTCAGTATAAGCAGGTCATCCAGAAAACCATCAACACTCTGAATGATACTGGGTCGATGGAAGCCGTTTGCTTCCTGACCGAGCTGCACGTAAAAGGGCGCAACAACTACTGGAAAGTGCGTCAGGCCGTAGAAACGGCAAAAGAGACGCTGTACAGCTTCGATCAGTTGAAAACCAATAAAACCGAACCGCGCCGTCCGCTGCGTAAGATGGTCTTCAACGTGCCAACCCGCCGTGAACTGACCAGCGGCGAACGTGCGATTCAGCACGGCCTGGCCATTGCCGCCGGGATTAAAGCCGCGAAAGACCTCGGCAACATGCCGCCAAACATCTGTAATGCCGCGTATCTGGCGTCGCAGGCACGCCAGCTGGCAGACAGCTATAGCAAGAACGTGGTAACCCGCGTGATTGGCGAGCAGCAGATGAAAGAGCTGGGTATGCACTCTTATCTGGCGGTTGGCCATGGTTCGCAGAACGAATCATTGATGTCGGTGATTGAGTATAAAGGTAACGCCTCCGAAGATGCCCGCCCGATCGTGCTGGTTGGTAAAGGGTTGACCTTCGACTCCGGCGGCATCTCCATCAAGCCTGCCGAAGGCATGGATGAGATGAAGTACGACATGTGCGGCGCGGCGGCGGTTTACGGCGTGATGCGCATGGTCGCGGAACTTCAGTTGCCGATTAACGTGGTTGGCGTGCTGGCAGGCTGTGAAAACATGCCGGGTGGGCGCGCGTATCGCCCGGGCGACGTGCTGACCACCATGTCAGGCCAAACGGTCGAAGTGCTGAACACCGACGCCGAAGGCCGTCTGGTGCTGTGCGACGTGTTAACCTACGTTGAGCGTTTCGAGCCGGAAGCGGTTATCGATGTGGCGACGCTGACTGGCGCGTGCGTGATTGCCCTCGGCCATCACATCACCGGCCTGATGTCGAACCACAACCCGCTGGCGCACGAGCTGATTGGCGCGTCTGAGCAGGCGGGCGATCGCGCATGGCGTTTGCCGCTGGCGGATGAGTTCCAGGATCAACTGGAGTCCAACTTCGCGGATATGGCGAACATCGGTGGCCGTCCTGGCGGCGCGATTACCGCTGGCTGCTTCCTGTCGCGCTTTACCCGTAAGTATAACTGGGCGCACCTGGATATCGCCGGTACCGCATGGCGCTCCGGCAAGGCTAAAGGTGCAACCGGCCGCCCGGTAGCGCTGCTGTCGCAGTTCCTGCTCAACCGCGCCGGGTTTAACGGCGAAGAGTAAATTAAGGCTTTAAGGGAAACACCCTCACCCCGCCCTCTCCCTTAGGGAGAGGGAGAAAACCAGAGCAGGTCTTTAAACTTTGCACTGTCGGTCCCCTCTCCCTAAGGGAGAGGGTTAGGGTGAGGGGTCCAACGCATTTAAATCCACCACAAGAAGCCCCATATATGAAGAATGCGACGTTCTATCTTCTGGACAACGAAACCACCGTCGATGGCTTAAGCGCCGTCGAGCAACTGGTGTGCGACGTTGCCGCAGAACGTTGGCGTAGCGGTAAGCGCGTGCTGATCGCCTGTGAGGATGAGCAGCAGGCCATCCGCCTGGATGAAGCGCTGTGGGCGCGTCCGGCGGAGAGCTTTGTGCCGCATAATCTCGCGGGCGAAGGCCCTCGGGGTGGTGCGCCGGTCGAGATTGCCTGGCCGCAAAAGCGTAACAGCAGCCCGCGCGATATACTGATCAGTCTGCGACTCAATTTCGCAGATTTTGCCACCGCTTTCACAGAAGTGATAGACTTCGTTCCTTACGAAGATTCGCTTAAACAACTGGCGCGCGAACGATACAAAGCTTACCGCGTGGCTGGTTTCAACCTGAACACGGCAACCTGGAAATAATGGAAAAGACATACAACCCAAACGATATCGAACAGCCGCTTTACGAGCACTGGGAAAAGCAGGGCTATTTCAAACCGAATGGCGATGAAAGCCAGGAAAGTTTCTGCATCATGATCCCACCGCCGAACGTCACCGGCAGTTTGCATATGGGTCACGCCTTCCAGCAAACCATCATGGATACCATGATCCGCTACCAGCGCATGCAGGGTAAAAACACCCTCTGGCAGGCGGGGACCGACCATGCCGGTATCGCCACCCAGATGGTGGTTGAGCGCAAAATTGCCGCTGAAGAAGGTAAAACCCGTCACGACTATGGACGCGATGCGTTCATCGACAAAATCTGGCAGTGGAAAGCGGAATCCGGCGGCACCATCACCCGTCAGATGCGCCGTCTTGGCAACTCCGTGGACTGGGAGCGCGAGCGCTTCACCATGGACGAAGGGCTTTCCAATGCCGTGAAAGAAGTCTTCGTACGCCTCTACAAAGAAGACCTGATTTACCGTGGCAAACGCCTGGTAAACTGGGACCCGAAACTGCGCACCGCCATCTCTGACCTGGAAGTGGAAAACCGCGAGTCCAAAGGCTCGATGTGGCATATCCGCTACCCGCTGGCTGACGGCGCGAAAACCGCAGACGGTAAAGATTATCTGGTTGTCGCCACCACCCGCCCGGAAACGGTGCTGGGCGATACCGGCGTGGCCGTTAACCCGGAAGATCCGCGTTATAAAGATCTGATCGGTAAATTCGTTGTCCTGCCGCTGGTTAACCGCCGCATTCCGATCGTGGGCGACGAACACGCCGACATGGAAAAAGGCACCGGCTGCGTGAAGATCACCCCGGCGCACGACTTTAACGACTATGAAGTTGGTCGTCGTCATCAGTTGCCGATGATTAACATTCTGACCTTTGACGGTGACATTCGCGAAACGGCGGAAGTGTACGACACCAAAGGCAATGAATCTGACGTTTACTCCAGTGAGATCCCGGCTGAATTCCAGAAACTGGAACGTTTTGCCGCGCGTAAAGCGATCGTTGCTGCCGTAGACGCCCTCGGCCTGCTGGAAGAGATCAAACCGCACGACCTGACCGTTCCTTACGGCGACCGTGGCGGCGTAGTGATCGAACCGATGCTGACCGACCAGTGGTACGTGCGTGCCGACGTGCTGGCGAAACCGGCGGTTGAAGCCGTTGAAAACGGCGACATTCAGTTTGTGCCGAAGCAGTACGAAAACATGTACTTCTCCTGGATGCGCGATATTCAGGACTGGTGTATCTCTCGTCAGCTGTGGTGGGGTCACCGCATCCCGGCATGGTATGACAACGAAGGTAACGTCTACGTTGGCCGCACCGAAGAAGAAGTACGTCAGGAAAACAACCTGAGCGCCGACGTTGCGCTGCGTCAGGACGAAGACGTTCTCGATACCTGGTTCTCCTCCGCGCTGTGGACCTTCTCCACGCTCGGCTGGCCGGAAAACACCGACGCCCTGCGTCAGTTCCACCCGACCAGCGTGATGGTTTCCGGTTTCGACATCATCTTCTTCTGGATTGCCCGCATGATCATGATGACCATGCACTTCATCAAAGATGAAGATGGCAAGCCGCAGGTGCCGTTCCGCACCGTCTACATGACCGGCCTGATTCGTGACGACGAAGGCCAGAAAATGTCTAAATCCAAGGGCAACGTGATTGACCCGCTGGATATGGTTGACGGTATTTCGCTGGAAGACCTGCTGGAGAAACGCACCGGCAACATGATGCAGCCGCAGATGGCGGAGAAAATCCGCAAGCGTACCGAGAAACAGTTCCCGAACGGCATCGAGCCGCACGGCACCGACGCCCTGCGCTTCACCCTGGCGGCGCTGGCCTCTACCGGCCGCGACATCAACTGGGATATGAAACGCCTCGAAGGTTATCGTAACTTCTGTAACAAGCTGTGGAACGCCAGCCGTTTTGTGCTGATGAACACTGAAGATCAGGATTGCGGCTTCAACGGCGGTGAAATGACGCTGTCGCTGGCGGACCGCTGGATTCTGGCGGAATTCAACCAGACCGTGAAAGCGTACCGTGAAGCGCTGGACAGCTATCGTTTCGATATCGCCGCAGGCATTCTGTATGAGTTCACCTGGAACCAGTTCTGCGACTGGTATCTGGAGCTGACCAAACCGGTAATGACCGGGGGTTCTGAGTCTGAACTGCGCGGTACTCGCCATACGCTGGTGACGGTTCTGGAAGGTCTGCTGCGCCTCGCGCATCCGATCATTCCGTTCATCACCGAAACCATCTGGCAGCGTGTGAAAGTGATTTGCGGTATCACCGCCGACACCATCATGCTGCAGCCGTTCCCGGAATACGATGCGTCTCAGGTTGATGAAGCGGCGCTGGCCGACACCGAGTGGCTGAAACAGGCGATCGTTGCTGTACGTAATATTCGTGCGGAAATGAACATCGCGCCGGGCAAACCGCTGGAGCTGCTGCTGCGCGGTTGCAGTCAAGATGCACAGCGTCGTGTAAACGATAACCGTAGCTTCCTGCTGAACCTGGCGCGTCTGGAAAGCATCACCGTGCTGCCAGCCGATGACAAAGGCCCGGTATCCGTGACCAAAATCATCGACGGCGCAGAGCTGCTGATCCCGATGGCTGGCCTCATCAACAAAGAAGATGAGCTGGCGCGTCTGGCGAAAGAAGTGGCGAAGATTGAAGGTGAAATCAGCCGCATCGAAAGCAAACTGTCTAACGAAGGCTTTGTGGCGCGCGCACCGGAAGCGGTGATCGCCAAAGAGCGTGAGAAGCTGGACGGTTACGCAGAAGCGAAAGCGAAGTTGATTGAACAGCAGGCGGTGATTGCCGCGCTGTAATGCCTTAAGGTTGTGCCTGTTTGTTTGCCGGATGGCGCGTTGCTTATCCGGCCTGCATTCAGGCACCCGCCTGATTTTCCTTCCTGAATTATCCTCGCTTGCACTCACCTGCCCTGCGGTGTTATTAACTGCATATCTCCGTCATAATTTATTTCGAGTTTCGCTATGAGTGTTATATCCCCGGTCGCCGTCACGCTGCGCCCGCTCGCCGCTGACGATAATCCCGCTATTGCCAGCGTTATCCGTCAGGTCTCCGCCGAATATGGCCTGACTGCCGACAAAGGCTATACCGTTGCTGACCCGAATCTGGATGAGCTATACCAGCTCTACAGCCAGCCAGGTGCCGCCTATTGGGTGGTTGAGCAAGATGGTCAGGTGGTTGGCGGCGGCGGCGTTGCCCCATTAGGCTGTAGCGAGCCGGATATCTGTGAATTACAGAAAATGTATTTTCTCTCTTCCGTGCGCGGTCAGGGGCTGGCGAAGAAGTTAGCGCTGATGGCGCTCGATCACGCGCGTGAACAGGGTTTCAGGCACTGCTATCTCGAAACCACCGAGTTTCTGCGCGAAGCCATTGGTCTGTATGAACACTTAGGCTTCGAGCATATCAGCGAGCCGTTGGGTTGCACCGGCCACGTGGATTGTGAAGTGCGGATGCTGAAAGCGTTGTAAGGCTATGCCTCACATCGGCACGCCACTATGAAAACGAAACTCCGCATCCGGCGTGCTAATTAATGCCGCTTCCACTTCACCAAAGAAACGCACGCGCGGGGTAATATCCGTTTTCGATACCTGCTGCGCCAGCGCCAGGTAATCCTGATAATGGCGGGCTTCAGAGCGCAGCAGCGAGAGATAAAACTTCTGCAATGGCTCATCGAGATACGGCGCCAGCGCGGCAAAACGCTCGCAGGAACGCGCTTCGATATAAGCCCCGCAAATCAGTTTATCAATCAGCGTCAACGGCTCGTGCGTGCGCACCTCTTTGAGCATGCCTTTCGCGTAGCGGCTGGCGGTTATCTTCACATAGGGGATCTGACGCGCGGTCATGGCTTCGCGTACCTGCCAGAAGTGATGCAGTTCCTCTTTGATCAACAGCACCATGCTGTCGATCAACGCTTGCCCCCACGGATCGTCGGTCTGCGGCATTACGCTTTTACCGATTTGCTTATGCAGCGCGACAAAATCCGGCTCCGGCCCATCGCGAAACGCAAACGCTTCATACGGCTGTAGCCACGCCAGCAGCGAGTCCGCGCCTTGCTTATCAGCGACATATTTACGCACCAGCAGCATGGCGGTTTGCGCGGCTTTGAGCTCGCACACCAGATGGTCGGTTAACAAAAGCGGCAGATTCACCGGGTCACGGGCTTTATCAAGCCAGGCCTGCGGCGTGGTGCAGTGAAGAAAATTGATAACAGGGGAGAGAATTTGCGGGTAATCCATGCTTTATCCTTGCCCCACGGCAGCGGGCGCTGCCGTGGGTGAGTGATGCTTAGTGACGTACACCATCATCATCTTCGTCGACGTCATCTTCGTCGTCGTCTTCACCTTCTTCGCCGTTAGGATCTTCGTAGTAAGTGCCCCAACCGTCATACTCGACTTCAAATTTCTCGGCCAGCGTCATCAGTTGCTCAACCTGTGCGTCGATAAGATCGGCATTCAGCGCGGATTCGCTGAGTATATCGCAGCAGATGACGGTGTCGCCCTCTTCCACTTCCAGCTCTTCCGGCTCGGTCACTTCATAACCCATTTTGAAGGCTTCAACCGCAAACTTCTCCAGCGCGTCGAAGTCATCGGCAGAGAGGTGGTGTTCAATGGTATACAGCGCATCAGGATCGCTGCCGTCTTCCAGCAGTTCTTCGATGATCAGGCGCGTCTCTTCACGCTGCTCTTCCAGTAATTCCGGGTTTGCCATGGCTCGTTCCTCGTAATGTGGCGTTACTCTTATTGTCACATACCGCAAGCATTGCCTCCACCTTTGTGAGAAAGATTTGTGCACCGGGGTTGCAATTGCATATTCATACATATAAATTGAATTTTAATTCAATAAGTGGCCTAAGCCATGCGAGGACAAGATGCCGAATTTTTATCAGAAGCACTTTTTAAAATTACTCGATTTCACCCCTGCCGAGCTGCACACTCTGCTGCAACTCGCCGCCCAGCTGAAAGCCGATAAAAAAAGCGGCAAAGAGACGCCAAAACTGATCGGTAAAAACATCGCGCTCATCTTCGAAAAAGACTCAACACGCACACGATGCTCTTTCGAAGTTGCCGCATACGATCAGGGCGCTCGCGTGACTTATCTCGGCCCAAGCGGCAGCCAGATTGGCCACAAAGAATCGATTAAAGATACCGCCCGCGTGCTGGGTCGGATGTATGACGGTATTCAGTATCGCGGCTACGGCCAGGAGATTGTCGAAACGCTGGCGCAGTACGCGGGTGTGCCGGTGTGGAACGGTCTCACCAACGAATTTCATCCGACACAATTGTTGGCTGATTTGCTCACCATGCAGGAGCATTTACCGGGTAAAGCGTTCAATGAGATGACGCTGGTTTATGCAGGCGACGCGCGTAACAACATGGGTAATTCAATGCTGGAAGCCGCCGCATTAACCGGGCTGGATTTGCGCCTGGTTGCCCCGCAGGCCTGTTGGCCGGAAGAGAGCCTGGTGACCGAATGCACAGCGCTGGCGCAAAAGAATGGCGGTAACATTACCCTCACCGAAGATATTGCGGCGGGCGTGAAAGGCGCGGACTTTATCTACACTGACGTGTGGGTATCGATGGGCGAAGCCAAAGAGAAATGGGCAGAACGCATTGCGCTGCTGCGTGATTATCAGGTGAATAGCCAAATGATGGCGCTCACCGGTAACCCGCAGGTGAAATTCCTCCACTGCCTGCCTGCGTTCCATGACGATCAGACCACGCTCGGCCAAAAAATGGCCGAAGAGTACGGTATGCACGGTGGCATGGAAGTTACCGATGAGGTATTTGAATCCCCGGCAAGCATCGTTTTCGACCAGGCAGAAAACCGCATGCACACCATCAAAGCGGTGATGGTGGCGACGTTAAGCCAGTAACTCATCAATTGCCGGATAAGGCGTTTACACCGCCATCCGGCATTGCTTTTCGGCAGCGAAAATAGTACGGTCACACGAAAGGAATTCTTCGTGGACGGTAATAAATTATGCCAATAATTCAGTCTGTTGAACGTGCTTTGCAGATCCTCGACCTGTTTAATGAGCAGGCGACGGAGCTCAAAATCACCGAAATCAGCAAACAGATGGGATTGAGCAAAAGCACCCTCCACTCGCTTCTTAAAACCCTTCAGCTTCATGGTTACATCGATCAGAATCCGGAAAACGGCAAATATCGCCTGGGAATGAAACTGGTTGAGCGTGGGCACTTTGTGGTTGGCACGATGGATATTCGCCAGAAAGCGAAAAGCTGGCTTACAACGCTTTCTCAAGAAACCGGACAAACCACCCATCTGGGGATTCTGGACGGCAACGAAGGCGTCTACATCGAGAAAATCGAAGGTAAACAGGCGGCTATCGCCTATTCTCGTATCGGTCGCCGTTTACCTGTGCACGCCACCGCCATCGGTAAGGTACTGCTTGCCTGGCTTAGCGAGGAAGAATGTGCCGCCGTGCTGGAGGGATATGTGTACAAAGGCTTTACGCCATCAACCCTCACCGACCGTGCCTCTCTGCTTGCTGCGCTGAAAGAAACCCGTAACAACCACTACGCCATGGATAACGAAGAGAACGAGCCTGGCGTGCGCTGTATCGCGGTACCGGTATGGAATCATGAATCGCGGGTCATCGCCGCGCTTAGCCTCTCAACGCTGACCTCTCGCGTAAACGACGACGAACTGGCGACCTATCGCCAGATGCTGATGGATGCCGGGCTGGGGTTATCGAAAACGCTGGGCTACCGCGAACGCTAGCCCAGTCTGCTATTAGTTTTCTGGCTGATAAGAGAACGAAGCAAAGTCGGCGTAGCAGCCGTCACCGCTGATATCCTCGCAGTGAAGCCCCACAAATGCTCCGGTAAAGAAGCCTCTGCCGCCGATATAGTCGTCGGAGAGTTTCCACGCCTCAAAGGTCAGCGGGATGGTTTGCCAGTTTTCCCCATCGAATGAATAGCTGTAGCGGTACGTCAGCGTATCGACCTCCACTCGCAGCCAGACGTTTTCCACCTCTTCCGGCACCGCTATCGGGTTATCGTACAGATGCCAGTGCGCCACGTTATGATCGAGCTGAATAATCTTCAGCGTCCGCCCGCGCCCCTCTTCCCGGTCCATAAAACAGTAGGTCCAGTTTTTACTGTTGTAATAACAGGTTAACCCGGCGCTCTGCTGGAAATGGCGTGGTGAAAAGGCCATCTGCGTTTGTGCGCTGAAACGGAAATGCTGCCAGCGGCGAGCCACCGTGGATTGGGTAAAGGTAGAGTTCAGCGAATCATTGCCGTACAGACGCAAAAAACCGGGTCGTGCGGTGAGAGAACCCAGCGTTTCATCAAACGGAATACGCAGGGTTTGTAGCTCCGGGTCGAGCCTGTCGCTGTCAAAATCGGTGCGCCATGCCCCCGAACCTGATACCGGCTGCTCTATCATGCGCGGGCCCTGCACCGTTAGCGCCGCGTGTTTTCCGCCTTCTACGTACGGCCAGCCATCACGCCATTCAATGCGGGTAATGCCCGTCTCACGGCCGAGCGGGCTGTATCCACGCCCACCGGACGCTAATCGCGGGATACCCGGAAGATGCAAAGGGCGGCTGGTCAAATACGCCATATACCATTCACCTGTATGGGTTTCGAGCAGCGAGCCGTGGCCGCTCTTTTGCAGCGGATTCTCCGGCAGGTGCCAGCTGGTCATCATCGTGACGTCAGGATGCAGCTCATAGGGCCCGGCCAGGTTTTTAGCCCGTAGCACCACCACTGCGTGCTCATAGCTGGTTCCGCCTTCCGCTACCAGCAGATAGTAGTAACCCTCGCGGCGATAAATATGCGCGCCTTCGGTGTAGCCCAACGGCGTACCGGTAAAGAGCGTGGTTCGTTCTGGCGATAGCGTCTGCGTGTCGGCGAAAAATTCCTGCATCACAATGGTGTTATGCGGATTGCTGTGGTGGCGCGGCCCCCACGGGCGATAGATGTAGTATTTCCGCCCGTCAGTGTCATGGAACAGCGAAGGGTCAAATCCACCGTTGCCCATCGGAATCGGGTCGCTCCACGGCCCTTCTATCGATGGCGCGGTGACCAGGAAATTGCGGCCATTTTTCCACGGCGAATCCACAATTTTTACGTCGGTATAAAGCAGCCAGAATTTGCCATCGGCGTAACTCAGGCAAGGTGCCCAGATGCCGCCAGAATCCGGATTACCTTTCATATCCAGCAACGCCACGCTGTTGAGCGGCGTACTGACCAGCGACCAGTTTTTCAGATCGCGGGAGTGATAGATACGCACGCCAGGGAACCACTCAAAGGTAGAGGTGGCGATGTAATAATCGTCCCCTACGCGGCACAGTGAAGGGTCTGGGTTGAAACCGGTCAGAATGGGATTTTCAATCTGGTACATAATGCTTCTCCTCAGTTCACCGCCGCTGCGGTGTCGGCAGGGTGCGTTTCAGGCTGTGCCGTACGCTGACGTTGCAGCTGCTGGCTGATCTCTTCCACACGTTTGCTGCTCAGTTTGTAGAACGACAGCAGCGTAAACATGCCGACATAGAGCACGACGGGAACGATACAGAAGAGAATTTTGATGGTGGTCAGTACGTTATCCGGCTGCACGGCATTGCCTGCGGAGTAGCTGGAGAACGCGAGGATCCAGCCCACCAGCGCGCCGCCAATCGCCAGGCCGATTTTCAGGCTGAACAGATACGTCGAGAAGACCAGGCCATCGAGGCGGCGTCCACTGCGGCTCTCTTCGTAATCCACCACATCCGACGCCATCAGCCATTGCAACGGCGTCGTGGTGTTAAAGACGAACAGGAACAGAATATTCAGTGCGAAGATCGCCGCGATATTGTCCGACGGTACAAAGAAAATACTCAGGCTAATCAGTGAATAAATACCGATAATCCATTTAAACGAGGTCACGCGATCGAAGCGCCCGAGCAGGCGAGACGAGCACAAAGAGCCGAACATGGTCGCCAGGCTGCCATAGAGCAGGAACTGTGTAGCCAGTTCCGGATGATCCATGACGTATTTCACAAAATAAAGTGTTGCGCCGCCACGAACGACGTTAGAACCGGTCGCCATCATTTTAAAGGCGCACATGATTCGCCACTGGCTGTTACCCATTAATAGCTTGAGGTCTTGCTTAACAGAAGCCCCCGGTTGAACATCAAAGGTATAACGTTCTTTGGTCGTGAAGAAACAGACAAACAGCAGCACCACGCCGCAAACGCCCAACACGCACATTGCGCCGAAATAACCGAGTTGTTCATTGCCTTTACCAATAATATTAACCAGCGGTAAAGCAATACCGCTAATCGCCAGTGAACCAGCGGCGGCGAGGAAAAAGCGCCACGACTGTAACGCATGGCGCTCTTTCGGGTCGGCCGTTATAACGCCAGGCATTGCACAGTAAGGAACGTTGACGAAGGTATAAACCAGGGTCAGCAAAATATAGGTAATGGACGCATAGATAATTTTCCCGTTAGCCGAGAAGTCTGGCGTATAGAACGTCAATACGCAGACGATGCCGAATGGAATCGCCCCCCACAACAGATACGGGCGGAACTGGCCGTAGCGGGTGCGGGTGCGGTCTACCACCAGCCCCATCAACGGATCGGTTACCGCATCCAGCACGCGTGATACCAGGAATAGCGTGCCCATTACGCCCGCTGACAGGCCAAAGACATCCGTATAGAAGTACGCCAGCAAAAACATGGTGGCCTGCCAGACAAAACCGCAGGCGGTATCACCCAGCCCGTAGCCGATTTTATCTTTCATGGTTAACTGCATTTCTACCTCCAGGTCATATGAGAGGAATTCATTCCGAATTGCCGGGACCTACAAAATAAAATGCCTGCTTGCGCATTTGTGAGGAATACACCCTTTATTCGTATGCTTATTAGATGATTCTTTCGAGATAGATTGTAAGAAGGGAATGTATGCAGCAACAATTACCATTTTTACTTTATTGATTATGTATTTTAACTTCTGTGATAACGATTCACTTTACCTGAAAATAGAAACACCGAAGCCTCCCGCGAAGGATAAAATATTTTAATAAATAGATTACCGCCCGCCAAATATATTTATTTAGCGGGCAGAAAAATAGATTTTAATAAATCAAATACCCAACGCTTTTTTACCAGCGTTAATCACCTCGATAATTTTATCCGTATCATAAATACAACCTTTCCAGGTACCGCCGCTGACCGCCTGCAACGCCGCCCATAAACGCGTATCATCCGGCAGGTAGTCATGCGCTTTCAGGCCGGGATGAAGCTCACGTTCTGCCAGCACGGCAGCGCCCTCTTCCGGCGCTATACGCACCTCCGCACTACCGATAAAGTTCACGCTACCTTTAAGCGACAGGCGATCGACGATTATCTCAATAACATCGCCATCGCGCAGTTTGCCAATCGGCCCCCCAGCCAGCGCTTCTGGCGCAACGTGTCCTAAACATGCACCAGTAGAAACGCCAGAGAAACGCGCATCCGTAATCAGCGACACGGTTTTCCCCCAGGAAATATGTTTCAGCGCAGACGTAAGCTGGTAGGTTTCTTCCATCCCGGTGCCCGACGGGCCGCCGCCGATGATCACCATGATATCGCCCTTCTGGATTTGCCCCTGTTTGATGGCTTTGATCGCCGCCTCTTCCGAAACAAATACGCGCGCCGTTCCTGTATGGCGATACACGCCGTCGTCATCGACAACGGAAGGGTCGATAGCCGTAGCCTTGATAACCGAACCTTCAGGCGCGATGTTGCCTACCGGGAAGGCCACCGTTGATGTCATCCCTTTCGCTTTCGCGCCTTCCGGCGACAGAATCACCTCATCAGGCTCCACGCCGTCCTGCTCACGCAGACACTGACGGAACTTCGCACGACGCTCGGAGTGCTCCCACCAGTCGAGATTCTCACCGAGCGTCTGCCCGGTCACCGTCATCACATCTTCATGCAGCAACCCGAGCCGACGCAGATGCAGCATCACCTCCGGCACGCCGCCCGCAAGGAACGCGCGTACCGTCGGATGATAATCCGGCCCGTTGGGCAGCACGCTCACCAGCCGTGGCACTTTACGGTTAATGGCGCTCCACTGCGCCACATCCGGCAGGCGACACTTCGCCGCATGGGCGATGGCCGGAATATGCAGCAGCAGGTTGGTTGAACCGCCAAAGGCCGCATGTACCACCATCGCATTCTCGATCGCTTTATCGGTCAGAATATCGCGGGCAGTAATTCCCTTTTCATCCAGCGCCATCACCGCGCGTGCCGACTGACGGGCGATCTCCAGCCACACGTCCTGGCCCGAGGGTGCCAGCGCCGAATGCGGCAATGCGAGGCCTAATGCTTCCGCCACCACCTGCGAAGTGCCCGCCGTGCCAAGGAACTGGCAGCCGCCGCCGGGGGATGCACAGGCACGACAGCCCAGCTCAGATGCCTCTTTCAGACTCAGTTCATTGTTGGCGTAGCGCGCGCCGATGGTTTGGACCTTTCCGGCATCTTCACCAAATGTCGGGGGCAATGTCGCCCCGCCCGGCACGAGGATCACCGGCAGATCGTGCATCGACGCAAGGGCGATCATCGTCGCGGGCAAGCCTTTATCGCAGGTAGCCACACCAATTACCGCTCTGCGCGTTGGCAGTGAGCGGATCAAACGGCGAAAAACGATCGCCGCATCGTTACGGTAGGGCAACGAATCGAACATCCCATGTGTACCCTGCGAGCGCCCGTCACAGGGATCGCTGACGAAGGCCGCAAACGGAATGCCGCTCAGACGGGTAATCTCTTTTGCCGCCGCCGACATCTGCAGGCCAATCTCCCAGTGCCCGGTGTGATAACCCAGCGCGATTGGGCGGCCATCCGAGTGGCGAATACCGCCCTGAGTGCCAATCAGCAACACTTCACGCCCGGTAAGCTTGTTGGCGTCCCAGCCCATTCCTGCGTTTTGCGTCATGCCGAACAGATTGCCGCTCGGCGACTCCAGCAGCATCTGCGGCGTCAACGGCAGCGCGCCCTGCGGGCCGGCAGCATGGGTTTTCACCGCATAAAACGGTTCATCCTGCGGTGTAAAAATGGTGTCGATAGACATCTTTTCGCTCTCCCGATCAGCAGAGTTCAAGGCGTTTCAGCAGCGCTTTTAACTGCTGGCGACGCGTATCATCCAGCACACCAGCAGGCGGCATCGTCCAGGTCGACATCTCGCGTCCGCACAGCACCATCGCCTCTTTAATCACGTTCACAAATGGGGTATCCAGTTGATAAATCTGCGGCACCTGCACCAGCTTCTGATGAATTTTCGCCGCCGTACCGAGATCGCCCTCAAGGAATGCGCGACGCAGATTCACCGACAGCTGCGGGGCAAAGTTTACGCTTGCTGAAATCGCGCCGTCGCCCCCCATCATCAGGGTATTGAACAGATGGTCATCATAGCCACACAGCACGCTAAAGTGCGGATGCTCTGCTTTCACGGTGTTAATCATGCTGCGGATGTGGGCGATGGAGTCGATGGTATCTTTAATACCGACGATATTTTTGCGCGACGCCACCAGACGTTTCACGATAGAAGGCGTGAGATCCTGCCCGGTCAGCGCCGGGAAGTTATACAGGATTATCGGCAGCGTGACGCTATCCGCCACCTGCTGGTAGTAATTCACCAGGTTCTCTTCCGACACTTTCCAGTAGTAAGGGTTGATCACCACGATCCCATCCGCGCCGCACTCTTGCGCATGCTGGCTAAGCGCGATCGTTTCACGCGCGTTGGTGCCGCCTGTACCGATGAGCACTGGTACACGCTGACTAACATGCGAGGTCACAAACTGTGCAACCGCCTTGCGTTCATCCAGCGAAAGCTGGGAAAACTCACCGCCACTGCCGAGGAAGAAAAGCCCATCCACACCCGCGGTAATAAGATCGTCAATCAATACACCGGTGCTCTTCGCATCAAATTGCCCATCTGGCGTGAACAATGTTGAAACCGGAGGAATGATGCCTGAGAACTGCACTGCTGGTTGCATGGGAACTCCTTCATTTTAATTTTGTTCTACATTATAGAACAGTGTTCTTATTTATAAATTCACTGTAATCCAGGGCAGGCGTAGAGGTAAATCAGAGAGAGGGGAAGGTTGTGCGTTTTTTAGGCTTGATCACAAAATGGGGAGCAACGGAATGTAACGGGGCAAGTACGAGCTGGGGTACTCGCCCCCAGCTCAAAAGTCTTACTCAACCAACATCTTCACCACAATCTTGCGCACTTTCGCGGGCGTGCCGACCGCACACAGTGGCTTATGCACTTCCCCCGGGTAGAACACCACAAAATCGCCTTCGTTCAGAATAACGGTTTTCTCTTCTTTTCCTTCCGGCAGGAAAGCGATGTCTTTATCTGCCAGCCAGTCGGTCTCCGGCGCGCCCGCAGGCAGCGTGCTGAAGGTCATCCCCTCCTGGCCTTTCACCAATATCTGGATATCCAGATAACGCGCGTGATACTCGGCACGACGTTTTTCACACGGCTCGGTCATATCTTCCGCTACCAGATAAAAGGCGCGGTCGCCGTCGATAGGGTGCTTGCCCAACGCGGTCGCATCGTTTACTTCGGCTTTAACATGCGCGATCGCCTGGCGCAGTGCTTCCGGCAGCCACGGCTGCACATTATGGATGTTGCCAACAATCATGGTAATACCTCAATTAAAACATCGTTTCATTTTTAGTTGTTATACGAGAATTCAGGCTGCCATACCACTACTTTTTGATGGGGATTTGCGCTGGCGCATAGTTATTGAATGATGATGGTAATGAATGGGTTACAACTGCATATCAGTGGTGATTATGTGCATTAGTATTCAAAGAGAATCGTTTTCGTCGCGTAAATTATGAATCTGATACTTGATTCAAAAACAGACCTGCGTATAATCCCGTCCCGTTTGCCGGGAGGAATTATGGTTCAGTGTGTACGACATCGCGTCTTACCGCGTCTGAAAACAGACGCTGGCCTGCCGTTTTCTTTCCGTTGCTCACTCATTCTCGAAGCCCCTTATTTAAGGGGCTTTTTTTTTGCGCAGGCGTCAGGAGAAAAACATGGCTAATCCGCTGTATCAAAAACATATCATTTCCATCAACGACCTGAGTCGCGACGATCTGGAACTGGTACTGGCTACCGCTGCAAAGCTGAAAGCAAACCCGCAACCGGAACTGCTGAAGCACAAAGTGATTGCCAGCTGTTTCTTCGAGGCGTCAACCCGTACCCGCTTGTCGTTTGAAACCTCAATGCATCGCCTGGGCGCGAGCGTGGTCGGTTTCTCCGACAGCAACAACACCTCGCTGGGTAAAAAAGGCGAAACGCTGGCGGATACCATCTCGGTGATTAGCACCTACGTCGACGCCATCGTGATGCGTCACCCGCAGGAAGGCGCGTCACGTCTGGCAACCGAGTTCTCCGGCGGCATTCCGGTGTTAAACGCCGGTGACGGCGCTAACCAGCATCCGACGCAAACGCTGCTCGACCTCTTCACCATTCAGGAAACGCAGGGCCGCCTGGAAAATCTCAACGTGGCGATGGTCGGCGACCTGAAATATGGCCGCACCGTTCACTCCCTGACCCAGGCGCTGGCGAAATTTAACGGCAACCGCTTCTACTTTATCGCCCCGGACGCGCTGGCGATGCCACAGTACATTCTGGATATGCTCGACGAGAAAGGCATTGCCTGGAGCCTGCACAGCGCCATTGAAGAAGTGATGGCGGAAGTGGATATCCTTTATATGACGCGCGTGCAGAAAGAGCGTCTGGACCCGTCAGAATACGCCAACGTGAAGGCGCAGTTCGTGCTTCGCGCCGCCGACCTGGAAGGCGCACGCAACAATATGAAAGTGCTGCACCCGCTGCCGCGTATTGACGAAATCACCACGGATGTCGATAAAACGCCGCACGCCTGGTACTTCCAGCAGGCTGGCAACGGTATCTTCGCTCGCCAGGCGTTACTGGCACTGGTTCTGACTCGCGACCTGGATCTGTAAGGGGAAATGACTATGACACACGATAACAAACTTCAGGTAGAAGCCATCAAACGTGGCACGGTAATCGACCATATCCCGGCGCAGGTAGGCTTTAAGCTGCTGACCCTGTTCAAACTGACTGAGACAGACCAACGCATCACCATCGGCCTGAATCTGCCTTCCGGCGAAATGGGCCGCAAGGACCTGATTAAAATCGAAAATACCTTCCTGACCGACGAGCAGGTCAACCAGCTTTCCCTGTATGCTCCGCAGGCGACGGTGAATCGCATCGACGAATATGAAGTGGTCGGCAAATCGCGCCCAAGCTTGCCGGAACGTATTGATAACGTGCTGGTTTGCCCGAACAGCAACTGCATCAGCCACGCCGAGCCGGTTTCATCCAGCTTTGCAGTGAAAAAACGTGCCGATGATATCGCACTCAAATGTAAATACTGCGAAAAAGAGTTTTCCCATTATGTGGTGCTGGCCAACTAATTGAGGTTGGTAATGAAATCCCGGCTGCTATAATGGCCGGGAACATTCTTAACGCTGTAATTCTGGAGAAAACATGAGCAAAGTACTCGCGACGGAAAATGCACCAGCCGCTATCGGCCCATACGTTCAGGGCGTTGATCTGGGTAGCATGATCATCACCTCCGGTCAGATCCCGGTAAACCCGAAAACCGGTGAAGTGCCGGAAGACGTAGCCGCTCAGGCGCGTCAGTCGCTGGAAAACGTAAAAGCAATCGTTGAATCAGCAGGCCTGAAAGTCGGCGATATCGTGAAAACTACCGTTTTCGTGAAAGATCTTAACGATTTCGCGACCGTTAACGCGACTTATGAAGCCTTCTTTACCGAGCATAACGCCACCTTCCCGGCACGTTCTTGTGTGGAAGTCGCACGTCTGCCGAAAGATGTGAAGATTGAAATTGAAGCGATTGCGGTACGTCGCTAATAGCGACGCCGCAAGCGCCTGATGGCGCTACGCTTATCAGGCCTACGGCATATCGCGCGTAGGCCGGGTAAGCATCAGCGCCACCCGGCACTGTTTTACTGCCAGCCGTACCGGCGGCTAAAGAACCCTTTCACCATCTGCGTCAGCGTCATATATCCCGCCAGAATCGCAATCAACCACGGGAAGTAGGAGAGCGGCAGGGCCTGCAGCTGCAAATACCCCGCCAGCGGCGAGAACGGCAGCGCGATACCGACGACCATCACCACCAGCGTCATGATAATCAGCGGCCAGGCGGCGCGGCTCTGGATGAACGGAATACGGCGCGTACGGATCATATGCACAATTAGCGTCTGCGACAGTAACCCCACCACGAACCAGCCGGACTGGAACAGCGTCTGCGTTTCCGGCACATTGGCATGGAAGACAAACCACATCACGCAGAAGGTCAGAATGTCGAAGATGGAGCTGATCGGCCCGAAGAAGATCATAAAGCGCCCCAGTTCAGACGGCTGCCAGCGCTGCGGTTTCTGAATCTGCTCGTCATCAACGTTATCAAACGGAATCGCGACCTGGGATACATCGTACAGCAGGTTCTGAATCAACAGATGTAACGGCAGCATGGGCAGGAACGGCAGGAAGGCGCTCGCCACCAGCACGCTGAAGACGTTACCGAAGTTGGAACTGGCCGTCATCTTGATGTATTTCAACATGTTGGCAAATGTCCGGCGGCCTTCGATAACCCCCTCTTCCAGCACCATCAGGCTTTTTTCCAGCAGGATGATGTCGGCGGCTTCGCGGGCAATATCCACCGCGCCATCGACAGAAATTCCGATATCCGCCGCACGCAGCGCGGGCGCATCGTTGATACCGTCTCCCATAAAGCCGACCACATGACCTTCGCGGCGCAGCAACGTTACGATGCGCTCTTTATGCATCGGCGTCAGGCGAGCAAACAGCGTGGTACGCAGCGCCAGCGCCGCCAGTTCGTCGTCGCTCAGGGTTTCAATATCACTGCCGACCACCACCTCACCAACGTCCAGCCCCACTTCATGGCACACTTTCGCCGCCACCAGCTCGCTGTCGCCGGTGAGAATTTTCACGGTGATACCGCTCTCTTTCAGCGCTTTCAGCGCCGGTGCGGTGGTCTCTTTCGGCGGATCGAGGAACGCGATGTACCCTTCCAGAATCAGGTCGGACTCATCAATACGCTGGTAGTCGCCAACACGCGCGGGCAGGTACTTGCTCGCCACCGCCACCACGCGCAGCCCCTGACGGTTAAGCGTGTCGGTGACGCGTTTAATGCGGCGCAGCATGGTTTCGTCCAGCGGAACGATTTCGCCGTTATGGCGAACCTGCGTTGAGACGTTGAGGATCTCCTGCAATGCGCCTTTGCAGATCAGTTTGTGCACGGACGGACGTTCGCTCACCACCACCGACATGCGGCGACGCTCGAAATCAAATGGGATCTCATCCACTTTCTGCCACTGCCCGGATAGCTCGCGCGCAGCGTTTTCATCCACGCCTTCCAGCACGGCGGTATCCAGCAGGTTCTTTAGCCCGGTTTGATAATGGCTGTTGAGCCAGGCGGTATGCAGCACGCGCTCGCTGGCTTTACCAGAGATATCCGTATGATTTTCCAGTACGATTTTATCCTGCGTCAGGGTACCGGTTTTATCGGTACAAAGGATATCCATCGCGCCGAAGTTCTGAATAGCATCGAGATGCTTGACGATGACTTTCTGTTTGGAGAGCTTCACCGCCCCGCGCGCCAGCGTCGAGGTGACGATCATCGGCAGCATTTCCGGTGTTAAACCGACGGCAACCGACAGCGCAAACAGCGCCGCTTCCCACCAGTCGCCTTTGGTGTAGCCGTTGATCAGCAGCACGATTGGCGTCATCACCAGCATAAAGCGAATCAGCAGCATGCTAACGCGGCTGATGCCTTTCTGGAACGCATTTGGCTCACTCTCCTGCTCGCTGACGCGCCCGGCCAGTTGGCCAAACCAGGTGTGACCGCCCGTCGCCGTGACGATAGCCTGCGCCGAGCCGCTCACCACGGTGGTGCCCATAAAGCAGAGGGTATCGCACTCGAGCGGGTTTGCCTGCTGTGGGTCACGGCTGCGCGCAACTTTTTCAACGGGCAGCGACTCGCCGGTGAGCGATGCCTGAGCGACGAAAAGATCGCGCGCCTGCACAACCCGCAGGTCTGCTGGGATCATGTCGCCCGCCGACAGTTTGACAATATCGCCCGGTACAAGCTGGTCGAGCGGTATTTCACACCAGCGGCTTTCGCCCTGAATATTCACCACGCGCAGCACGGTGGCGGTGTTGCTCACCATCGCTTTTAATGCGTCGGCAGCGCGAGTGGAACGCGCCTCCTGCACAAAGTTAAGCAGCGTGGAAATCACCACCATCAGCGCAATCACCCCGGCGGCGAAGAGATCTTCGGTCGAGTAAGAGACGATGCCCAGCACCGTCAGCAGCAGGTTAAAGGGGTTGCGATAGCAGCTCCACAGGTGAACCCACCACGGCGCGGGCTTCTGCGCCGGGATTTGGTTATCGCCGTAACGCTCGCGTTTTGCCGCGACTTCGGCCTCGTTGAGCCCTTCCGGATGCGTACCAAAAGCGTGCCATACGGCCTCTTCGTCCATCATTGCCACATTCAGGCAGTGCTGGCTCAGAGAATCCGGCATCGGAACGCCAGAGAGATTTTTGCCATCCGGCATCGGGTCGCGCTGGACTAAACGGCGTGGCAGGTGGCGGCTGAGCTGCGCAAGCAGTTGCCGGGTCATATTTTTCAGCATAAAACGTCCCCCGCATCCATTGAATATGGACGCAGATCGGCTGACAGGCACAGGTAATCCGTACCTGTCAGGCACTTAATTTTTCAAACAGGGACATCGGGGATGTCACTGCCTCACGTGTTCGGTAAGGCAGCGAAAACTGACTTACCGGAAAATTACGCTCCCGTGCGGGAGAGGGGTGGGATCGGGATCCATACGGCCTCCGGTAAGATGAATGATTAATAGCGCCGCACATTATACGTATAAAACCATAATGTTTGTGCCAGTTCGGGCGGTATAATACCCCCCGGCAACTAAACCGAACGTAAACCAGACTTTGCTCATTGCGGATTGTTTGCGTAGGATGAAACACTTAGTCTGAAATAACATTTTATTAACATGGAAAACGAGATGCAGAACCGGCTGACCATTAAAGATATTGCACGCCTGAGCGGAGTGGGAAAATCGACCGTTTCCCGCGTGCTGAATAATGAAAGCGGCGTCAGCGATCGTACCCGTGAACGTGTTGAAGAAGTGATGAACCAGCACGGTTTCTCCCCTTCTCGCTCCGCGCGTGCGATGCGCGGGCAGAGCGATAAAGTGGTCGCCATTATCGTCACGCGTCTCGATTCCCTTTCAGAAAACCTTGCCGTACAAACCATGCTGCCGGTGTTTTACGAGCAGGGTTACGACCCCATCATGATGGAAAGCCAGTTCTCGCCGGAGAAAGTGGAAGAGCATCTCGGCATGCTGAAGCGACGTAACATCGACGGCGTGGTGCTGTTCGGTTTTACCGGCGTTAGCGAAGCTATGCTGGCGAACTGGCAGTCGTCGCTGGTGATGGTGGCGCGCGATGCCAAAGGTTTCGCCTCGGTTTGTTATGACGATAAAGGCGCCATCAACATCCTGATGCAGCGCCTCTACGACCAGGGGCATCGCCATATTAGCTACCTTGGCGTTCCCCACAGCGACGTCACCACCGGCAAACGCCGCCACGATGCGTATCTCGCCTTCTGCAAAAAACATAAACTCAACCCGGTCGCCGCGCTGCCCGGCCTCGCCATGAAGCAGGGCTTTGAATATGCCAGCAAAGTGATGACGCCGGACACTACCGCCCTGCTGTGCGCCACCGATACGCTGGCGCTGGGCGCAAGTAAATATTTCCAGCAGGAACGCATGGATAACGTGCAACTCGCCAGCGTCGGCAACACGCCGCTGATGAAGTTCCTGCACCCGGAAATTATCACCGTCGATCCCGGCTATGCCGACGCCGGTCGTCAGGCGGCAGAACAGCTGATAGGCCAGGTAATCGGACGCGCCGAACCGCGTCAGATTATTATTCCCGCCAACCTCATCTAAGCCTGAACGCGTAAATTATGTGATCCTCGCTGCGTTTCGGGAACGTTCCCATTTTCCAAAAATCGGTTAACGGATAGGCTACTGCTCAGGTCATCAACACAATATCTCTCCTCGGCACTGAGGTTTTCATAATGAGTAAAATAAATCAGCAGAACATCGATAAACTTATCGAGCTGGTCGGCGGACGCGATAACATCGCCACCGTCAGCCACTGCATTACCCGCTTACGTTTTGTCCTCAACAACCCGGCGAAAGCCGATCCGAAAGCCATCGAAGAACTGCCAATGGTAAAAGGCTGCTTCACCAACGCCGGGCAGTTTCAGGTGGTCATTGGAACTGAAGTCGGAGATTACTACCAGGCACTGATCGCCTCAACCGGCCAGGCGGCGGCAGATAAAGAGCAGGCCAAACTGGCGGCGCGCCAGAACATGAAGTGGCATGAACGCATGATCTCGCACTTCGCGGAGATCTTCTTCCCGCTGCTGCCAGCGCTGATTAGCGGGGGCTTGATCCTCGGTTTCCGCAACGTGATCGGCGACCTGCCGATGAGCAACGGCCATACGCTGGCGCAAATGTACCCGTCGCTGCAAAGCATCTACGATTTCTTATGGCTGATTGGCGAAGCCATCTTCTTCTATTTACCGGTGGGTATCTGCTGGTCGGCGGTGCGCAAAATGGGCGGTACGCCGATTCTGGGTATCGTGCTCGGCGTTACGCTGGTCTCCCCGCAACTGATGAACGCCTACATGCTGGGCCAACAGGTGCCGGAAGTATGGAACTTCGGCCTGTTTACCATTGCGAAGGTTGGCTATCAGGCACAGGTTATCCCAGCGCTGCTGGCGGGACTCGCATTGGGCATTATTGAAACGCGCCTGAAGCGTATCGTGCCGGATTACCTCTATCTGGTCGTGGTTCCGGTCTGCTCATTGATTCTGGCCGTCTTCCTCGCCCACGCCTTTATCGGCCCGTTTGGCCGTATGATTGGTGATGGCGTCGCCTTTGCCGTGCGTCACCTGATGACCGGTAGCTTCGCGCCGGTTGGCGCTGCGCTGTTCGGCTTCCTGTACGCTCCGCTGGTGATCACCGGCGTTCACCAGACTACGCTTGCTATCGACATGCAGATGATTCAAAGCATGGGCGGCACGCCGGTTTGGCCACTGATTGCGCTCTCTAATATTGCGCAGGCTTCGGCGGTAGTGGGCATCATTATTTGCAGCCGCAAGCAGAACGAGCGTGAAATTTCCGTGCCTGCCGCCATCTCCGCCTTCCTCGGCGTAACCGAGCCGGCCATGTACGGCATCAACCTGAAGTATCGTTTCCCGATGCTGTGCGCGATGGTAGGCTCTGGCCTCGCTGGCCTGCTGTGCGGCCTGAGCGGCGTAATGGCAAACGGCATTGGCGTCGGCGGCCTGCCGGGTATTCTTTCCATCCAGCCGACCTACTGGCAGGTCTTTAGCCTGGCAATGCTGATTGCCATCGTTATTCCTATCATCCTCACCTCGGTGGTTTACCAGCGTAAACACCGTCAGGGCACCTTGCAGATTGTTTAATGTTTTCACTTTGGGGCGCTCTTGCGCCCCTTCGCATTTCAGGACAGCACTATGAATATTCTTCCCCACTGGTGGCAGAACGGCGTTATTTACCAAATTTATCCAAAGAGTTTTCAGGACACGACCGGTAGCGGCACCGGTGATTTGCGCGGCGTAACCTATCGCCTCGACTATCTGAAGACGCTGGGCGTAGACGCCATCTGGCTGACCCCTTTTTATGTCTCGCCGCAGGTTGATAACGGCTACGACGTGGCGAATTACACCGCCATCGACCCGGCCTACGGTACGCTGGACGATTTCGATGAACTGGTGGCCGAGGCGAAAGCACGCGGTATTCGTATCGTGCTGGATATGGTGCTCAACCACTCCTCCACGCAGCACGCCTGGTTCCGTGAATCGCTGAACAAAGAGAGCCCGTACCGCGAGTTCTATATCTGGCGCGATGGCGAGCCGGGCACCCCGCCCAATAACTGGCGCTCGAAATTTGGCGGCAACGCCTGGCAGTGGCACGCTGAGAGCGAACAATATTACCTGCACCTGTTTGCGCCGGAACAGGCGGACCTCAACTGGGAAAACCCGGCGGTGCGCGCCGAGCTGAAAAAAGTGTGCGAGTTCTGGGCCGATCGTGGTGTCGATGGCCTGCGTCTTGATGTAGTGAACCTGATTTCAAAAGATCAGACATTCCCGTCCGACCCGGACGGCGACGGACGCCGCTTCTATACTGATGGCCCGCGCGCTCACGAGTTCTTACAGGAGATGAGCCGCGATGTCTTTGCCCCACGCGAGCTGATGACCGTGGGCGAAATGTCGTCAACCTCGCTGGAGAACTGCCAGCAGTACGCCGCGCTGGATGGTCGCGAACTGTCGATGACCTTTAACTTCCACCATCTGAAAGTCGATTATCCCGGCGGCGAGAAGTGGACGCTGGCGAAGCCGGACTACGTCGCCCTGAAAGCGCTGTTCAGCCACTGGCAGCAGGGCATGCATAATCGCGCGTGGAATGCGCTGTTCTGGTGTAACCACGATCAGCCGCGCATTGTTTCGCGCTTTGGCGATGAAGGCGAGTATCGCCTGCCCGCTGCCAAAATGCTGGCGATGGTGCTGCACGGCATGCAGGGTACGCCTTATGTTTATCAGGGCGAAGAGATTGGCATGACCAACCCGCATTTCACGCAAATAACCGACTACCGCGACGTAGAGAGCCACAATATGTTCGCCGAGCGGTTAGCGCAGGGCCAGGACGCGCAAACCTTGCTGGCGATCCTCGCCAGTAAATCACGCGATAACAGCCGCACGCCGATGCAATGGAATGGCGAAGCGCACGGTGGATTCACCACCGGCACGCCATGGATCGCCCTGTGCGACAACTATGAAGCGATCAACGTCGATACGGCGCTGAACGATCCGAATTCGGTGTTCTACACCTATCAGCAGTTAATTGCGCTACGTAAAACCACGCCGATTCTGACGTGGGGCCATTATCAGGATCTTCTGCCCGATCATCCGTCCCTGTGGTGCTATCGCCGCCAGTGGCAGGGGCAAACGCTGCTGGTGGTCGCTAACCTTAGCGCAGAGCTCCAGCACTGGCAGCCAGACGCCCCTCACGGCGACTGGACGGCCTTAATCAGCAACTACGACGAAGTGGCAAGCGCCCCGTCTGAAATGACGCTACGGCCTTTTGAAGCGGTCTGGTGGCTACAAAATTAACCCTCTCAACCGGCGACTTTCGGTCGCCGGCCCTCTGCAAATCTTACTGTTTTTGTTGAATTTTTAAGCGGCCTTCAGTACTGCAAAATTTACATTAGCCGTAGCGCCCGTCATCTGTACGCTTCGATTTTTACTTTGTTCTACATCAATAAAATCGCAAACTTGTTTGATGCAAATCACTATATATAGACCTTAGAATGCTCGCCGACCCAACATGTTGGGTTTTATCGTCTACAATATCACCATACCCTTCCAATGAAGAAAGGGGGTGATATGTGGATAAATTTGACTGGAGAAGCGCTAACACGCGGGCAGGCTTTGTAAATCTCGCCCCCGCCCCGACTTCAGTTCTGTGGATAACCTGTTTTTATAATGGAGTGATCATGACACCGCATGTGATGAAACGCGATGGCTGTAAAGTGCCGTTCAAATCAGAGCGCATCCAGGAAGCTATCCTGCGTGCCGCTAAAGCAGCGGGAGTCGATGACGCAGACTATTGCGCCACCGTCGCGGCAATCGTAAGCGAGCAGATGCAAGGCCGCAGCCAGGTTGATATCAACGAGATCCAGACCGCGGTTGAAAACCAGCTGATGTCTGGCCCGTACAAGCAGCTGGCGCGCGCCTATATCGAATATCGCCATGACCGCGACAGCCAGCGTGAAAAGCGTGGCCGCCTGAACCAGGAGATTCGCGGCCTGGTTGAGCAAACCAACTCGGCGTTGCTCAATGAAAACGCCAATAAAGACAGTAAAGTGATCCCAACCCAGCGTGACCTGCTGGCCGGTATCGTCGCGAAACACTACGCACGTCAGCACCTGCTGCCGCACGACGTCGTGATGGCGCACGAACGTGGCGTTATCCACTATCACGACCTTGATTACTCCCCGTTCTTCCCGATGTTCAACTGCATGTTGATCGACCTGAAAGGGATGCTGACGCAGGGCTTTAAAATGGGTAACGCGGAAATCGAGCCGCCGAAATCCATCTCTACCGCGACGGCCGTTACCGCGCAGATCATCGCGCAGGTTGCCAGCCACATTTATGGCGGCACCACCATTAACCGTATTGATGAAGTCCTGGCCCCGTTCGTGACCGCCAGCTTCAATAAACATCGCCAGACCGCTGAAGAGTGGCAGATTCCGGACGCAGAAGGCTACGCCCATTCCCGTACGGAAAAAGAGTGCTATGACGCCTTCCAGTCGCTGGAATATGAAGTCAACACGCTGCATACCGCCAACGGACAAACACCGTTCGTCACCTTTGGTTTTGGTCTCGGCACCAGTTGGGAATCGCGCCTGATTCAGCAGTCCATTCTGCGTAATCGTATTGCGGGCCTCGGCAAAAACCGTAAAACCGCCGTGTTCCCGAAACTGGTGTTCGCTATCCGCGACGGCCTGAATCACAAACCGGGCGATGCCAACTACGACATCAAACAGCTGGCGCTGGAATGCGCGAGCAAGCGCATGTATCCGGACATCCTGAACTACGACCAGGTCGTGAAAGTCACCGGTTCGTTCAAAACCCCAATGGGCTGCCGCAGCTTCCTCGGCGTGTGGGAAAACGAAAACGGCGAGCAGATCCACGATGGCCGCAACAACCTCGGCGTCATCAGCCTGAACCTGCCGCGCATCGCGCTAGAAGCCAAAGGTAATGAAGACGCGTTCTGGAAACTGCTGGACGAACGTCTGCAGCTGGCGCGTAAAGCGCTGATGACCCGTATCGCACGTCTGGAAGGCGTGAAAGCCCGCGTGGCTCCTATCCTGTATATGGAAGGCGCGTGCGGCGTGCGTTTGCAGGCTGACGATGACGTTTCTGAAATCTTCAAAAACGGTCGTGCATCTATCTCGCTGGGCTATATCGGTATTCACGAAACCATCAATGCGCTGTTTGGTAATCAGCACGTTTATGACAATGAAGCGCTGCGCGCCAAAGGCACCGCCATCGTTGAACGTCTGCGTCAGGCCGTTGACCAGTGGAAAGATGAAACCGGCTACGGCTTCAGCCTCTACAGCACACCGAGTGAAAACCTGTGCGATCGTTTCTGCCGCCTCGACACCGCTGAATTCGGCGTGGTACCTGGCGTCACCGATAAAGGTTACTACACCAACAGCTTCCACTTAGACGTTGAGAAAAAAGTTAACCCGTACGACAAAATCGACTTTGAAGCCCCGTACCCGCCGCTGGCGAATGGCGGTTTCATTTGCTACGGCGAGTACCCGAACATTCAGCACAACCTGAAAGCGCTGGAAGATGTCTGGGATTACAGCTACAAGCACGTGCCGTACTACGGCACCAACACGCCGATCGATGAATGCTACGAGTGCGGTTTTACCGGTGAGTTCGAGTGCACCAGCAAAGGCTTCACCTGCCCGAAATGCGGCAACCACGACGCCTCCCGCGTATCGGTCACCCGCCGCGTGTGCGGCTATTTAGGTAGCCCGGATGCGCGTCCGTTTAACGCCGGTAAGCAGGAAGAAGTGAAACGCCGCGTGAAACACCTCGGCAACGGGCAGATCGGTTAAACGACTACCCCTCACCCCGCCCTCTCCCACAGGGAGAGGGAGAAAACCGCTCCGGCCTAAATGTTCTGCTCGGTCGGTCCCCTCTCCCTGTGGGAGAGGGTTAGGGTGAGGGGCTCCAGCCCGCACAATACTCAAGAAGAACAACCATGAATTACCATCAGTACTACCCCGTCGATATCGTCAATGGCCCCGGCACACGCTGCACGCTGTTTGTGGCAGGTTGCGTTCACGAATGCCCCGGCTGCTATAACAAAAGCACCTGGCGCGTGAATTCAGGTCAGCCATTCACCACCGAAATGGCCGACCGCATCATTGCCGATCTCAACGACACGCGCGTGAAACGTCAGGGGATTTCACTCTCCGGCGGCGATCCACTCCATCCGCAAAACGTGCCGGAGATTCTTAAACTGGTCAAACGCATCCACGCGGAGTGCCAGGGAAAAGATATCTGGGTGTGGACCGGCTACAAGCTGGACGAGCTGGACGCCGCGCAAATGGAAGTGGTCAATCTCATCAACGTGCTGGTCGACGGTAAGTTTGTGCAGGATTTAAAAGACCCGGCGCTTATCTGGCGCGGCAGCAGCAATCAGGTGGTGCACCACCTGCGCTAGTCTTCGAGCCGTTTGTCAGCATCCTGATAAACGGCAGATTTCTCCCGTTTGCCAATCGCTATCACCAGCACCGTAACCTGAGCCTCTTGCACCTGGTAAACCAGCCTGAACCCGGAAGCCTTTAGTTTGATTTTGTAGCAATCGGGAAACGTTCGTAACCTGTCAGCTTCATTGCGAGGATGAAGCAAAACTGACTTCAGTTTCTTTTTAAACTGCCCCCGGACGGTCGCACCTAACTTTTGCCACTCTTTTAACGCCCTCGGGTCAAAGGCCAGTTCATAGATCATCCAGCCTGACCTTAACGGCCTCTTGCGGATTGGCCAGTCTTTCCCTGACAGAATGCAGCAGCGCCTCTTCACTGTCGCTTATAGTGACGTTTTTTACCGGCATCCGCCCGTTATCCGCCACATACTGAAACAGTAATCGCACGGCTTCCGTGGGAGTGATGTTGAGTTTTTCCAGCACGGCGTATGCCTCTTTCTTGAGTTGATCGTCAAGCCTGACGTTGATGGTCGCCATTGTGCCCCCAGAAAAAGAAAAAGTGTAATGCATTATAGCATTACACTCGTTTTACATTCGATTCTGGAAAACGCCTCTCAAAACCGGCTCACACACGCCATCGCCACGGTTTTAAACTCCGCAAAATCCCGACAGGTGCACAACCGTGCCATTGCACGTTCGCGCAGGAAGGTGACAAAAATATCGTAGATCGCCATCGCTTCTTCATACTCGCGTTTGCTGATCGCGAGCAGGAAGATGACGTGCGCGGTTTCCTCGCCCCACGCAATTCCCTGCGGTGCCAGCACCGTGTAGACCACCGTTTTTTGTGCCAACAATCCCAGGGCGTGAGGCAGCGCGATGCCGTCGCCGAGCATGGTACTGACGATGGCTTCACGCTCCACAACTGAAGAGTGGAACTCGGCGTCAACAAAGCCTTCATCATGAAGCTGAGCGCAAAGTTCGCTAAATAATGTCTGTTGGTCGATATCGCCGTCGATAATGCGAAAGTGCGCAGCATCGAAATATTTGTTCAGCATCCACGGACGGGTGCGGTCCACCAGTACCAGTTTGCCGATTTGTTCAAGCTGGAACTCGGTCGGGAACGGGGCGATGGTCACCACCGGTTTATCTTTTTCGTTAATGCGGGCGGTCGAGATAACAAAGTCTTCACTGATGCTCTCCCGCTGTTCGTAATCACGCAGCGAGAGCACATCAGTCACGTCAATTTGCGGGTATTTGCGCTGCAACACCGCTTCAATCATGCGCACCATCGCCGTGCTGGTGTCGCACACCAGCAGGACACGCGGCTGGCGCTGATAGCCAATGTTGTAATGTCGCTCCAGCCCGACGCCGATGTGCAGCACCAGGAACCCAACTTCGTTTTCGCTGATGGTGTACGGGGTGTATTTTCCCCAGCTCGACACCGCCGCCAGCGTCATGTCCCACGCCATCGGGTAGTGCTGTTTGATGTTATCCAGCAGCGGGTTGGGGATCATGATTTGATAACGCACGCGGGTGATCATGGTTTTGATATGGGTGAGCAGGTCCGCGTGCAGCTGATCGTCGTTTTGCAGGTTGTAGTTATAGTGGCTGTTGATGTAGCTGAGAATGTAGTTCACCAGCGCTTCGGCATCGTCGGCACTGATGGCGCTTGGCGAAACCTGCTGCGTCTGACGCGCGGAGATATGCACGCACAACCAGGCTTTCTCCGAGTCGGCCAGCGGTTTGCCCGCCAGTTTCTGCATGGCCGCCGCGATATCGCGCGCCGCTTCGCGCACGTTCTGCGAGACCTCCTCTTCCGCCGCAAACTCTGCCAGCGGGAAACCTTCGCTGATACGGCGTACCGCTACTGCGCAGTAAAGACGAATGAAGCGTTCACCTTCGTCGGTCAGGCGAATCGCGTGGCGGGTGAGCGTTTCCTGCAACGTCGCGGTAAGCGATGTGATAGCCCCCGCATTGAGCGCTTCCGCCATCAGTTGGGCATTAAACCCTTCCTGCTGCGGCAGTTCCCAAAGAATATCCGTCAGGCATGCGCGAATAGAGACTTCACTGCCAAACAGCTTCATGCCGTGGCGCGGGCGCGTCTCCAGCGTCAACTGATAACGCTGAAAACGTTCACGCACAGCGATCATGTCGTTTTGCAGCGTGGCGCGGCTGACAAACCACTCATCCGCCAGATCTTCCAGCTTGAGTGAAAACGCGGATGTCAGAAAGCGCACCGCCAGTGAATGCTCACGCTCGCTTGCCGTACGCGGAATTCGTAGCGTGCTCGGCGCGCTTTCTTCCAGTTTTTGATAGCGATTCGGGTCGCTGATATTGAGCTGATAGCCGCTGCCGCGCGTAAGCGTAAACTGCGCGCCGTAGCTCGCCAGCAAGGCATTGAGCGCCGTGATATCGGCGCGAACGGTACGGGTGGAAACGGACAACCGTGCAGCCAGCTCATCCTGCGGCAAAACTTCGTTTTGCAGTAAATTGAACAGTTGGGCTAAACGTTGGTTGGGGAATCGCACGTCAGTTTCCTTATTACGCCTCAGGGGTTAAACGAAATCACCATCTGCGATGGGCTGCCCACCGATGTGTATTCGGGGACAAACGTTAGCTTGCCATCGTCAGGCGCGACGCGAAAACGGGTGATGTTATCGCTGCGCTGATTCATCACGTACAGCCAGCGACCCGCGCTATCCAGCGTCAGGCTGCGCGGGTAGTCGCCTCGCGTCCATATATTATCATTTTGAATCAATGAACCGTCATTCATAACCGTGAAGTGAGCAATACTGTTGTGCAGGCGGTTGGCAACATACAGCTGTTTTCCGTCCTCACTGATTGCCAGCCCGGCGGCGAAGCTGGTTCCCTGATACGCTTTCGGCAGCGACGATACCGTTTTCCCTTCCTGGAGCTGCCCGGTTGTTGCATCAAGTCGGTAATGCGTCAGCGTGGAAGACTCTTCGTTGATCAACCAAAGCCCATCGCCTTTTGCTGTAAACACAAAATGACGCGGCCCCGCGCCCGGCGAAGAAGCATTGATGAATGGCGGCGTGTTGGGGATCAACTTGCCGTTCTTTTCATCCAGACGATACTGGTAGATCCGATCGAGGCCCAGATCGGTTGAAAAAACATATTTCCCGCTGGGATCGGCGGCGATCATGTGAGCATGCGGGCCATTATGATCGCTGGCGGCAAAGCTGCCTTTGACCGCAGCCGCAGGTTTCGCGGCGCCGGGATCACCCGCATCCTGATGAAAATCGCTGGCCTCCGCCAGGCTGCCATCAGCTTTCACCGGCAACATCGCCACGGAACCGCTGACGTAATTCGCCACCAGCAGATGCTTTCCACCAGGCGTCAACGAGAGATACACCGGGCCCGCGCCGCCAGATGAAACCTGATTCAGCTCATGGAGTGCGCCCTTCTCATCCACCCGCAACGCCTGCACCATGCCCTTCTCTTCTTCGCTCGCGACATACAGGGTTTTGCCATCGGCAGAGACGGTAAGCTGCGCGGCATTGGGCAACGTGCTGACCAGAGTTTTGTCGCTTAACGCCCCGGTTTGGCTGTCGAGGGTAAAGCGGTACACGCCTTCGCCGTTGGGGTTGTAGGTGCCCACCCACGCGTATTGCGTCTGCGCAATAGCGGTGGTGGCAAGCAGAGAAAGTGAAGCGACAAGCAGGTGGTGGGATGGGTGCATGATGGCTCCTTGGGAATGGTGTGGTTGGTTTCCCCTCACCCTAGCCCTCTCCCACAGGGAGAGGGGACCGACAGTGCAAATGTGAAAGACCTGCGCTGGTTTTCACCCTCTCCCTGCGGGAGAGGGCCGGGGTGAGGGGTGCCCTTATTACTTCACTAACACCTTCGTCATCTCCAGCAGCGTGCGCACGTCGTCCGGGCGAGTGTTGCCGCTGGCTTTATCAATAATAGAACTGTAGATGTGCGGGATGATTTTGCTTACACCGGCATCGAGGGCAATTTTCAGGATCTCGCTGAAGTTTTCCAGATCGATCCCACCCGTTGGCTCCAGCCAGAAGTCGTGACGTGCGCAGGCTTCCGCCACCGCTTTGTATTCCTCACGACACTCCAGGCCACCCATCGGGAAGTATTTGATTGAGCTGCCGCCCATATCTTTCAGCAGTGCAATCGCCGTTTCAACCGGCACGATGCCGTCCGGTGCGGTGCTGCTCAGCGGCCCGGTGGAGATTTTCACCATGCCCGGCGTGCCGGTTGGAGAGACCAGACCGTTCACTACGGTGTCGTTCTGGCCCAGCAGCGCACGGCTGGTTCCTACACCGGTGAAGACCTGGTTGACGTGCTGCGGCTGCACTTCAGCAGAGATGGCGCTGACCATTGCCGACTGATTCGGGTCGCCCGCGCCCAGACCCACGGAGAGTGCATTATCAATCCGCGCCGCGTAATCACGCATATCCGCCACGGCGCTGGCCACGTCCGGGTAATTTTTGGAGAGCACGCCCACCAGCACATGACCTTCCGCCGCTTCATAAATCTCGCTGGCGTTTTCTTTGCTACCCGCCAGAACGTTCAGGCAGACGCGGTCACGGTAAAAGTTTGGGGTCAGTTTCATGCGTTAATCTCCTGTTTGATCACTTCAGCAATACGGCGGGCCACGATATCCAGCTGCGCCTGGTCGACGCTGCGCACGTCGGCTTCGATAATGCCTTCGTTGGCTTTGTAGCCACGGAAGTAAATGGCGTATTGTCCCTGCTTCAACGCATCGACCAGCTCGCCCGTGCCAATGCCGGTAACGGCTTCGTCGAATTTAATTTCGGTACGCGCGATATCACGCCCGGCGCTATCCCAGACCACGCGAGCAGACACGCCATTGAGCGTATTCAGTGCGTCGATAAACGGCGTCATCTTCGCCACCATCTCCGCGCCGCTCTCTTTCGTTGCGGTAAGGTAGTGTTCAATGGCGCAGGTCAGGCCGAGAATGCCCTCTTTGCCCACTTTCATTGCGCGGCCAATGCCCGCGGTCTGGCGCTTCACCCACTCAACGTACTGGGTTTTGCCGATCACCAGTCCGCTGGTCGGCCCTTCGATGGCTTTCGCACCGCTGTAAATGACCAGGTCCGCGCCCGAGCGGTAGTAGCATTGCAAGTCTTCTTCCGCTGCGGCATCGACAATCAGCGGCAGGTTATGTTTGCGAGCCACAACAACCGCCTGCTCAACGCTGAGCATGCTTTTCTGCACGCAGTGGTGAGATTTGATATACAGGATAGCCGCCGTGCGTGGGGTAATTGCCGCCGCCAGTTGTGCTGCGGAACATTCGTTGGCGTAACCCGCTTCCACCAGTTTGCCGCCGCCCAGCGCAACCATCGTGCCCACCGGCGCACCGAAGTTGACGTTATGACCTTTCGGCAGCACGATTTCGTTGTTTTCAACTGGCGTGACGTGCAGGTTTTCCAGAAGCCAGTCGCTGTCTTTCACCAGCACCGCCGCCACGGACTGCGCGATGCCTGCCGATGCGCAGGAGACGACCGTCGCCCCTTCCACATCCAGCAAATTAGCAATGTACTCGCCGGTTTTATTGACCAGGTCTTTCATCTCGAAGTACTGGTTCATGCCGTCCATCGCCGCCTGTACCACTTCCGGGCGTGGGGTTGAAACGCCCAGCGCCGTCATACGGCCAGAGGTGTTGATCACTTGCTTTAAATTGTATTTCTCAAAAATCGAAGGCATTTTCTGCACTCCCTTGTTCGGTCATATAGCCCTTGCCTGCACGAACGGCAGCCAGCGGCACCAGAATTTTGTCAGCCTGAAGCGAAACGTTTTCCGCATCGGTCAGGCTCATTGGTTGATCTTTCACAGTGAAAATCGTCAGATCCGCATCCATCCCCGGCGCCAGGTGACCTTTATGAGTCAGTCGTAAGCCTTCTGCGGCATGCGAGGTGACGCAGGCAATGACCTGCGGCAGCGACAGACCGATGGCGAGGAATTTGGACATCACCAGCGCCAGCGAGCGTACCGGGCCGTCGATGCGATTGCGGCAGTAGATATCGGAACTGATGGTGTGTGGCAGAATGCCCATTGCGATGGCGCGTTTCGCTACCTCAAAGCTAAAGCTGGCGGTACCGTGGCCGACATCGAGACGCACGCCACGCTTCAGCGCGCGCGTAATCGAGGCGCGCAGTTCGCCCTCCGGCGTCAGGATGCGGTTCGGTTTGCCGTTGTAGCAGTGGGTAATGATGTCACCAGAACTCAGCAGGTCGGCAATCTCATCCAGGTTCGGCGGGTTGTTGCCGATATGCACCATCAGCGGCAAATCGCCGTTGGCTTGCTGCATGGCTTTCGCATGTTCCAGCGGCGTGATGCCGTTTTCGCCCACCACACTGCTGCTCATCCGCGCCTTCAGGCCGACGATAAAATCAGGGTGACGTTTTACCGCCTGTTGCACCGCATCGGCGTCAATATTGGCCATATTGGCCAGCTCGTTCTGGGCAATCAGCCCAACGCGGGAGATATTCAGCAGCGCATAAACGTCGGTCGCCGCCTGGCGGGTGAGTTCATAGAATTCATCCACGTCATCTGCCCCGGTGCTACCGGCATCGATAACGGTGGTTACACCGGTGGCGATACCGACGCTATCGGGTTCGTCGTGATAAATCGGCGATTTCGGGTAGCAGTGAACGTGGGAGTCAATCCAGCCCGCGCTGACGTAGTAGTTGCCGTGCAGGTCGATCGTTTTCTTGGCGGGTGACGTCAGGTCGCCCAGCGCGTGGATTAAGCCATCCTGAATGGCGATATCGGTCAGGGTATCGTCGACGAGGCGCGCACCGCGCAGGAGTAAATCAAACATCTCGTTCTCCTGAAAGAGCGGGCGTTTTCACGCCCGCGGGGGAGTTAGCTAATCGCGATTGGGAAGATGGCGCCAAACAGCATCGCGCCCAGAATCGCACCGCCGGTAATCGGCTTCTGCCAGAGGTAGAAAAGCAGCGCGCCAAGCAGGGAACCGATACCGATTGGAATGGATGCGGTCATCGCGCTGAGAATAATCAACGGCCCGAGGAAGCGGCCAGAGGCGTTACCAGCCCCCATCATCACGTCGGCCCCGTAGGTCGAGTCGCTCTGATTGATGGTGAACTTACGCGCCAGAATAATGACGTAACCAATCGCCAGGCCAATCACCAGGCCGGTAATCAGTGAAGCGATAAAGTTGGTCACCGGGAACATGATGCCCGCGCCCAGCAGCAGTGCCGGAACGCCAAGGCCGACGCCGGTTTGAATCGCGCCGCCGATATCCAGAATCCCGACCAGCGAACCTTCGATGATGCGGGCAAACAGGAAGCTTGCGCCAAACGCTGCCACCGCGCCGTAAGCGCCGGTATCAATCCCGGCACGCAGCATCGAGACAAACGCCACTTCGTTAAATGCGCCGATGCCGTAGAGGTAGTACATGTGCGTCCCGGCGAACACGCCGGAAGAGAGCAGGCCAACAAAGATCGGGAACGACCAGTCGGCATACCAAAAACCTTTATTCTGTTCCATTTCGAGGCTCCCGTTATTTGCCGCTGAGCGAGCTGTGGATCAGATCGAGCCAGTTCGGCACGGTCAGGTGGAAGGATTCGATCATCTTCATGTCGAAGCCGCGGAAGAAGGCGCTCAGGACAAACAGCACCACGATGGCGCTCATCATCACTTTGGTGATGCGGTTCCAGCCGCTCTCTTCAACGCCCTTACCAATCAGGATACCCAGCACCAGACCCGGTACGGCGTTCCCCATGATCATCTGCGCTGCGCCGCCAAAGACGGTCGCCCAGAAGCCCGATTTCTTGCCCGCGTCAATCGCCGCCAGCCAGAAGATAACCGGCATCACCGTGTTCACCAGCAGGTTCGCTGCCGGAACCAGTACCTTAACGGCGGTCACCTGAAGTGATTCCGGTACTGAGGAGGCGGTTAAGTTGAGGAAGGTGACGACCAGCATGCCGATCACGCCGCAGGCAATCGCCATTTTCTTCGGATCGTGCAGCGTCTCGCCGACGTTACGGTTTTTGATCATCAGTGCCGCCGCGCCCCAGTTCGGGATGATGCGGTGGTCAACGTCCTGGGTAAATGAACCTGCTGCAACGGAAGAGGCCCAGGCGTTAAAGAAGAAGCCAAGACCAAAGGAGAAGTGTGACGCCGGGTCGCCTTCACAGGAGTTCAGCTCCCCCAACGTACGAAACGCGCCCATACCTTGCGTGGTAGGCGCATGGAACATGCGTGCAGCACCGGCCCCTACACCGACGCCGACCAGGCCGCCGATAATGAGCGATTTTATTAATATAATTAAGAACATCAGTCTGCCCTTCTGTGTGATTTAGCTCTGCGTGACGAAATCCACGTTGTCGAGATTGATGGCGGTCACGTTGACGGTCACATCCAGCTCCACGCTGTAGGTGCGTCGTTCCCGGCGCAAAAAGAAGAATAAGAACGCTTCTTTACGCACCGCTTCATACGCATGAACAACCTGCACATCCTGTGGCTCAATACGCAGTAAGATGTGCGGTGTATCTTTCATCACCGCGGCCTGGACATGGTTTAGCGCGTCGGCAAAGGCGCGCGCTTTAGCGTCGCCTTTACCTTTGACTCTCACCGTTTTGGTGAATTGTTGTTTCATACTCACGCGCCGTACTTCTTCTGCCACGCCTGTACCAGACGCTCGCCCAGCTCTTCTTTATCCATAAAACCGAAGCCCAGTACGTTGCAGCCTTCGTTGATGGCGGTCACGCCCTCTTCCACCGAGCGCATACCGTATTTGGCTTTGTAGCCATATTTGGTCTGCGCGGTAATCGCGCCTGCGCCGCCGCTACCGCAGAAAGAGATACCAAAGGTGGCGTTTTCCGCTTTCATCATGTCGCCCAGCTTCATATCTGCCGCCACGCCCGGCACAACGACCGCACGACCGCCCGCTTTCTCAACGCCTGCGGCCACTTTCTGGCCTTTGCCTAAACGATCGCCAATCACAACGGTAATCTGTTCCATGTTTTGCTCCTTAAAGGTTTTCTTTTGCGACTTCGAAGTGCACGGAAAGCAGCCAGGACTCTTCTTCAGGAAGATTGCCAAACTGCGCGACCACTTCGCGGGCAAGTTGCATTGATTCTGGTGAAATTTCGTCGAACAGGCTGGCATCTACTTCTGGCAGCGGCTCACCGGTCACAGACCGATGCGCCATTGCGCGCAGGTGAGAGGTCAACATCTGTTCCTGTACGTCGTTGGGGATAATGTTGTGGCTGCGTAACAGGGCGAAAACCTGCTTCAGCATGGTGTCGGCAAGCTGTTCTGTTTGCGCTGCCGGTTCCACATCATTGTTCAATACCGCTGCATTCATCACTCGTCTTACCCCGTTAATGGCTCTGGAGTTAAAGTAACGGCGCGGGTTGCAGGTTTGTAGCGAGTTGTTTTCCACTTCGAAGTGGAAAGGTGAAGGAGGCCAGTGATCCGTGCCACAAAATTGGCGGTTTTGACGATTTATCGGCGGAAAAGCGTGATATTCATCACGCGAATATGTCCTGAAACGGAAATTTAACGGGGGAAGTAGTCTTGTGAATTTGTACGGAAATGTGAGGTAGATAAGGTTTGCTTATGTGCGGTAAAAGTGCCGGATGGCGCTGGCGCTTATCCGGCCTACAGGATAAGGCGCAGCCGCCACCCGGCGCTCGCTAATAATCAACGAAACTTCTTGTGGTTCTCGTTGCGGGTGGCTTTAAACTCTTCCGCCGCCGCTTTGGCTTCCTTCACTTTGCCTTCATTGGCCAGCTTCAGCGCACCGTCGATTTGACCGACCAGCACATCAAAGCCGTGACGATAATCTTTCATCTCGGCGCTGTCAGCCGCTTTACTTTCCAGCTTCGGCGGAGTTTCTTTCTGGGCGTCCAGCGCGGCGGTACGCATTTCGGTGAGCGCCGCTTTCAGCTCGGTCGCATCCGAAGTGCTTTCCACCACTTTGAGGTTTTTCGCCAGCGTTTCCATATCCTCTTCGAGATCGGCGAACGCAGGTGCTGCCGCGCCCAATGCAAGGGAGGATACGGCCAACATTGCTAAGAGTTTTTTACGCATTGCTCACTTCCTTTTTTATTATTAAGCAATCAGACGCCGCAGGGCGCGTCCGTAAAAACCGGGCGTTATTGCCCGGCGATTTTCATCTCCGGCAGAAGCACGGAGCCACACTGGATATTGCTGCGCGTTTCAATGTCGTCAGCAATCGTGACGATATTACGCCACATATCTTTCAGATTTCCTGCGATCGTAATCTCACTGACGGGATACTGGATCTCACCATTTTCAACCCAGAAACCGGATGCACCGCGAGAATAGTCGCCGGTAATACCGCTGACACCTTGTCCCATCAGTTCGGTGACGACAAGACCTGTCCCCATCTCTTTAAGCAACTTTTCAAAACTCAGCCCTCGTCCGGCGATGCGCCAGTTGTGAATGCCGCCCGCGTGACCGGTGCTCTTCAGGCCCAGTTTCCGCGCAGAGTAATTCGTCAGCAGCCACTGCATCAGTACGCCATCTTTGATGATGTCGCGACGCTCGGTGCGCACGCCTTCGCTATCGAACGGCGTTGAGGCCAACCCTTTCAGCAGGTGCGGATGCTCTTCAATGGTCAGCCACTCCGGCAGGATCTGCTCGCCGAGGGAATCGAGCAGGAAGGTTGATTTGCGATACACCGAGCCACCGGCAATCGCACCAACCAGGTGGCCAAACAGACCGGTTGCCACTTCGTTGGCGAAAATGACCGGGGCTTTCATGGTAGAGAGTTTACGTGGCGACAGGCGCGCCAGCGTGCGGCGGGCACACTCTTCGCCGACGAACTCCGGCGTTTGCAGGTCGCCCAGCGCGCGGCCAATCGTGTAGGCGTAGTCACGTTCCATATCGCCGTCGGCTTCGGCGATCACACAGCTGGAGAGCGAGTGGCGCGTTGAGCAGTAACTTTGCAGCATACCGTGGCTGTTACCGAACACTTTGATGCCGTAGTGGCTATTAAAACTGCCGCCTTCGGTATTGGTGATGCGTTTATCCGCCTTCAGCGACGCCTGTTCTGCGCGCGCGGCGTATTCAATCGCCTCATCCGGCGTCACTTCAGCCGGGTGGAACAGATCGAGATCCGGTGCATCGAAGGCCAGCAGATCTTTTTCTGCGACGCCTGCGCACGGGTCTGGCGAGGTATAACGGGCGATATCCAGTGCCGCCTGAACGGTACGCGCGATGGCGTCCGGGCTGAGATCGGTTGAGGACGCGCTGCCTTTACGATTCTGGTGATACACGGTGATGCCAAGCGCACCATCGCTATTAAATTCAACGTTTTCCACTTCACCATAACGGGTGCTGACGCCAATGCCCGTGGTCTTACTCACCGCGACTTCAGCACCATCTGATTTGCCTGATGCCAGTTCCAGTGCGGTGGAGACAGCTTTTTCCAGCGCTATGCGCTGTTCTGCAACTTGTGTGATTACTTTCATCGCCAATGCCATAATGTTAGGTAAAGTTACCTGAAGTCTAACAGAGAACCCTTTCTCAGTGTGCGCCCAAGCTGTTAGTATTAGCCTCTTTTTTAAGGAGCCTGAAATGACAAAGCAGCCCGAAGACTGGCTCGACGACGTCCCCGGTGATGATATCGAAGACGAAGATGATGAAATTATCTGGGTCAGCAAGAGTGAAATTAAACGTGACGCCGAAGAGCTTAAGCAGCTTGGCGGTGAGATCGTAGACCTGGGTAAAAACGCGCTGGATAAAATCCCGCTCGATGATGACCTGCGTGCCGCCATTGAACTGGCACAGCGCATCAAGAAAGAAGGTCGCCGCCGCCAGATGCAGCTGATTGGTAAAATGTTGCGTAGCCGCGACGTCGAGCCGATTCGCCAGGCGCTGGATAAGCTGAAGAACCGCCACAACCAGCAGGTTGCCCTGTTCCATAAACTGGAACAACTGCGCGATCGTCTGATTGATAACGGTGATGAAGCGATGGATGAAGTCCTGAATCTGTGGCCGAATGCTGACCGTCAGCAACTGCGTTCACTGATCCGCAACGCGAAGAAAGAGAAAGAAGGGAATAAGCCGCCGAAGTCTTCGCGTCTGATTTTCCAGTATCTGCGCGAACTGGCGGAGAACGAAGGGTAAGTCGCCCTATGCTCTATCCGGCCTGCTGGCCGGATATCGCTTTGCCTGATGGCGCTTCGCTTATCAGGCCTACGATTCACCGAGTTTGTAGGTCGGATAAGCGCAGCGCCATCCGACGCGGTTTTTCACTGCATCACCACCTGACACAACCCCTCATTAAACCGCTGATACCCCACCGCATCGATCCCCTGCGGGTAACTCAGCACCACCAGTTCATGGTCGGCAATCCCCTGATGATACGTCGGGTGCGCGTGCGCCCACGGGTTGGCGACAAAACCCATTGATTCATAAAACCGTAGCCGCCGGTGGGCGATTTCCGTGGTAAGCGGATCAATTTCCAGCACCGTTAACGGTGCGCGGGTCAGAAGTTCAGCCAGCAAGATTTTACCGTAACCTTTCGAGCGCAATGTACCATCGACGGCCAGATGCTCAATGTAAAGCATCTCTCCCAGCCGCCAGCTACCGCTCATCCCCACAAATTGCTCACCGTCGAACCACGCCTCCAGCGTATAGCGCGGGTCGTTAAGCGCTTGCGCTTTCGCCGCAGGTTCACGCTGTTCATGCCACGGAAAAGCCTGCGCGTACAGCGCATCGACGCGCGCAAAAAGCACCGAATCAGTTGAAGTGATTTTATGTGTCGAAAGCATCCGTGTTCCCTTCTGAAAATTGCCAATAAAAAAGCCAACCGGTTTCCCGGTTGGCTGCGCAGAAACCTGACCTGAGTGAGGTTACTGTTGTTGCTGTTCCGCTTTTTTCGCCAGGCCGTCCAGCAGTTTCTGATGGATACCGCCGAAACCGCCGTTGCTCATCACCAGAATGTGATCGCCCGGATGCGCGGTTTTCAGCACCATGTCCACCAGCGTATCGACATCGGCGCTCCAGTGCGCAGGCTGCACGCAGGCTTCCGCCACTTCAGCCACCTGCCACGGAATGTGCTGCGGCTGAAGCAGGAAGACTTCATCCGCACGTCCCAGTGACGGGGCGAGATCGTCTTTGCAGATGCCCATTTTCATGGTGTTGGAGCGCGGTTCCAGCACCGCCAGAATGCGTGCCGTGCCGCCCACTTTGCCGCGCAGCGCCTGAAGCGTGGCGAGGATGGCCGTCGGGTGGTGCGCAAAGTCATCGTAGACGCTCACGCCGTTGGCTTCGCCGCGCAGTTCGAGACGACGACGGGCGTTGATGAACGTCCCCAGCGCGTTCGCCGCATCCGCAGGCGTAACGCCGACGTGACGCGCGGCAGCAATCGCCATAAGGCCATTGTGCATGTTGTGCTCGCCCACCAGGCCCCATTTCACCTGACCGACGACGTCGCCATCGAGCAGCACTTCCCACTCGGAGGCATCGGCGTTCAGTTTTTTCGCCTGCCAGTGGCCCTGCTCGCCCACCAGCTCCTGCTCGCTCCAGCAACCCATCGCCATCGTCTGCTTCAGGTTGATGTCGTTTTCCGGCCAAATAATGCGCCCCTGCCCAGGTACGATGCGTACCAGATGATGGAACTGTTTCTGAATCGCTTTCAGGTCGTCAAAGATGTCCGCGTGATCGAACTCAAGGTTGTTGAGGATCAGCGTACGCGGGCAGTAATGTACGAATTTAGAACGCTTATCAAAGAAGGCGCAGTCGTATTCATCCGCTTCAATGACGAAGAACGGGCTGTCGCCCAGACGCGCAGAAACCTCAAAGTTCCCCGGCACGCCGCCGATCACAAAGCCCGGCTTGTAGCCGCACGCTTCGAGGATCCAGGTCGCCATACCGGCAGTGGTGGTTTTACCGTGCGTACCGGCAACGGCCAGCACCCAGCGGTCGCGCAGGACGAAATCATGCAGCCACTGTGGACCGGACATGTACGGAATGTTCTTTTCCAGCACCGCTTCAACACACGGATTCCCGCGCGTCATGGCGTTACCGATGATCACCAGATCCGGCTGCGGGTCGAGCTGGCTGGCGTCGTAACCCTGAATTAAATCAATGCCCTGGTTCTCAAGCAGCGTGCTCATTGGCGGATACACATTCGCATCCGAGCCCGTTACTTCATGGCCGAGGGAGCGGGCCAGCATTGCCAGTCCGCCCATGAAAGTGCCACAAATTCCCAAAATATGAATGCGCATACGTCACTATCCTTCTTTTATCTGCCGCACATTTTACCCACATGTTCGCCAGCAGAGAAATGCATTTCAGGATATTCCGTACTTTGCTGGCGCGATTCACCTGTGCGCATTCTTTTTATTCTTTGTTAAGATTGTTGCAGTCGCTTTACTCCACATTAACTGCAGGGAAAGTGTTATGAAAACGTTAGGTGAATTTATTGTCGAGAAACAGCATGAGTTTTCTCATGCGACCGGTGAGCTTACCGCTCTGCTGTCGGCAATAAAGTTAGGTGCCAAAATCATCCACCGCGATATCAACAAAGCAGGTCTGGTTGATATCCTGGGTGCCAGCGGTGCTGAAAATGTTCAGGGCGAGGTGCAGCAAAAACTCGATCTGTTCGCCAACGAGAAACTGAAAGCCGCACTGCGCGCCCGCGATATCGTCGCTGGCATCGCATCCGAAGAAGAAGACGAGATTGTGGTCTTTGAAGGGTGTGAACACGCGAAATATGTGGTGTTGATGGATCCACTGGACGGCTCCTCCAACATCGATGTGAACGTCTCTGTCGGGACGATTTTCTCTATCTATCGCCGCGTGACGCCTGTCGGTACGCCGGTCACCGAAGAAGATTTCCTGCAACCGGGTAACAAGCAGGTCGCTGCCGGTTACGTGGTTTATGGCTCCTCAACCATGCTGGTTTACACCACCGGTTGCGGCGTCCACGCCTTCACCTACGACCCGTCGCTGGGCGTGTTCTGCCTGAGCCAGGAGCGCATGCGCTTCCCGCAAAGAGGTAACACCTACTCCATTAACGAAGGTAACTACATTCGTTTCCCGGCTGGCGTGAAGAAATACATTAAGTTCTGCCAGGAAGAAGACAAGTCCACGCAGCGCCCGTACACCTCGCGCTATATCGGTTCTCTGGTGGCGGACTTCCACCGTAACCTGCTGAAAGGCGGCATCTACCTCTACCCAAGCACCGCCAGCCACCCGGAAGGGAAACTGCGCCTGCTGTACGAATGCAACCCGATGGCGTTCCTCGCGGAACAAGCGGGCGGTAAAGCCAGCGATGGCGAGAATCGTATTCTGGATATCATCCCGGAAACCCTGCACCAGCGTCGTTCGTTCTTCGTCGGTAACGACCATATGGTTGACGATGTTGAACGTTTTATCCGTGAGTTCCCGGACGCGTAAATCCGCCAAAAAATGAAAAGGGAGCCTCGCTCCCTTTTTTATTGCTTCGTCGCGACCCTTGTCACTGGCGCATTCTGCCGATTTTCCCACAACACGGTCAGCGCACGTTGCAGGGCGATGAAGACAAACAACAGAATGCCGATGGCGATTTTCGTCCACCATGAACTGAGCGTGCCGTCGAAGTTGATGTAGGTCTGAATCAAGCCCTGAATCCCCACGCCAAACAGTGTGCCCAGCACGGTTCCAACCCCGCCGCTTAACAGCGTGCCACCGATGACAACCGACGCAATCGCGTCAAGCTCCACACCCACGCCCGCCAGCGCATAGCCCGCCTGGGTGTAAATCGAGAAGACAATGCCCGCCAGCGTCGCCAGCCCGGTTGAAAGCATATAGATGCGAATCGTCGTGCTGCGAGTGGAAATGCCCATCAGGTTCGCCGACGTCGCGCTGCCGCCGATGGCATAAACCTGATTACCAAAACGGGTGCGATGGGCGAGGAAAATCCCGATGACAACGACCATCAGCATCAGCAGCCCCATCGCGCTTAAGCGCCCGCCGCCGGGGATCATCCACGCAAGGCTGGAGAGCGTGTCGTAAACAGGATGGTTAATCGGAATCGACTCTTCAGAGACCAGATAGCTGACGCCGCGCAGGAAGAACATCCCCGCAAGCGTAATGATGAACGCCGGGATTTTCAGCGCATCAATCAGCAGCCCCATAAATGCGCCGAACGCACAGCCCATCACCAGCACCAGCGGGAAAGCCAGCAGCGGTGAGATCCCCCAGAACCCAATCGCTTTGGCGAGGAACACGCCGGTAAAGGCGATCACCGACCCGACCGAGAGATCGATCCCGCCGGAGAGGATCACAAACGTCATGCCGACCGCGATGATCCCCAGAAAGGCGTTGTCAGTGAGAATATTGCAAATCACCCGCGTTGAGGCGAAGCCGGGAAACTGGGTCAGGCAGTAGAGATAACCGAGGATGAAAACGCCGAGCGTGATCATCAGTGGTAAGTTACGTTTTATCATGGCCGCGCATCCCCTTCAGTATGCTAATAAAGCGCGGCGACTGAACAATCAGCACGCACAGCACCACCACCGCTTTCACTACCTGATTGAGCTCCGGCGGAAAACCCGAGAGCAAAATCCCGGTATTCATCCCCTGAATAATCAGCGCCCCCACCACCGACAGCAGCAGGTTAAAGCGCCCGCCCATCAGCGACCCACCGCCAATTACCACCGCCAGAATGGCGTCCAGCTCCAGCCAGAGCCCGGCGTTATTGGCATCCGCACCGCGAATGTCCGCCGCCACAATCACTCCGGCGATGGCTGCGCACACGCCACTCAGGACGTAGGTCAGCATCACCACAATACGGGTGTTTACCCCGGCATTTTTTGCCGCACGAATGTTGATACCTACCGCTTCGATAAACATCCCCAGCGCCGTTTTGCGGGTAAACAGCCAGAAAATCAGCAGCGTCACCAGCGCGATGATCACCGGCGTCGGGAACAGCAGCAGCGAGCCGCTGCCCAGCCATGCCAGATGCGGCGAATCAAAGGTGACGATTTGTCCGGTGGTGATCAGTTGCGCGACCCCACGCCCGGCGACCATCAGAATCAACGTCGCCACAAAGGGCTGAATTTTCAGGATCGCCACCAGAATACCGTTCCATAAACCCGCCAGTACGCCAGAGCCGAGCGCCGCCAGCAGGACTACAGGCAGGCTATGCCCGGCGACGGTCATCGAGGCCGCCGTCGCCCCGGCAATCGCCATTACCGCGCCAACGGAGAGATCAATCCCACCGGTGGCGATCACCAGCGTCATACCCACCGCCAGCAGCGCGACGGGTGCGGCGCGGTTAAGAATATCAATCGGGCTGCCGAACAGACGACCATCCTGCAACACCACTTGTAAAAAGTGCGGTGAAACAAGGCTATCGACCAGCAGCACCAGAAGAAGCGCGATAATTTGCGGCATGCCCGTCGGCCATTTGAAGCGGCGTTTGGGCTGGCCTGGCTGGGGTAAGGATTGTGGCATCACGGTTTACTCCTTATGCCGCAATAGCATTCATAATGGCCGGAACGGAGAGCTTATCGAGCGGGATCTCCGCCACCTGTCGGCGATCGCGCATGATGATTATCCGGTCGGCATAGCCCACCAGTTCTTCCAGTTCAGATGAAATCACCAGCAGCGCCAGCCCATCAGCGCACAGGGTTTCGATCAGACGGATGATCTCCGCATGTGCGCCGACGTCGATCCCGCGCGTGGGTTCGTCGAGGATCAGGAACTGTGGGCGCGTCAGCAGCCAGCGTGAGAGCAGGACTTTTTGCTGATTGCCGCCAGAGAGAAATTCGATCGGCTGTTCAGCACTCGGCGTGCGAATGCCGAGCTGACGAATAAAACGCTCGGCAATCTCGTTTTGTTCTTTGCGCGCAATGGGCCTTAGCCAGCCACGCTGGGCCTGAAGCGCCAGAATGATGTTTTCCCGCACCGACGCGGCGGCAATGATCCCGTCGGTTTTGCGATCCTCCGGGCAGAAGCCGATCCCCAGGCAGGACGCCTGATGCGGCGATCGCAGGGTTTGGCTTTTGCCTTTGATCGTCGCACTGCCGCTGTCGGCGGGTTTGATACCGAAGATCACTTCCGCCGTTTCGGTTCGCCCGGAACCAAGCAACCCGGCGAGTCCCACGATCTCACCAGGGCGCACCTGGAGATCGAACGGTTCGATAGTGCCCTTTTTGCCGAAACCTTCAAACGCGGCGATCGGTTTGTCGCTTAACAATGTGCGGCCTGCGCGTTGTAAGGCGTGGGTGTCCAGTTCGCGGCCAAGCATCATTTTCACCAGTTCAATCTGCGGAAGCTCGCGCGTTACCCGGCAGCCGACGAACGCGCCGTTGCGCAGCACGGTAATGCGATCGCTCACCGCGTAGACCTGATCGAGGAAGTGGGTAACGAAGATCAGACTGACGCCCTGATCGCGCAGCTGGCGCATCAGCGTGAACAGCATCTCCACTTCTTTGGTATCGAGGCTGGCGGTGGGTTCGTCGAGGATCAGCACTTTGGCGGAGAGATCGATAGCACGACAAATCGCGACGATTTGCTGCATCGCCACGGAAAACCGGTTGAGCGGCTCGCGGACATCCAGCGAAAAGCCGTAGGATTCCATCAGCGCGGTGGCGCGCTTTTCCATCTCTTTACGGCGCAGAAAACCGAAGCGTTTCGGTTCGCGACCAATGAAAAGGTTATCCGCTACCGACATATTAGGCAGCAGGTTCACTTCCTGATACACGGTGCCGATACCCAGCTGTTGGGCGTGAGCAGTATTTTTAGGCGAGATGGTGTTGCCATCCAGCCAGATTGTGCCGCGATCGGCATGATAAACGCCGGTTAAGGCTTTGATAAGCGTCGATTTCCCTGCGCCATTTTCGCCGAGCAGCGCCATGATCTCACCGCGCCGCAGGCTGAAATCGACGTTATCCAGCGCTTTAACGCCGGGGAAGAATTTGCTTAATCCTTCAGTGCGGAGGATTTCCTGGTGTTGGTTGGTACTCATGGTTTCCCCCTCACCCTAACCCTCTCCCGCAGGGAGAGGGGATAGAATGTGCATAATGGTTGGGTCCTGCTCCGGTTTTCTCCCTCTCCCTGCGGGAGAGGGCCGGGGTGAGGGGCCAAACTCAATACCCCATATTTTTCTTCTTCTCTAACTCTTCTTTTGCCGTATCCGGCAGGTAAAGCGTCGATTTAGTGACGGTCACTTTTTCCGGCAGGGTGCCATCTTTTTTGAATTTCTCCAGCGCATCAAACGCCGGTCCAGCCATGTTTGGCGTCAGCTCCACGCTGGCGTTTGCTTCACCGGCAATCATCGCTTTATAGATATCTGGCACGCCGTCGATAGAGCCGGTGAGGATATCTTTACCCGGCTTGAGTCCGGCTTCTTTAATCGCCTGAATCGCGCCGATCACCATATCGTCGTTATGGGCGTAAACCATGCAGATGTTCTTGCCATTGTTCTCAGCCTTGATGAAGCTTTCCATCACTTCTTTCCCCTTACTGCGGGTAAAGTCGCCGGATTGAGAACGGATAATTTTGATGTTTGGCGCTTTAGCAATCGCTTCGGCAAACCCTTTCTTGCGGTCAATCGCCACGCTCGCACCCACGGTGCCTTGCAGTTCAACCACGTTACACGGTTTGCCATCGACGGTTTTAGCAAGCCATTCGCCAATCAACTGCCCTTCGAGCACGTTATTTGCCGTGACGGTGGTCATGTAGAGCGATTTGTCTTTCACATCAATCGAACGGTCGAGCAGGAACACCGGAATCTGCGACTCTTTGGCCTCTTTCAGCACTGGCTCCCAACCTGTCGCCACCACTGGCGCAATGAAGATGGCGTCCACGCCCTGGGCGATGAACGAGCGTACCGCTTTGATTTGGTTCTCTTGTTTCTGCTGACCATCGGCGATTTTCAGGGTGATACCGCGCTTCTGCGCTTCACTCTTCGCAACGTTGGTTTCCGCTGCGCGCCAGCCGGATTCAGAACCTACCTGCGAAAATCCCACTGTTAAAGGGGCAGCCATGACCATAGACGACATGGCTGCGGAAACTGCTGTGACAAGAAGTAAGCGCTTCCACATAAAGTTATCCTCATAGGGTTATTGTTGGTGAAAAACACGCCTGCGGACAAACTATAGACAATGGCAAATGTAACAGAATGCGTTACATCACAATTCAGGAAAGTGAATGCAATGTTAATTGTCAGTGTTGACAGGAGCTGAGGAGGAACAAGGGATCGGGCGATGATTGATATTGCAGAATTTTCGTACGATCCGAGGTGCGTAAAAGCACCAATGTAAACGGTTTCACAAATTTATTCAGGATGCGGCTAACTTTATGGATTTTAGAGTCATCGGAAGGCGCTGAAAAAGGCACCGTCGGTTAGAGAAGAGGTAAAACAGCTCAAGACTTTCGCGATGAGTTGGCTATAATACCCGCCACTTGTTTGCCATACATTTTAAAGGAAACAGACATGAGCTTACTCAACGTCCCAGCGGGTAAAAATCTGCCGGAAGATATCTACGTCGTTATCGAGATCCCGGCGAATGCGGATCCTATCAAATACGAAGTCGACAAAGAGAGCGGCGCACTGTTCGTTGACCGCTTCATGTCCACTGCGATGTTCTATCCGTGCAACTACGGCTACATCAACCACACCCTGTCTCTGGACGGTGACCCGGTTGACGTACTGGTCCCAACGCCGTACCCGCTGGAGCCGGGTTCTGTGATTCGCTGCCGTCCGGTTGGCGTGCTGAAAATGACCGACGAGTCTGGCGAAGATGCCAAACTGGTTGCGGTACCGCACACCAAACTGAGCAAAGAATACGATCACATCAAAGATGTGAACGACCTGCCGGAACTGCTGAAAGCGCAGATCACCCACTTCTTCGAGCACTACAAAGACCTCGAAAAAGGCAAATGGGTTAAAGTTGACGGTTGGGACAATGCTGAAGCGGCTAAAGCGGAAATCATTGCTTCCTTCGAGCGTGCGAAGAAATAAGCTTTCTTTTTGCGTGAAAAAGACACCGCTTCGGCGGTGTTTTTTTATGCCTGAAGCCAGGGTTGCCGGATGCGGCGTAAACGCCTTATCCGGCCTACAAAATAGTGCAAATTCAATTTATTGCAGAAACCTTGTAGGCCTGATAAGCGTAGCGCATCAGGCAATGTTGCATTCGTCATCACTCTCACACCGCTTCGGCGGTATTTTTTTATGCCCGAAGGCATCACCGCGTACTCCGCCTAATCCAGAATTGCCTGCGCCCGAAGTAGAACATCTTCCACCACTTCCGCACTTGCTTCGCCCAGTTTCTTTGCCCCACGCGCGTTAAGATCCATCATGCGAAACTGATTAACCAGCACAACGCCGCTGACGTCGCCGGTTTTGCAGCTCAGTGGAACAGCGAAACCGGCATAGCGCGCATGGTTTCCACCGCGTGTAACAGGCGCGACAAGCACCATTCCTAAGCGATTAAAGGCGCTAACAGAGAGCACTAATGCAGGACGCCCTTCGCCCTTTTGTTCGTGGCCGCTCGTGGGGTCAAACCCCACCAGCACAATATCGCCGCGCGCAAACATTGTGCTTTTTACCATGCTTCGTCACCCTGCGGACCGCTTTGCCCCCAAAGCTCTTCTTCGCTTAACGCCGGCGCGTTGATGTCGCACTGGGCCAACAGCGCATCCAGCGAATAGTGCCGTTTCAGCGGCGTCAGGATTATCTGGTGTTCTTTCACCTTTACCTCCATGTTCTGCCCGGCGGACAGATTCAACTCTTTGACGACGGTACCTGGAATGACCATCCCCATACTGTTTCCCCATTTTTTGATGGTAACGTGCATAGCGCCCTCCTGAAGTTATACAAAGTATAACTCAGCAGTTCACCGTCGAGTTTGCCTTTTTGGGGTAAAACGCGCCAGCGTCCTTTTTAAGGTTTTCTTTAATCTGGAAAGAAGAACGTAGCGTGAAGAGACAACGGGAACAGATTGCAGAATAAGCGCGGTATGGCGCACAAAAAACAACGCCACCCGAAGGTGGCGTTATGAGGATTAATACTGGTCTTTATCTAACCAGTCTCCGCTTTCTATCAGCGGCAGCCCATCGACCGGGCGCTGATAGACGTACATCCAGGCACTACCGTATGGCGTTTGGATAAGGTGACGAGCGTATTCACCCGCTTTGGTGCGTAGCTCGTCAAGTTCAGCCATCGTCGCCGCATCAACCCGGTAAACCTCACCGTGTACTGTGCCCTTTCCCGGCACTGCGCCTGGATAGTGGCCCAGGCTGTACAGTTGATAATCGGCCACGCTGTGCTGGCCCAGCAACTGGGCGTTGGTCATCCAGTGGCTGTTGCCTTGTTTACGCCGCAAACTGCCGTATACAAATATTCGCATTGCTAAAACTCAAACTGATAGAGCAAATCAAGCGCCTGGTCGATACCAGACACCGCTTCCAGATATAGCTTAGGCATCAGGCGATAGCGTAACGTGAGAGTCGCTAAGGAGTCAAAGATCCCTACACCATATTTCACCTGTAGACCTGGCAGTACGTAGCCGCTGACCACCACCTGGGATGAGTCGCCCACCCCTTGCGTGTCCAGCGCCAGATTGCTTACGCCAAATGTCTCGCCGATTTTACCCACAACCTGACCACTTTGTGCAACCCCCAGGCCAATAAGCATGGATGTCATCGCGGCACTGTCGCTCTGATCGCTGTCCAGCCCCTGTCCACGAACCAGGTAAGAGAGCGCCATCTGTTGCGACATCGCCGGGTCGGAGAAGACTTCGGCTTTCGGTTGGTCTGCCGGGCCGGTGACGCGAATACCGGCAGTCACATCATCTTCGGTGGCGTCCGGGTTACGGATCGCTTCGATGTTCAGCAGCGGCTGATCCGGCGGGCCGGAGAAGAGCAGCTCACCTTTACGCACAATCAAATCCTGGCCGTAGGCGTGGAAGCGCCCTTCCGGAATGTTGATCTGCCCGTTCAGGCCGAGCCCCTGTTTATCCTGCGCCACTTTCAAATCACCGGTGAGTCGTGCTTTCAGCCCAAACGCATCCAGACGCACGTTGTTGCCGACGTGAATGGTCAGGTTACTGTTGATCGGAATCGACGCGCTTTTCGGGTTTTCCGGCTGTAGCTGATCGTTGAGCATCACTTCATCGCTGGAGACGCCCACTGCGCTTTCCGGTACGTCGTGTACCACAATGCGCGCCCACGGCACATCAACGCTGCCGTCGAGCGTAAACAGGCTCGGCGTGGCGTTAAATACCACATCCGGCGAAACGTCGAGGCGCACCATCGGCGGCACGGTAATACGTACCCGGCTGCCTTTCGCCGCCACGCTGGCGCGCCAGTTGTCGATCTGCGTCCAGTCGGCGTTGCCGCTCAGGCTAATACTCCCCTGCTGCGTGACCACTTCCCCTTGCAGAGTGGAACGCGTGCCGTTGAAGTTCATCGCTATCTGGCTCGGCTGCATGTCAAACGGCATGAAGTTGGCGTCGAGATCGACACCGTTCAACTGCATTTGGCCAAACAGCTGTGGCCCCTGAACGTCGCCCCCGAGACGCAGGTTGGCGTTCAGTGTTCCCGCCGCTTTCTCGCCTTTTGCGAAGATAGGGTTAATCATCGCCAGCGAGAAGTTGCGGATGTTGACGTTGCCGCCCAGGTTACGCCGCCCCTGCGGATCGGTAACCTGAATCTGTCCATCAAGTTGCCCGTTATTGGTCAGGCGAATCATCCAGCCCAGCTCGGCGCGGTTGTTGTGCAGGTCCGCATTGAGATTGAGCGTGTCGAACGCCACCGGTAGCGGCGCGTCGTTGACAATCTGAGTGACCTTCACGTTACGCCCGTTGAGCGTCACTTTCCCCTGCGGCAGGACTTCTTTGGTCGTGTCCCAGCTCACATCGGCGTTACCGCTGAACACGCCGCTGGCCTGCGTCTCTTCCGGCATAAACGGTTTGAGCATCGCCAGGTCGAAACGGTTAAGGTTCACCTGCGCACGCCCCGTCGCCCCGGCGTCGATGGTCTGCGGCACGCAAAGCTCGGCATTCGGGTTAGTCCAGCAGTGCGGGCCCACGCTGATTTTCTGCTCTTTGTTACGGTAATCGAGCGCGATCGCCCGAGACAGCGACCACGGGCCGACCGGCGTCTGGAAACGGGTATCGCTCAGCGAACCTTTCCAGCGCTCTTCTTTGCGATCAAAACTACCCGCCAGCGCCAGTTGCCCGGAGACCGGTTCACCGTTAATGCGCAGATTCAACGTGTGCTGTTTCTCGCTACCTTTGGCACTGAGATCCACGAGGCTGATATCCACGCCAGGCTGCGCAATACGCTCGACGCGCACATCAAGATTGCCCGCGATCTGGTCGGTGGATTTCACATCGCCTTCCACGCGTACCTGACCGACGGTCAGCTCCTGCCAGCGCAGGCCGCGCGCGGTGATATCCGCCAGCAACTGCGGCGCTTCCACCGTGCCGCGCACTTTCACCAGACCTTTCGCCGTGCCGCCCAGACCCGGCAAGGCATTATCCAGATTAGGCGCATCGATGGTGGCGTCGAGATTGAGATCTTTAACGCCCAACTCACCTTTCACGTCCGCACTGTTGCGCCCCAGCTCCAGATGCAGACCTGGAATGGTCCACTGCATGTAGCTGTTGCCCTTCAGGGAGCCGTCAACATTCACTTTGTTCTGCTTCACGTTGCCGGTAATTTTCAGCGACGGCACATCCATCTGCCAGGTGCCGCCGTACAGGCTACCCTGGGTTTTGATCAGGCCATCCAGTTTCGACGGCCAGTCCGGCACCTCTTTTGCCGTGTTGATGCCGTGCAGCGCCAGCTCGCCGCGCCAGCTGATCGCCTGCTGCCAGTCGAGCAGGGCTTTCAGCTCGGTGGTGCCTTCCAGCGCCGCGACGGTGAGTTTGTCGAGATTGACCTGAAGTTCGTTGCCTTTCGCATCCAGCTTAATGTTGGCAGGCGGCACGCCCTGACCTTTCACCGCCGTCGCGAACGACAGCGTGTAGTCGGTCATTTTGCCGCTGAGTTTCAGTTTCAGATCGTCGGCCTGGAACTGCTTCTCACCGGTAAATGGCCAGTACAGCTGCTTGCTGGTCACTTCCAGATTCAGCGGCAACCCGGCTTCGGCCAGTTGCGTTTGCGCGCGCAGTGACATATCCACCGGGCCGGAGAGATTCACACCCAGTTCCAGTTGCTTACGCACATCACCGCCCAGCTTGAGCTTGATTTTCTCGCCCTTCAGCGGGTCAATGTTCAGCGTGCTGTTGAGGGTGATATCCACCGGCCAGTCGTTGGTCAGTTGCGCAGTGCCGGTGGCATTTACCGTGCCCTGGCTGGAATCGATATCCAGCGTGTCCAGCTTCATATTGCCGTCGATGCTGCTCACCTTCAGCAGCATCTTGTACACCGTCAGGTCCGTATCGCCGGTGATGCGCAGTTGCTCGCCGCTGAAAGATTCAATATTCAGATTGAGCGGCAGATGCACATCGGTCATCTCCGGCAGCACCGGTTTCGAGAAGAGATCTTTCATCGTCTCGCCGAGCGGTTTTTCCTGCGGCTGCGGGTTGTCAATCTTCGGCTCAACCACCTCTTTCTGCGCCACGTCCGCCACTTTCGGCAGGGCGATCAGCAGCCCTTGCAGCGTGGTTGGCGTCAGCGTCAGGTTTTTCTCCTGCCAGTTCAGCCCGGTCATGAAATCCATCACCGACAAGGTGGTGTCGTCGATTTTGATATTCACATTGTTGAGCGACACGCGGCTAAGGGTAATGGGATATGGCGTGGAGAGATTCAGCGGGCCGCTCTCTTCCTCTTCCGCCGCCGGTGCGGACGGCGGCATTTTGCTGCTGTCGATGGCGACGTTGACGTCACGCAGGCCGATGTCGTCCACGCACAGGCTGCTGCTCCACAGGCATTCGGTTTTCACCGCCAGATGAAACTCACCCGCGTTCACCGCCACACCTGGCTGGGTGTAGCGCACGTTTTTCAGTGTCAGATTGCGCCAGCCGCCGGTCACCTGGCCGATCTCCAGCCCCGGTACCCAGCGGTTCGCAGCATTAAACAGCAGATGCAAACCTTTGGTGGTGCCAATCAGGAACGCCACCGCGCCGATAAGCAGCACGATAAAAATCAGTACGCCGAGGCTTATCTTCTTCCATAAACTCATAATTCAGGCCCCAGACCGATGTAGAACTGTAATCCATGCTCGTCTTTGTCGCCCAGCGGTGCGGCAACGTCGAGCTTGACCGGGCCCACAGGAGACTGCCAGCGAACGCCGACGCCCGCGCCGGTTTTCCAGTCGCTGCGGCGGATATCGCTCACCGCTTCGCCGCCGTCCATAAAGACCGCGCCCCACCATTTACCGGTGACGTTGTACTGGTACTCAACCGAGCCCGTCGCCAGTTTAGAAGCCCCTTTCAGCTTGCCGTCATCGTATTCCGGCGAGATCGATTTGTATTTGTAGCCACGAATACTGCGGTCGCCCCCGGCGAAGAAACGCAGATCCGGCGGAACCCGGTCGAAATCGCCGGTTTCAATCCAGCCGAGGTTGCCGCGCATTACAAAGCGGTGTTTGTCGTATAAGGTCCGAATCCAGACGTTTTGCGCCTGCCAGACGCTGAAGTCAACGTCTGAGCCCCAGGCGGTGTTGGAGTAGTCGATGGAGTACCGTTGGGAATCGCCCCAGGTCGGCATCAGGCCGCCGCGCGAGCGGGTACGGCTGATCATCACGCCCGGATAAAACAGCATGGTGGTGTTGGTGACGTTACCCTGGGTAAAGTGGTCGAAGCTCCAGCGCAGGTTAATCGCCCGCTGCCAGCCGCTGGAGAGGTCCCAGTAGCGCGACAGCGCAAGCGTGGTGGAGTCGGCTTCCGTATCGTTCAGGTCGGTGCGCTTAAAGCCCCCTTGCACCAGATAATACTGTTCAAGCGGGTTCTTTAAGAGCGGCATCTTGTAGCTGAAATCGAGGATCTGCTCAGGTGCGGAGACGCTGGCGCTGGTCGTCAGGCTATGCCCATAGGAGTTGATCCACGGTTTTTTCCACGTGGCCTTCACGCGCGGCCCGACGTCCGTCGAGTAGCCGACACCGGTTTCGATGGTGTTTTCACTGCGCGGCGAAACCACGCCATGCAGCGGTAAGACTTTCGTTTTGCGTGATTTTTCGAATTCCGGCGCGACAATCACCGATTTAAACCAGCCGGTCGCCGACAGGCGGCGGTTCAGCTCTGCCAGATCGCTGGACTGGTAATAATCGCCCTGCTTAAACGGCACGAGATGCTGCAAATACTCTTCACGAATCTGCGAGCCTTCAAAAGTGACCGCGCCGAAACGATAGCGCTCGCCGCTGTCATAATCGATATCCCAGAACGCCTGATGGCGATCGAGCGCGATACCAAGCTGGCTCTTTTTGAATTCGCTATCAAAATAGCCGCGACGCAGCGCAACGCTGGTTAAGCCTTTTTTGAAATCGTCGTAATCGCTGTGATCGAGCACCGAGCCAATCGCCGGACGCGTTTTCAGCAGCGCGAGATAATCTTTATCGGTGCGCGCGCCACCGCGCAGAATCACGTCGGTGCCGCCAATGCGCACCGGTTCACCCGGCGTGACTTTCGCCAGTAGCACCTGACGCCCTTTTGCCGGCGGTGGTTTCAGTTCAAAATCAATCGTCGGTTCGTAATAACCAAGCGCTTTTAAGCCTTCACGGATGGCGTCATCGACGCGTACGCGAAAACGGCGATCTGGCGTGACCTCATCACCCTGAATTGTCGAGAGCTGCGCTCGAACGTTTTTTTCCAGTTGCCCTGAAAGTCCTTCAACCTGCAAACGTATATTCGCTGCACTGGCAACACCGCTGGTCAGCAGTAAACCGACCACACATAACTGGCGGATTTGTCGCACATTTTCTCCTGAATATCCTGTTTCCACCCCAATGGAAACGAAAGCCTTTCCACGGCAATAACGGCGTCGGATACGTATCAACCGATTCCCTGCTCATACGTATGGCGCTCTGTTTTTAATAACCCTAAACGTTCTCGGGTTGAAAAAGAGACAACACCCCAAATTATTCTTATGTTTAAATCTAGACGTATTCGGCGTGTTTATTGTGTTAAAACTCACGCCTGGTTACAACCTTAACTGCTCATCCCGTAATCTGGAGACCGTCCTATGAGCTTATTTGAGAAAAATCACCTTGTGTCTCAATCGGATGCGCTCCCCGGACGCAATACACCGATGCCTGTAGATACGTTACACGCCGTTAACGGTCACTCAATGACGAATATTCCGGATGGAATGGAAGTGGCTATTTTCGCGATGGGATGCTTTTGGGGCGTTGAGCGCCTGTTCTGGCAGCTTCCTGGCGTATACAGCACGGCGGCTGGCTACAGCGGCGGTTACACGCCGAATCCGACCTACCGCGAAGTCTGCTCCGGGCAGACCGGACACACCGAGGCGGTACGCGTGGTCTATGACCCGTCCGTTATCAGCTATGCACAACTGTTGCAGGTATTCTGGGAAAATCACGACCCGGCGCAAGGCATGCAGCAGGGCAATGACCACGGTACACAATATCGCTCAGCGATTTATGTGCTGACGCCGGAGCAGGAGCGCGAAGCGCACGCCAGCGCCGAACGCTTCCAGGCCGCAATGAAAAGTGCGGGCGACGATCGTCGCATTACCACGGAAATCGCCACCGCCAAACCGTTCTACTACGCGGAAGATGACCACCAGCAGTATCTGCACAAAAACCCGTATGGCTACTGCGGTATCGGTGGAATTGGCGTCTGCCTGCCGCCTCAGCTGGCATAACGCTACGGAGAAATCGCCGCGCGGGCCGTATGCCGCGTGGCGCTGACCACGCTGCCCGCTTCGCGCATTTTACCCTGCAACAGCAGGTTGAAAATGGGGGCCTGCGGGCGATTCAGCCGCGTTTGCAACAGGTGAACGGCCTCAATCCCGAGTTCCCGACACGGCACTTCAACGCCCGTCACTGAGGCATTTCTCAGGTGCCAGCTAAAATCAGTGGTCAACAGCGAGATATCCTGCGGCACGCGCAGACCATGACGCGTCAGCACGCGCTGCACGCCCACCGTCATCCCTGAACTTCCGGGGAAAATCGCCTCTGGCCAGAGGCCGCGTGGGTGACTACTCAGCCAGGCGTCCAGCGCCTGTTCCGCTTCGTGAGCAGAAAATCCTTCCGTCACAATCAAAGACTGCTCGGGATCAAACGGAACGTGGTAGTCGCGATAAGCCTGTTTTATCCCTTCCAGACGCGTATAGAGCGTTTCGCGCCGCAGGCAGGTGAGCGATAACACGCGCCGATGCCCGTTCTCAAACAGATGACGCAGCGCACTGTAACCAATGGCGTGGTGATCCGGCGATACCGCATCGAGCGCCATCTCTTTGTCATGAGAGTTAATCAGCACGCAGGGTTTATTCAGACTGGCTGCGAGCTTAAAGATAGTTGGGTCGTCGGTGCCGATAATAATGATCGCGTTGATGTGCTTACTGCCGGTCTTATCGAGAAAAAGACGAATGTCCGCCTGCCGCTCCTCCAGCCCGCACCAGGAGAGATACACATCGTGCGGGGCCACCGCGTCAGCAATGCCTTTGGTCACTTCCTGATAAAAGGTGTCGCCGTTGGCGGTAAACGTACGCGCCGGCGCAAACACGGCGATGCCATTAATCAGCAAACGCCCGCTCGCCATCTCTTCCAGCACACCTAAACGGCGCGCGCATTTCACTATCGCCGCCCGCGCTTTTTCACTGGTGTACGATTTCCCGCTCAGCACGCGTGAAACGGTGCTGATGGAGTAGCCCGTTTGGGTGGCGATCTGCTTCATTTTCAGCTTACCGGACATGATGTGATCTCGCTCGCAATCAAATTCTGCAAATATTTGCAGAACCAGTAAGCTGATTTTAAAACCTTTTTTTACCCTTTCGCCCATATTCCTGCTTTCCCTGCGAGCATTCTCACAAAATCCGTTTGTCGCCCCGTTTCACCTTTTCTATGTTGCAGACATCAACCCTTTTTACGACGCAAGGTACAGCATGAAGAAGGTACGGTTTGGCATTATTGGTGTGGGGAATATCGGTACGGTTCACGCCCGCTATCTGCTGGCGGGAACGGTCAAAGAGGCCTGCCTGACGGCAGTGTGCGACAACAATCCTGAAAAACACGCGACCATTCGCGCTTTAGTGGGCGAAGAAGTCGCGCTGTTTAGCGATGCGCAGGAGATGCTGCAAAGCGGGCTGATTGACGCGGTGATTGTCTCTACACCGCACTACGAGCATCCGCGTTTGTCGATGATGGCGATGCACCTGGGCATTCATACGCTGTGCGAAAAACCGGCTGGCGTGTACACCGCGCAGGTACGCGAGATGAACGAATTCGCGCGCGGCTGCAATGTGGTGTTCGGCATGATGTTCAACCAGCGCCCTAACCCGCTGTATCAGAAAGTGAAAGACCTAATCGACAGCGGCGAACTGGGCGAAATTCGCCGTTCTAACTGGATAATCACCAACTGGTATCGCTCACAAAGCTACTACAACTCCGGCGGCTGGCGCGCCACCTGGAAAGGCGAAGGCGGCGGCGTGCTGCTCAACCAGGACCCGCACCAGCTTGACCTTTGGCAATGGCTGGTCGGTATGCCCGTTCGCGTGCGCGCGTTCTGCCAGTTCGGCAAACATCGCCAGATTGAAGTCGAAAACGAAGTCACCGCTTACGCGGAGTACGCCAACGGTGCGACGGGCGTGTTTATCACCACCACCGCAGAAGCCCCCGGTACGAACCGCCTGGAAATCGCCGGCGATCGCGGCAAAGTGGTGGTTGAAGAGGGCAAGCTGCGTTTCTGGCGACTGCGCGAATCGGAAACCGAATTCAACGCCCGCTGGCAAAACGGCTTTGGCGAACCGGAGTGCTGGGAAGTGACTATTCCGGTGGCACCGGAGTGCAGCGATCATCACGTGATCACAACCAACTTCGCTGCCGCCGTGCTGCACGGTACGCCGCTGCTGGCACCCGGTCAGGAAGGCATTCGCGGCCTGACGCTCTCTAACGCAATGCACCTTTCCACCTGGACGGACAACTGGGTCGATCTGCCGCTGGATGAAGCACTGTTCAAACAGCTGCTGGATGAGCGCATTGCAACGTCAGTGGATAAAAACGTCGAGAGTAAAACCCTGGACGCGTCCGGAACCTGGTAAGCGGAATTGCCCGGTGGCGCTTCGCTTACCGGGCCTACGAAATACAGATTGTAGGTCGGGTAAGCGCAGCGCCACCCGACATAAAGGCAGGCACCAACAGGAGCAACAATGAGCATCAAAGACGGAATGAACTACGCCCCGGTGGGCAAACCGCAGCCGGTGGTTGCGCCGGGTGAATTTATCATTGCCGCCGCCGCGCTGGATCACGGCCATATCTACGGCATGTGTAACGGCTTGATTGAAGCGGGTGCAACGCTGAAGTGGGTGTTCGATCCCGACCCGGCGAAGGTGGCAAAATTCGTCGAGCAGTATCCGCAGGTGAAGGTGGCTGATTCTCTGGAAACCATTCTGACCGATGCCAGCGTGCAGCTGGTTGCTGGTGCCGCCGTGCCTTCTGAGCGCTGCCCGCTGGGCCTGAAAGTGATGGATGCAGGCAAAGATTATTTCACCGATAAAGCGCCCCTGACCACCCTTGCGCAACTGGAACAGGCAAAACGCAAAGTGCTGGAAACCGGGCGTAAATACGCGGTGTATTACAGCGAACGCCTGCACGTTGAAAGCGCCGTCTTCGCCGGGCAACTGGTGGAACAAGGGGCGATTGGCCGCGTAATGCAAACCCTCGGCGTTGGCCCGCACCGTGAAGGCGAAGGACGCCCGGAATGGTTCTACGATAAAGCCCTGTTCGGCGGCATTCTGTGCGATATCGGCAGCCATCAGATTGAGCAATTCCTCTTTTATACCGGCAACCGCAACGCGCGCGTGGTGGCAAGCCAGGTGCGCAACGTTAATCATCCGCAGTATCCGCTGTTTGAAGATTTCGGCGACGCGATGCTGGCGGGCGACAACGGCGCAACCGGCTATTTCCGCTGCGACTGGTTCACACCGGACGGCCTTTCAAGCTGGGGCGACGGCCGTCTGACGCTGCTGGGCACCGAGGGCTATATCGAAATTCGCAAGTATGTCGATATCACCCGTCAGGAGCAGGATGTGGTTTATCTGGTCAACAAAGAGGGCGAGTTCCGCTATCCGGTGGCGGGTAAAGTAGGCTTCCCCTACTTCGGCCAGTTGATTCTCGATTGCCTGAACCGCACCGAAAATGCCATGACCCAGGAACACACGTTTAAAGCCGCCGAGCTGTGCGTGAAGGCGCAAATGCTGGCCAACGCTCAGGCCTAACGGAGGCACTATGGGACCCATTCATGCAGCGATTATCGGCGCAGGCTCCATTCATGGTTGCCATGCAGACCCGATACTCCAGCACCCGCAAGCCCGGTTGTACGCACTTGTTGATACGGATGTTGACAAGGGCCGGGCGTTGGCAGAAAAGTATAATTGCCGCTTTTACGCCGACTACCGCGACCTGCTGGCCGATGCAGACGTCGATGTGGTGCACATCTGTACACCCCATAATCTGCACCGGGAGATGATTATCGCCGCACTGGCGGCGGGCAAACACGTCTTTAGTGAAAAGCCTGTCGTCATGAATGGGAGTGAACTGGCGCAGATCCAGGCTGCGGTCGAGCGTGCCGATACGCAGCTTGCGGTCTGCTACCAGAATCGCCTTAACCCCACCAGCCAGCGCATCCGCCAGATTATCCAGAATGGAACGCTCGGCAACATGTTAAGCGTCAAAGCCAGCCTGACCTGGCATCGCCACGGCACGTACTATAACGAAAGCCCGTGGCGTGGTCGCTGGGCTACGGAGGGCGGCAGCCTGTTGATAAATCAGGCGATTCATACGCTGGATTTGATGCAGTGGTTTGCCGGCGGCGTGCGGCGCATTAAGGGTGTGGTGGAAACCAGCCTGCTCGAATCGCTTATCGAAACCGAAGATTCGGCGATGGCAACGATGGAGTTCAACAACGGCGCGCGCGGCATTTTCTACGCCACCAACTGCTACACCACCGATTCCCCACTGGCGCTGGAGATCCACTTTGAGCGCGGATTCTTACAGCTCGAACGCAGCACGCTCTGGCAGGTGGTCGATGAGCAACGCACGGCGCTCGTTAATGACGAGCTGCCGCACGGCAACGTCAAACGCTACTGGGGCGACAGCCACCGCCAGGCAATAAACGATTTCTATGCGGCAATCCTCGACCCGACGCAATACGGCGGGGCCGATATTCACGATGCGGCGGTATCGCTGAGAATGGTCAACGCCCTTTATCAATCCTCGGCGCAGCGTCGCTGGATTGACCTTCCCCGCTAAGCAAAATGCGCCCACTGGCGAATTTACACTCTTTTACGCTATACTAGCTGCGAATTCGCCGGTCCAGTGCCTTCGGACCGGTTTTTAGTGTATTCCACACGACGTTCAACTTCCCTTCCGAGGATCTGGCCTTAACGGTCGGATAAGATATGTTAAACAGTATTTTAGTAATACTTTGCCTGATTGCCGTCAGCGCCTTTTTCTCGATATCCGAGATCTCGCTGGCTGCCTCCCGTAAAATCAAACTCAAGCTGCTGGCCGATGAAGGCAATGTGAATGCGCAACGCATCCTGAAAATGCAGGAAAACCCCGGTATGTTCTTCACCGTGGTGCAAATTGGCCTTAACGCGGTCGCCATTTTAGGCGGTATCGTGGGCGATGCGGCATTCTCACCGGCGTTCCACAGCCTGTTTTTGAATTACATGTCTCCTGAGCTCGCCGAGCAGCTGAGCTTTATTCTCTCCTTCTCGCTGGTGACCGGCCTGTTTATTCTGTTCGCCGACCTGACGCCGAAGCGCATCGGTATGATTTCGCCGGAAGCCGTGGCTTTGCGCATCATCAACCCGATGCGCTTCTGTCTTCTGGTCTTCCGTCCGCTGGTCTGGTTCTTCAACGGCCTCGCCAACAACATCTTCCGTATTTTCAAACTGCCGATGGTGCGTAAAGACGATATTACGTCTGACGACATTTATGCGGTGGTGGAAGCGGGTGCGCTGGCGGGTGTGCTGCGTAAACAAGAACACGAACTGATTGAGAACGTGTTTGAGCTGGAATCACGTACCGTGCCGTCTTCCATGACGTCGCGCGAAAACGTGATTTGGTTTGACCTGCATGAAGATGAGCAGAGCCTGAAAAACAAAGTGGCCGAGCATCCTCACTCTAAGTTCCTGGTGTGTAACGAAGATATCGACCACATCATTGGTTATGTCGATTCGAAAGATCTGCTGAACCGCGTGCTGGCAAACCAAAGCATGGCGCTGAACAGCGGGGTGCAGATCCGCAATACCCTGATTGTGCCGGACACGCTGACCCTTTCTGAAGCGCTGGAAAGCTTCAAAACGGCGGGTGAAGACTTCGCGGTTATCATGAACGAATACGCGCTGGTGGTGGGCATCATCACCCTGAACGACGTGATGACCACCCTGATGGGCGACCTGGTCGGCCAGGGCCTGGAAGAGCAGATCGTGGCGCGCGATGAAAATTCATGGCTCATCGACGGCGGCACGCCGATTGACGACGTGATGCGTGTGCTGGATATCGACGACTTCCCACAGTCTGGCAACTATGAAACCATCGGCGGCTTCATGATGTTTATGCTGCGTAAAATCCCGAAACGCACCGATGCGGTGAAGTTCTCCGGCTACAAGTTCGAGGTGGTGGATATTGATAACTACCGCATCGACCAGCTGCTGGTCACGCGCATTGATAACAAGCCTACGATGTTAGTGCCAAAACAGGCTGAAATCGAAGAGAAAGGTACAGCGGCATAAATCGCTTCCCTGAAAACATCAACGGCTCCCATTGGGAGCCGTTTGCTTTTCTGCCGCTAGCTGCCGTTATGCCATCTCGGTTTGCAGACGCATAACGTGGCGGTTGACCTCGGACATCACAGAATAGTGCTGCTTGTCCTTAATCTTGGGGAGCAAAATTTTCCCCTTATCAAACTCAAAAGCACCAACGTCCTTGATGTACAACCGTCCACGGAACAGGATTTTTACGTACTTTGCCACCTGAAGCGGGTTGTAGCGTTGGAAAATTTTCATTCTTATCTCCTGCGAGTATAACGCCCTTGTTGATTCCAAATTTGGTTCAACGCTCCGGGGCGCAATGTTAAATACCCGTTAACTATAGTCCATAACCACAGAGCTACCCTAGTATAGGGAGCTTTATTTACCTTTTTATTACAATAATTGAGAATTTTCTTTTCAGCTATACGATGAATACAGTATAAGCCTTCGATTTACTGCGGTTATGTGCGTTCCGCCACAAAGTGGCACTAACCTTGCGGGAAAAACATATCAATAGCACTTATGCTTAAAAGCATCGGCCAAGTGGTCGGATCACCTGCATAAAAAGAAGGACACACCATGACCTTACGTTCTCTGTTGGCCATTTCATGCCTGTTAATGCCGTTGATGGCGTCCGCCCACGCACTGAAAGAGGGTGAACGCGTACCTGCGGTAGGCGTTGCCGATCGCGGTGAATTGATGCTCGACAATGATAAGTTTAGCTACAAAAGCTGGAATAGCGCGCAGCTTCCTGGAAAAGTGCGAGTGGTGCAACATATTGCCGGACGCACTTCCGCCAAAGAGAAGAATGCCGGGCTGATTGAAGCCATTAAAGCGGCGAACCTGCCGCATGACCGCTACCAGACCACCACCATCGTCAACACCGACGACGCCATTCCGGGCACCGGAATGTTTGTGCGTAACAGTCTGGAGAGCAATAAAAAGCTCTTCCCATGGTCGCAGATTGTGGTCGACAGCAACGGCGTGGTGATGAAAGCCTGGCAACTGGAAGAAGAGAGTTCAGCGATTGCGGTGCTGGATAAAGACGGCCGCGTGCAGTGGGCAAAAGATGGCGCGTTGACGCAGGATGAAGTGCAGCAGGTGGTTACCCTGCTGCACACATTACTTAAAAAATAGCGACGCGGAAGCCGGGGTTGAGGAAGGATTCACGCGGCGTGTAATCGAGGGTTTTCCCCTGCCAGTCGTGAACCCGCGCCCCGGCGGCAACGGCCACCGCGTGCCCTGCGGCAGTATCCCAGACGCAGGTCGGCCCAAAACGCGGGTAGAGCTGCGCCTGCCCTTCTGCGACCAGGCAGAACTTGAGCGATGAGCCAATAGAGGTGGTCTGATGCTCACCCAACTGTTGTAAATATTCAGCGAGTTCCGGATCGCTACTGTGCGAACGGCTAATCACCACCAGCGGCGGGCGTGCATCGCGGGCGTGAATTTGTTTACTCACGCCGCACTCTTCTTTCCACGCTTTGCCTTCGGCTGCGCTGTACATCACCTTCGTGACCGGCGCGTACACCACGCCCAGTACCGGCTTACCGTGCTCAATCAAGGCGATATTGACGGTGAATTCGCCGTTGCGCTTAATAAATTCTTTGGTGCCATCCAGTGGGTCCACCAGCCAGTAGCGCTGCCAGTGCTGACGCACATCCCAGCCCGGCGGGTCCTCTTCCGACAGAATCGGAATGTCAGGCGCCAGCGCTTTGAGGCCGTTAACAATCACATGGTGCGCCGCAATATCCGCTGCCGTGACGGGAGAATCGTCTTTCTTGCTGGCAACGTCCATCGGTAGCGCTCCATCATAAACCTGCATAATGGCATCGCCCGCGTTCCGTGCAAGCTGACATACTTGTTCTAACATTCTCCACCTCGTTGAGATTGCAGTGGTGTTAACTCGTTGTTTTATTTATATCGCATCGTCACGCATTGCGCCATTCCCATCGGCGACGCCGGGTCAGGATATCTGTGAAGCGCTGCCGGTTTCCGGTCATCCTTTTCTGGCATGATTCACATTCTCGTAAGCAACAGAATGTACATACATTTTCTTATGTGCCCTGGATCTGAAAAGGACGCCCCCTGATGATTAAGTTTAGCGCAACGCTCCTGGCCACGCTGATTGCTGCCAGCGTCAACGCCGCCACGGTCGATCTCCGCATTCTGGAAACCACTGATTTGCACAGCAATATGATGGATTTCGACTATTACAAAGATTCTGCCACCGAGAAATTCGGACTGGTCCGCACCGCCAGTTTAATTAATGCCGCCCGCGCGGAGGCCGCCAACAGCGTGCTGGTGGATAACGGCGATGTGATTCAGGGCAGCCCGATGGGCGACTACGCAGCAGCCAAAGGCTTAAAAGCCGGGGATACGCATCCGGTTTATAAGGCGATGAACACGCTCGATTACGTGGTGGGAAACCTGGGCAACCATGAGTTTAACTATGGGCTGGACTTCCTTCATAAGGCCATCGCAGGCGCGAAGTTTCCGTATATTAACGCCAATATCATCGACGTTAAGAGCAAGAAACCGCTTTTTACACCCTATCTGATAAAAGAAACCACGGTGAAAGATAAAGACGGCGCAACGCATACGCTGCGTATCGGCTATATCGGTTTTGTGCCGCCGCAAATCATGACGTGGGATAAAGCCAATCTAGACGGCAAAGTGACAGTCAACGACATCACCGAAACCGCCCGCCACTATGTGCCAGAGATGCGTAAAAACGGTGCGGATGTGGTGGTCGTAATTGCCCACTCCGGGCTCTCTGCCGACCCGTATCAGGCGATGGCGGAGAACTCCGTTTACTATCTCAGTGAAGTGCCGGGCGTCGATGCGATTATGTTTGGCCACGCGCATGCCGTTTTTCCGGGGAAAGATTTTGCGGATATCAAAGGCGTGGACCTTGATAAAGGAACGCTGAACGGTGTGCCTGCGGTGATGCCCGGAATGTGGGGCGACCATCTGGGCGTGGTCGATCTGGTGCTGAATAATGACAGCGGCAAATGGCAGATCACCTCGTCGAAAGCGGAAGCACGCCCAATCTACGATACGGCGGCGAAGAAATCGCTGGCGGCGGAAGACAGCAAGCTGGTTGAAATCTTAAAAGCGGATCACGACGCCACGCGCGAGTTTGTCAGCAAGCCTATCGGAAAATCGTCCGACAATATGTACAGTTTCCTGTCGCTGGTGCAGGACGATCCGACCGTGCAGGTCGTCAATATGGCGCAGAAAGCCTACGTCGAGCACTATATTCAGGGCGATCCGGATCTGGCAAAACTGCCGGTGCTTTCCGCCGCCGCGCCGTTTAAAGCCGGTGGACGTAAGAACGACCCGGCGAGCTATGTCGAGGTTGAGAAAGGGCAACTGACTTTCCGTAACGCCGCCGATCTGTATCTCTATCCGAACACATTGGTCGTGGTGAAAGCCAGCGGTAAAGAGGTGAAAGAGTGGCTGGAGTGTTCAGCCGGACAGTTTAACCAGATTGACCCGACCAGCACCAAACCGCAGTCGCTCATCAACTGGGATGGCTTCCGCACCTATAACTTTGACGTTATTGACGGCGTGACGTATCAAATTGATGTCAGCCAACCGGCACGCTACGACGGTGAATGCCAGACGGTGAACCCAAAAGCGGAGCGCGTGAAAGATCTGAAATTTAAAGGGAAACCGATCGACCCGAACGCAACGTTCCTGGTGGCGACCAATAACTATCGCGCTTACGGCGGCAAGTTCGCGGGCACGGGCGACGGGCATATCGCGTTCGCCTCACCGGATGAGAACCGTTCCGTGCTGGCCAGCTGGATAAGTGCCGAATCGAAACGTGCAGGCGCTATTCACCCGGCGGCGGATAACAACTGGCGCTTAGCGCCGATTGCCAGCAAGGCCGCGTTGGATATTCGCTTTGAAACCTCGCCTTCTGAGAAAGCGGCGGCGTTTATTAAACAGAAGGCGCAGTATCCGATGAAGCAGGTCGCGACCGATGATATCGGCTTTGCGATTTATCAGGTGGATTTGAGGAAGTAATGCAACGCCGGGTGGCGGCTTCGCCTTATCCGGCCTACAGGGAATGATTTTGTAGGCCGGATAAGCGCAGCGCCATCCGGCATTTATGCCGCACGGTCATCCCGCACCGCCAGCACTTCTGGCAAATTCAGCTCAATCCAGTCGGCCAGCGCGGCAACCTTCTCACTCACCTGCTCACCCAGCGGCGTAAGGCTATACTCCACATGCGGCGGTACGACCGGATAGGCGATGCGGTTGAGAAAACCATCCTGCTCCAGCGCCTGTAACGACTGGGCGAGCATCTTTTCACTCACCCCGCCCATTTTGCGTCGCAGATCGCTAAAACGGTGCGTGCCTTCGCGCAGCGCGACCAGAATCAATACGCCCCAGCGGCTGGTGACGTGTTTCAGCACATCGCGCGACGGGCACTGTTCGGCGAAGAGATTACCCTCTTTCAGTTGTTGCGACAGGCTCACCTGACTCATTTTACACTTACCTTTTTGTACGTACTTACTAAAAGTAAGTTTAGGTGTTAGCGTATTCAAACACAAGACAAACCGATGGAGACTTCCCATGATCGCAATTACCGGCGCAACCGGCCAACTGGGCCAGCATGTTATCGAATCCTTACTGAAAACCGTTCCTGCGAGCACTGTTGTGGCTATCGTGCGTAACCCGGCAAAAGCACAGGCACTGACTGCGCAGGGCATTCACGTACGCCAGGGCGACTACAGCGATGAAGCCGCGCTGAAATCGGCCCTTCAGGGTGTGGAAAAACTGCTGCTGATCTCTTCCAGCGAAGTGGGCCAGCGTGCCCCGCAGCATCGCAACGTGATTAACGCGGCGAAGGCGGCGGGCGTGAAATTTATCGCTTACACCAGCCTGCTACATGCGGATACCTCCCCGCTCGGCCTCGCTGATGAACACGTTGAAACCGAGAAAATGCTGGCTGATTCCGGCATCGCTTACACACTGCTGCGCAATGGCTGGTATACCGAGAACTATCTTGCCAGCGCCCCGGCAGCGCTGGAACATGGCGTATTTATTGGCGCGGCAGGCGACGGCAAAATTGCCTCCGCAACGCGCGCCGATTATGCGGCAGCCGCCGCGCGCGTGATAAGTGAGACAGGGCATGAAGGCCAGGTTTATGAACTGGCGGGCGACAGCGGCTGGACGCTGACACAGCTGGCAGCGGAACTGACCAAACAGAGTGGCAAACCGGTTACCTATCAGAACCTGAGCGAAGCCGATTTCGCTGCCGCGCTGAAAGGGGTTGGTCTGCCTGCGGGTCTGGCGGATATGCTGGCGGATTCGGATACTGGCGCGTCAAAAGGCGGTCTGTTTGATGACAGCAAAACGCTGAGTAAACTGATTGGCCGCCCAACCACGACACTTGCTGAGAGCGTCAAAGGTATCCTCTGAAGGTTACTATTTGGTTAATTTTTGTAGCGTCCCTCCGGGTCATCTTCGATAATGAAAAGATGATACCGGAGGAGCCTATCCGTGCAGGGCGTACCAGACCACTTCACAGACGAAAAAGACAGCGCCAACTTCCGACACCTGCCGCAGGTGCCGGGGGTGGAGCTGTATCACGCACATATCTCGCGCTACGCCTTCGAACCGCATACGCATGAAGCCTTCGGCATCGGCACCATTGAGCTGGGCGCGGAGCGTTTTCGCTATCGCGGCAGCCAGTATGTGGCATCGGTGAATTCGATTGTCACCATGAACCCCGACGAACTCCATACCGGTGAAGCGGAAACCGCCGACGGCTGGCGTTATCGCATGATTTACCTCGACCCGACGCAGCTTGAAGAGATCACCGGTGTCCGTCACTGGTGGTTTAGCGATGTATTGCGCCATGACCCGCAGCGCTCGCAGCTTATCGGCCAGCAGATTTATCAGTTGTGGCATACCCGCGATCCGCTGGCTCAACAAGGCGTTCTGCTCGATCTTATTGATACCTTCCGCCCCTTCGCCCATCATGCGCCGCAGAGTGCGGAAGCCAGCCATCGCTTCGACCAGGTTCGCGACTATCTGCACGATAACTACATGCAGCCCGTGACACTCGACGAACTGGCGCAGGTCGTGGCGCTAAGCCCGTATCATTTTCAGCGCCAGTTTAAAGCGCATTTCCACGTCACTCCGCATCAAATGCTGATGGCGATCCGCCTGTGGCGCGCGAAAGCGTTTCTGACCCACGGCATGCCTGCGGCCGAGGTGGCGGCGGCCACAGGCCTTACCGATCAGTCGCATCTCACCCGCGCCTTTACCCGGCGCTACGGCATCACTCCGGTGCGCTACCAGAAGCAGGTTGCCAGGCGCTAATGCGCAATCCGGTACAATATTCCCGCCCTGCACCCGCCTACACTGTGGCGAACAGTGGTCAATGTGGATGTGAAAATGATTAGTGGTGTGCTGTACGCTCTGCTGGCGGGGCTGACGTGGGGTTTGATTTTTGTCGGGCCGTTGATCGTGCCGGAATATCCTGCGGTGCTGCAATCGACCGGGCGTTATCTGGCGCTGGGGCTTATCGCCTTGCCGCTGGCATGGCTGGGGCGCACAAGGCTAAAGCAGCTCAACCGGCGCGACTGGTTTACCGCCCTGGCGCTGACTATGATGGGCAACCTGATTTATTACGTGTGTCTGGCGAGCGCGATTCAGCGCACCGGCGCGCCCGTCTCAACCATGATCATCGGCACACTGCCCGTGGTTATTCCGGTTTTTGCTAATCTGCTCTACAGCCAGCGCGACGGCAAACTCGCCTGGTCGAAACTGGCTCCGGCGCTTATCTGCATTGGTATTGGCCTGGCGTGCGTGAATATCGCCGAGTTAAGCCACGGCTTACAGGACTTCAACTGGACGCGCTACGCATCCGGTATTGCGCTGGCGTTAGTCTCGGTGGTGTGTTGGGCGTGGTATGCCCTGCGCAACGCCCGCTGGCTACGGGAAAACCCGGATAAGCACCCAATGATGTGGGCCACCGCGCAGGCGCTGGTGACGCTGCCGGTGTCGCTGCTGGGTTATTTTGCCGCCTGTGGCTGGCTGAGCACCCAGCCTGAAGGTTTTCCGCTGCCGTTTGGCCCGCGTCCGATGGTGTTTATTACGCTGATGATCGCTATTGCCGTGCTCTGCTCGTGGGTCGGCGCGCTGTGCTGGAACATCGCCAGCCAGCGTTTACCTACCGTCATCCTTGGGCCGTTGATCGTGTTCGAGACGCTGGCCGGGCTGCTTTATACCTTCATACTTCGCCAGAGCGTACCGCCGCTGCTGACGCTGAGCGGAATTGCCCTGCTGGTGCTGGGCGTGGTGATTGCGGTACGCGCAAAGCCCGTTAAGCCTGCGCTGCGGGAGTTGAGCCAGAAAACAACAAATGCCTGATGGCGCTGCGCTTATCAGGCCACCCCGTTCCGAGGAAGATCACCCCCAAAGGGGTATATCTTCGCCTTAAAGATGCATTTAAAATACATCTTATATTATCGATGACGAGGTAACGACTATGGCCTTCCGCGACCAACCTTTAGGTGAGCTGGCGCTCTCCATCCCGCGCGCATCTGCGCTGTTTCGTAAATACGATATGGACTACTGCTGCGGCGGTAAGCAAACCCTGGCTCGCGCTGCGGCTCGCAAGGAACTGGACGTTGACGTGATTGAGGCTGAGCTGGCAAAACTGGCTGAGCAGCCGGTTGAGAAAGACTGGCGTACCGCCCCGCTGGGTGAAATCATCGATTACATTATTCCGCGCTACCACGATCGCCACCGTGAACAACTGCCGGAATTGATTTTACAGGCCACCAAAGTCGAACGCGTACACGCCGACAAACCGAACGTGCCAAAAGGCCTGGCAAAATATCTGACGATGCTGCATCAGGAGCTCTCCAGCCACATGATGAAAGAGGAGCAGATTCTGTTCCCGATGATCAAACAGGGCATGGGCAGCCAGGCGATGGGGCCAATCAGCGTGATGGAAAGCGAGCACGACGAAGCGGGTGAACTGCTGGAAGTGATTAAGCACACCACTAATAATGTCACCATTCCACCCGAAGCCTGCACCACCTGGAAAGCGATGTATAACGGTATCAACGAGATGATCGACGACCTGATGGAACACATCAGCCTCGAAAACAACGTGCTGTTCCCGCGCGCGCTGGCGGGTGAATAATCCCCTGTCTTGATGTTTCCCCTGCCATCAGGCAAACATAAAAAAAGGTGCCGTTAAGCACCTTTTTGACATTTTCCATCAGCTTATTTGGCGATGGCTTTTTTTCTCAGGAACATCCAGCCCAGCCCCAGAATCACGAACCACAGCGGGGTGACGATCAGCGCCTGACGGGTATCGGTTTCCAGCGTCAACAGAACGATAACGAACGCAAAGAACGCCATGCAGACCCAGCACATCACTTTACCCAGCGGCATCTTGTAGATCGATTTCTCGTGCAGATGAGGACGCTGTTTGCGATACACCAGGTAAGAACACAGGATAATCGTCCACACGAACATAAACAGAATCGCGGAGACGGTGGTGATCATGGTAAACGCCGCGATCACGCTTGGGTTCACATACAGCAGCACCACGCCGCCCAGCAGGCAGATACAGGAGAAGGTCAGCCCTTTCGCCGGTACCGCGCGTTTAGAGAGCTTGGCGAACGCTTTCGGTGCCACGCCGTCCTGCGCCAGGCCGAACAGCATACGGCTGGTTGAGAATACGCCGCTGTTCGCGGAAGACGCCGCTGACGTCAGCACCACGAAGTTGATAATGCTTGCTGCCGCCGGCAGGCCGACCAGCATAAACAGTTCTACAAACGGGCTCTTATCCGGGACAACAGAGCTCCACGGCGTCACGGACATAATGATGATCAACGCGAAGACGTAGAACATGATGATACGAATCGGAATCGAGTTGATCGCCCGTGGCAGGGATTTCTCCGGGTCTTTGGTTTCCGCAGCCGTCGTACCCACCAGCTCAATCCCCACGAAAGCGAAGACCGCTATCTGGAAGCCTGCAAAAAAGCCGCTAATGCCTTTCGGGAACCAGCCACCGTCATTCCACAGGTGCGCAAATGAGGCCTCGGTGCCGTTTGGTGCCTGGAAGTGCATCAGGATCATCACCAGGCCGACGACAATCAGCCCCACAATGGCGACGATTTTGATCATCGCAAACCAGAACTCCATCTCACCGAACATCTTCACGGTAGCAAGGTTCAGGCTCAAAAGCAGCACGACAACGGCAAGTGATGCCACCCAGTCCGACAGCCCCGGGAACCAGAACTGCGCATAGGCGGTTATCGCCACAACGTCGGCCATGCCGGTGACCACCCAGCAGAACCAGTAGGTCCAGCCGGTGAAATAGCCCGCCCACGGGCCAAGCAGGTCGGCGGCGAAGTCGCTGAAAGATTTATATTCGAGGTTGGATAACAGCAGCTCGCCCATCGCACGCATCACGAAGAAGAGCATGAAGCCGATTATCATATAGACAAAAATAATCGACGGGCCGGCAAGACTAATGGTTTTCCCGGAACCCATAAACAGCCCGGTACCAATTGCGCCACCAATTGCAATAAGCTGAATATGCCGGTTCGTGAGGTTTCGCCGCAGCGATTGTTCAGCCGGAGCCTGTTCTTCGTCGGCTGCGACTTTTATCTGATCTACCATGTGATTTTCTTCCTGTTGGTTCTGTCTGTGTTGTGCAGGCTCTTGTGGCCTTTATTTCATCTAATGAGACGATCCCGAAAATAGGATGACTCGATATTAGGTAAGAATCGGCGGGATGAATACTATGATTTGAATATAATGTTAATTATATGTTGAAAGTGAGTGTTATATCACTCCAACTATGGGAATCACGTCACAAAAATACACGCAATAGATGTATTTGCAAGATAAAACTCCAGCAAATGTCTAACTTAAGAATTTACTACTCATTTTAAGTATCCCCTCACCATAAGGAGAGGGGATGACGCGAGCTTACAGGATTTCCAGCAGCTCGACTTCAAAGACCAGGGTGCTGAACGGCGGAATGGACGCACCAGCGCCGCGCTCACCGTAGGCCAGGTTATGAGGGATAGTCAGTTCCCATTTGGAGCCAACCGGCATCAGGGTCAGCGCTTCGATCCAGCCTGCGATAACGCCGTTAACCGGGAATTCAGCCGGTTCGCCGCGCGCAACGGAGCTGTCGAATACGGTGCCGTCGATCAGTTTACCGGTATAGTGCACGCGAACGTGGTCGGTGCGCGCCGGGATAGCGCCTTCGCCCTGAGTCAGAACGCGGAATTGCAGACCGGATTCGGTGCTGTTCACGCCTTCTTTTTCACGGTTTTCTTCCAGGTATTTCACACCGTCTGCCGCCATCGCTGCAAAACGTTCTTTACGCACAGCATCAGCACGTTCGTGGATTTCACGCAGCGCACGGTGCACAGCTTCAACAGGCACAGCAGGCTGTTTGCCTTCCAGTGCGTCAGCGATGCCAGCTACCAGCGCTTCCGGCAGCAGGCCCTGCAAACCGGACTCGCTCAGCTGCTGTCCTACCTGCAGGCCGATGCCGTAGCTTGCCTGTGCTTCGATGGTGTCAAAAGTCGGGGTGGCCATTGTCTTTCCTTTCTTCGGGTATAAAGTAGCGGGCAGCATAACAGCCATGCCCTGAACGGTAAACTTTGTGTCAGGAAAGATGACAAATCGCGGGGAAAAAGAAACAATAGGCTGGGAGAATGATCTTGCCTAAGGATGTGTTGCGAAAGCGCGCTTTGCCTCGCCGTTCAGGCAGTTAGCCAGCTATACTCGTGACGAGGATAATAAAAGACGCGGAGCAGGAGGAAAACCATGCCCGGGCGATTTGAGTTAAAACCTACGCTGGTGAAGATTTGGCATGCGCCGGATAATCTTCGCATCATGGACCCGCTACCAACCATGCACCGTCGCGGCATTATTATTGCTGCGCTGGCGGTGATCATCGGCTTCCTGCTGCCGTCAAACGACGACACAACGTCCGATCCGGTAAGCCGCACTGCGCAGCTCGATGTGCAGTCGCAATCACGCCCACAGCCCGACAACGCGCCAATGCAAACGCAGCTGGTGACGCCGAGCAACGATCCCGGCCTGGTCGCTCCTGTTGAGCCGGAACCTGTTCCTGAAGAACAGCCGCAGGAGCAAGAGCAGCCACAGGCGCAGAGCCAGCCGCAAACGCAACCGTTCCAGGAAAATCAGGGCATCGACCAGCAGTGGCGCTCCTACCGCGTAGAACCCGGTAAAACGCTGGCACAGCTGTTCCGCGACCACAATCTTCCGGCAACCGATGTTTACGCGATGGCGCAGGTCGAAGGTGCAGGCAAGCCGCTGAGCAGCCTGCAAAACGGCCAAATGGTACAAATTCGCCAGAACGCCAGCGGTGTGGTAACGGGGCTAACCATTGATACCGGGAATGGACAAGTGCTGTTTACCCGCCAGCCGAACGGCAGTTTTATTCGCGCGCGGTAATGCATTAGCCCGATGACATCATCATCGGGCTGACCTTATTTCTTGCTGACCTTATTCACCCACCAAATCCCCGAGCACACCAGCACCAGCGCCACCGCGTATTTCACTTCCAGAATATTTTCACCGAGGAAGATAGCGGACAGCACCGTTCCCGCGACCGGAATAACGAAGTTAAACGGCGCAATCATACTGACGCGGTTGTATTTGAGAATCACGCTCCACAGAGCGAAAGCGACGGATGAGAGGAATACCAGATACGCGAGGATCGCCAGCGCCGTCGTGCTCTCAATCGCTAAATGACCACCCGTAAGATAGCCGCCCACCACCAGCGCGCCACCGCCGATCGCCAGTTGCCAGCCCGTCATGACCGTAGGGTCAACCGTTTGTGAGATACGTTTGCCATAGAGCGTGGCTGCCGACAGGATAAAGGCGGCGAGCACTACAAAGCCATCGCCCTGCCAGACAAAGCTGAAATCCGCCAGCGAGTGGTTGAAGTTCACCAGCATCACGCCGATAAAGCCCAGCACGCAGCCGATGGTTTTGTTATAGCTCAGGCGGTCATTCTGATAGATAAAGTGCGCCAGTAACACGCTAAAGAAGGTGCCTGTCGCATTCATGATGGACCCCTTCACGCCCGTCGTGAACGCCAGACCGATGTAGAAGAAGGCGTACTGGATGGAGGTTTGCGTGAGCCCCAGCAGTGTGAGCTGACCGAACTGGCGACCGCTCAGGCGTGCGATAGGTTTACGCTGCGCCAGCGCGAAAAGCAGCAACACCAGCCCGGCAAACAGAAACCGGTAGCCAGCAAAGACTATCTTCGACGGGATATCGTCGGTCGCGATGTGAAAAAGTTCATAACCGTTTTTGATGGCGGGGTAAGAACTTCCCCACAGCAGGCAACAGAGCGTTGCACAGGCGTAAGCAACATGTTTACGGGCAAAGACGGGAGCCGGGCAGGCAGTTTCCATTCCATACACCAGAGTTAAAATGACGTTTCATTTATTATCATGGATTGTATGAGAAATAGCTACCATACCAGCGCTAAAGCAGGAGCGATAAAAAGCAAAACGCCGGCACAGGGCCGGCGTCTTGTCGTGGTGATGAGTAATTAATTACTCAGCAACAACGTTTACAACCAGTTTAGCGAATACTTCGCTGTGAACCTGGAAGTCAACTTCGTGCTCACCAGTGGTACGCAGAACGCCGTTCGGCAGGCGAACTTCGCTCTTAGCAACAGCAACGCCAGCAGCAGAAACTGCATCAGCGATGTCGCGAGTACCGATGGAACCGAACAGTTTACCTTCGTCGCCAGATTTAGACGCGATGGTAACGGTGCCCAGTGCATTGATTGCTTCAGCACGTGCGTTAGCAGCGGCCAGAACGTCAGCCAGTTTGGCTTCCAGTTCAGCACGGCGTGCTTCGAAGAATTCAACGTTTTTCTTGGTAGCAGGAACAGCTTTACCCTGTGGTACCAGGAAGTTACGAGCATAGCCCGCTTTAACGTTAACCTGATCACCCAGGCTACCGAGGTTTGCTACTTTATCAAGCAGAATAACTTGCATTACCTTATCCTCTCAAAGTCGTATTAATGGACCGTGACCGATTACTGATGACGATCAGTGTACGGCAGCAGGGACAGGTAGCGAGCGCGTTTGATAGCGCGAGCCAGCTGACGCTGGTATTTTGCACGGGTACCGGTGATACGGCTTGGGACAATCTTACCGCTTTCGGTGATGTAGTTTTTCAGCGTAGCGATATCTTTATAGTCGATCTCTTGAACGCCTTCCGCGGTGAAACGGCAGAACTTGCGACGACGGAAATAACGTGCCATATGGCTAGTCTCCAGAATCTATCAATTCAATCTGCTCGGCATGCAGGACCATTTTAGTCAGGCCATTCTTTGCTTTGTGGCAAGAGATAAAGCCCTGAACGGTGACTGCGCTACCGACCGTTATACTGTGAGTAATGGCCTGGTTTTCGTGTCCGCTAATAATAACGGGCATTTGGCACCACGCCTGCCGGTGAAAGCCGGCTTCCTCTTGCACAGAACGATGCTCAAGCACGAACTGGCAGTGAGGAATTCCTGATGGACTGACCTTTCGAAGGGGAGCCCTGCACACGGTGCCGGACAGCGCCAGACGGTTGGTCATCAGAAATTACTCTTCAGAATCCCCAGCTTCAGCATCATCTGCGGTTTCGTTTGCGAAATCATCGCGACGTTCACGACGCTCGTCTTTCGCTTTAACCATCGGAGATGCTTCGGTAACAGCGTGTTTAGTACGCATAACCATGCTGCGGATAACGGCATCGTTGAAGCGGAAGTTAGTTTCCAGCTCATCGATCGCTTCCTGCGGAGCTTCAACGTTCAGCAGAACGTAGTGAGCTTTGTGCAGTTTGTTGATCGGATAAGCCAGCTGACGGCGGCCCCAGTCTTCCAGACGGTGGATCGTACCTTCTGCTGCAGTGATTGCACCAGTGTAGCGCTCGATCATGCCCGGAACCTGTTCGCTCTGGTCAGGATGGACCATAAAAACGATTTCGTAATGACGCATCGAATTGCTCCTTACGGATTATTCAGCCTCCTGTCTGGGTCAGCCGCGGCCCATGGAGGCAAGGAACGTGTTAAAGGGCGGCTGAAAAATTGACGCGTCATAATACTTGTACGGCCTGTGAAACTCAAGGTGATTGCACAAATAATTCGCACAAAGCGTAAAGCGGGTCTAAGGCGATGATTTAGAATCAAACAGCATGAGATGCGCTGCTTTTTTGAACAACCCCATCAAAAATGGTCACGATTTACCCTAAGAGAAACGATTACACTTTATGTAGAACAACCGTATCGAGAGGAGCGAAGTTACCGTAACGTCAGTGCTGAAGTGGAGCGTACAGGATGAAAAACATCACCATTGCCATTCTCGCGGCGCTGTTTCTAAGTGCAAACGTCTCCGCCGCCATCAAAATCGACGCCCGTCAGGCTCGCAATATGGACGATGTGCAGAGCTTAGGGGTCATTTATATCAACCATAATCTCGCGACGGTCAGCGAGGCTGAGCTGGCGCTGAATGAAGAAAGCGACGCTCAGGGCGCGAAATACTTCCGCCCGATATTAATGCATGAGCCGGGGAGTAATGGCGTGATACATGCAAGTGCCGCTGTTTATCGTTAAGCATCTGCGACACGCCAGAAAATGCAGTTGTCCGGTTTATCCGAACAACTGCATTTTACATTTTACGGCAACGTAACCTCTGGGTCTGGCTCATGCGTTATGCGATTACGTAAATCACGTCTTATCAGTTCGATGACCCAAAACCAAAAAATATGCCCCGCTATTTCAGAAACATACTCATCAAATGGAAGTTCCGTTAACGGTGGCGTCAGATTTAATGCCGGGCAAAATATCCCATGCACGGCTACCGTCACGATTAACCCTGCAAGGACGCCCTGCCAGAGTTTCACTTTCGGGAAGCACTCCGCTGCAACGCAATATCCAATCGCAAAGACAAGCGAAAAAATTATGTGCGTCACCATCACAGGGTTAATTATATGCTCAGAGAAGGTGTAGACCGTTTGGGTTGGATCAATGCCCATATAATCACGTAAGAATATATAAGGCGGGTTAAACTCATCCCGACCGCCTGAAAATGTACGCGGAGGCAAAGGGACTTCCGCGCCCCACTTCACAAATGCCGACATAATACCTGCGGCGAACCCAACAAACGTCGCCACGCCATAGCGACGACGAGCAGGATCGGTTCTCACAAAAAGTCCGTTAAGCGCCATAGAAACCCCGGAATATTCCGTATAAGAAGATGAGTAAGGGTCTGTCTTTTATCCCTGGCAGGCCGCGTTATTGATAAGAAAGGCCCCGTCGCCTGACCGATGACATCCCTGAGGAGATTCGGCAACGGGGCGCTTAGTTACTTCTGCCCGTAATAGGCGTTTGGCCCGTGCTTACGCATGAAGTGTTTATTCATCAGGTAGCTGTCGATAGGGTTTAGCTGCGGGTTAATGCCGCGCGCAATCCACGCCATTTTCGCCACTTCTTCCATCACCACTGCGTTATGCACCGCATCGTGAGCATCTTTCCCCCAGGCGAACGGTCCGTGCTGATACACCACAATTCCCGGCGTATGCAGCGGCTCGGCGTCACCCAGCGTTTCGATAATCACTTTGCCAGTGTTTAGCTCGTATTCACCCTGCACTTCTTCTTCGCTTAACCCGCGCGTACACGGGATATCACCAAAGAAGTAGTCAGCGTGCGTAGTACCTAACGCCGGGATCGCCAGCCCCGCCTGCGCCCATGCGGTGGCATGAGTGGAGTGGGTATGGACAATGCCGCCCAACGACGGATAACGGCGGTAGAGTTCGAGATGCGTCGCAGTGTCGGAAGACGGGCGATACTCCCCTTCCACCACCTTGCCGCTCATATCGACCACCACCATATCGTCTGCTTTCATGGTTTCGTAGGCGACACCGCTGGGCTTGATCACCACCAGCCCGCGTTCGCGGTCAATGGCGCTGACGTTGCCCCAGGTAAAGGTCACCAGCCCGTAGCGCGGCAGATCCATATTGGCTTCAAATACCTGCTGTTTCAGCTTTTGCATTATGCCGCCTCCACCATGCCTGCTTTGACCATGCGCGCTTTCACCCAATCACGCGCTTTAGCCACTTCTGCCGCTGGGTCTTCCGCCGTTTCGCTCCACATCTCAATCAGATAGGGCCCGCAATAGCCACTCTGTTTAAGCGTTTCGAAGCAACGTTCGAAATCCACCACACCCTCACCAAACGGCACGTTTTTGAAGACGCCCGGTTTGGTGTCTTTCACATGCACCGCGACGATATGCCCGATTCCGGCCTGCAACTCCATCTGCACGTCGTTGTCCCACGCCGACAGGTTGCCAATATCCGGGTAAAGCTGGAACCACGGGTTGTTGAGATAGTGCGCGTAACCCAGCGCCTTGCTGATGGAGTTCATCAACGGATAGTCCATGATCTCCATCGCCAGCGTCACCTGCGCACGGCTCGCCATCTCAACGCTCTCTTTCAGGCCGTCACGGAAACGACGACGCGTTTCGTTATTGGCTTCCTGATAGTAAACGTCATAGCCCGCCAGCTGGATCACGCGAATGCCGACGTCCTGCGCGAACTGGATGGCTTTGCGCATGATCTCCAGCCCCTGCGCCCGCACTGCGTCATCTTCACTGCCCAGCGGAAAACGACGATGAGCAGAAAGGCACATGGACGGCACGCGCACGCCGGTTTCCACAACCGCGTTGACCAGCGCCAGACGCTGCTCGCGGCTCCAGTCGAGGCGCGACAGGCGCTCGTCCGTTTCATCTACCGACATCTCGACAAAATCGAAGCCTAACGTTTTTGCCAGTTGCAGCCGTTCCAGCCAGCACTCCCCGGCGGGGAGCGCTTTTTCATAGATGCCAAGCGGGATTTGTTTGGACAACATATCCGCTCCTTAGCCCCACAGCTGGGCGATGGAACGTTTGAACTGACGCGCAGCTTCAACCGGAGAAGCGGCATCACGGATGCTGCGACCCGCGATAAACACATGAATCGGAATGCCTTTGAACAGCGGCAGATCTTCCAGCGCCAGGCCACCGGTGACGGTGACTTTGAAGCCCATATCGGAAAGACGTTTGATCGCGGTGATATCTGCTTCGCCCCATGCCACGCCTGCGGCCTGCGCGTCACGGCTGCGGTGATAAACCACCTGCTGAATGCCTGCGTCGCGCCACTGTTGCGCCTGTTCCCAGGTCCAGTAACCGGTCAGTTCGATCTGCACGTCGCCGTTAAACTCTTTTGCTACGTCCAGCGCACCTTTGGCGGTGTTGATATCCGCACAGCAAATTACGGTCACCCAGTCAGCGTTGGCTTCGAAGCACATACGAGAAAGGATTTTGCCCGCATCGGCAATTTTGGCGTCTGCCAGCACGATTTTGTGCGGGTAGAGTGCTTTCAGGTCACGAACCGCACGCACGCCTTCGCCCACGCACAGAATGGTGCCCACTTCGATAATGTCGACTTCTTCGGCAATCAGGCGAGTGGTTTCGTAGGCGCTATCCATAGTCTGGTTGTCCAGCGCGACTTGCAACATCGGTAATGACATGTTCAATTCCTTCTTAAGCTGCCGCGTTGGTGCGGTCAATGAGATCCAGTACTTCCTGCTCGGTACGGCAGGCACGTAAACGGTCGAAATTCTCTTCATCTTCAAACAGGTTGACGATCTGCATGATGCCCACTTCCTGGTGAGTGTTGGCATCGACCGCCGCCATAGTGATGAGGATATCCACCGGGTCGTTATCTTCGTGGTTGAACTCCAGCGGCTTTTTCAGCGTCACCAGCGCAAAACCGGTTTTCTTAACGCCCTCTTCCGGGCGACCGTGCGGCATTGCCAGGCCCGGTGCGAGCACAAAGTATGGGCCGTGCTGTTCAACGCCATCCAGAATCGCCTGGTAGTAACGCGGCTCAACAACATCGGCCGCCACCAGCAGGTCAACGCCGATTTTCACTGCGTCCTGCCAGGTTTCAGCTTCAGCCTGCAGACGGATGGATTTATTTTCAGCCAGCGAATCACGTAATTTCATGGCGCGCCCTTACTTCACGTCTTGCGGGAAATGTTCTTTGATCACTTCCAGCAGTTTCGGGCCAAAGTCGGCAGGAGAGAGCATGTTGCGCACGCCAACCACGTATTTGTTGCCGGTCACGGTGATTTCGCCCGCAATGTGCGTAGAAGCGATGATGATATCCGCGCCGCTCAACTCGCTTTTGTATTCGCCAACCGCGCAGCTGTTTACCGTGTGGTCGATGTTCGACTGGGTTAAAAACTGGTCCACTTTCATCTTCATGATCATGGAACTGCCTTGTCCGTTGCCACACACAGCCAGAATACGTACGGTCATAATCAAAACTCCTTATTAAGCAGACTGTTCTGCCAGTTGTTTTTCTGCATCTTCTTCTGCGCGCAGCGCGCGGCCAGCGAAGAACATATAAGCCAGTGCAATGACGATGATGACGGTCATAAAGGCGATACCGATGGAGAAGAAACCCTGCATCATCGGCGGTGCCAGAATCGACCAGTCCGCCATCCCCATCCAGGCGCTCATACCGGTGAGTTTCACCGCCCAGACGCAGCCGAAGATTTCAATCATCCCCATCACCAGACAAATCTTGATCGCCGCACGCCAGCCGCCGAAGTGGTTAGCGAACACGCCGATAGTGGCGTTAGAGAAGAACATCGGGATAAAGCCCGGAATAATCAGAATGGAAGAGCCGCAGGCGACCAGAATGCCAACCGCAATCAGCTGACCGATAGTGCCCCACATAAAGCCCCAGACCACGGCGTTCGGCGCGAAGCTATAGATAGCCGCGCAGTCAATCGCCAGCACCGCACCGGGGATCAGGCGTTGGGAAATGCCGTTAAACGCTTCAGAGAGTTCCGCCACAAACATGCGCACGCCCTGAGTGATGATGAAAATCGCCACCGCAAAGGAGAAACCGGTTTGCAGGATGTAGACCGTCCAGTGCACTTTGCCCGCCATCGCCTGCACGGTATCGATACCGAAGGAGAGCAGAATGGCACCAAAGAAGATGGTCATGACAATCGCCGTGGAGACGATGTTGTCGTGGAAAATATTCAGCCAGCCTGGCAGTTTGAGGTCTTCAACGCTCTCCTCTTTTTTGCCGAGGAACGGCGCGACTTTATAAGCAATCCATGATGCAAACTGTTGCTGGTGACCGATGGAGAAACCGCAGCCGTCCGTCACTTCCTGAGTCGGCTTGTACATCATGTTGGAGGTGATGCCCCAGTAGAGCGAAACCAGAATCGCGGTGCAGATAATGGTGGTCCACATGGAGTAGCCAAAGATGAACAGCGTGACGGCAATCAGCCCGGCCTGCTGGAACATGATGTGGCCGGTCAACATGATGGTGCGAATGCCGGTAATGCGACGCAGCAGCACGTAACAGATGTTCAGTGCCAGCGCTAACAACACCGCGTAACCCACCCAGCTATAGGCATCGCCCATGCGCTCGATAGTGGCCATCATCGAAGCGTAAGTATCTGAAATCGCACCGTTGATGCCATAAACTTCCGACATTTTCGCCACCACCGGTTTGAAGGTGCTGGTCAGGATGCCGGACCCGGCCTGCAGCAGCATAAAACCGATAATCGTTTTGATGGTGCCTTTGATAATCACGCTGACGCTTTTACGCAGCAGGATGTAGCCCAGGCAGGTCACGATACCCAGTAACAGCGGGGCATTGGTCATTACCTGATTAAAAAAAACGGTAAAGATGTTGTAGAGGATATCCATAACGCTCTCCGGGATTGAAGGCGCAGCGGTCAGCATGCGTCTGTCTGTTTTGAATGCTCACTCTAATAATCAAAAATAATCACAACAAGATTTAATTTGATTAAATGTGACTTGCGCCGCAATAATAACCACCATCCTTATATGGATATAAATGATTCTGATTATCAATTAATTTATCCATTTAAAATCAATAAAATACAAACAAAACACATTGATTCAAGCCGTTATAAAATACATACAGAGACATAGCCTCCTACCTGTCTTGTGATCAATGCCCATTGCAATCTTGAAAAAACAGCGTCATTATCAATCACAACAAATCACCATGTGACGTATTTTGAAATCTTTAAGAGGGATAAATCATGAGTAAAGTAGAAACTATCACGCGTGAATCCTGGATCCTGAGCACCTTCCCGGAATGGGGCTGCTGGCTGAACGAAGAGATTGAGCAGGAGAAAGTGGCACCGGGAACATTTGCGATGTGGTGGCTGGGCTGCACCGGTATCTGGTTGAAATCTGAGGGTAACACCAATATCTGCGTCGATTTCTGGTGCGGTACTGGCAAGCAGAGCCACGGCAACCCGCTAATGAAGCAGGGCCACCAGATGCAGCGCATGGCGGGTGTGAAAAAATTGCAGCCAAACCTGCGCACCACCCCGTTCGTCCTTGATCCATTTGCCATCCGCCAGATCGACGCCGTGCTGGCTACTCACGATCATAACGATCATATTGATGTGAACGTCGCCGCAGCCGTAATGCAAAACTGCGCTGATGATGTGCCGTTTATCGGGCCGAAAACCTGCGTGGATTTATGGATTGGCTGGGGCGTGCCGAAAGAGCGTTGCATCGTGGTTAAGCCGGGCGACGTGGTGAAAGTGAAAGACATTGAAATTCATGCGCTTGATGCATTTGACCGTACTGCACTGATCACTCTGCCAGCGGATCAAAAAGCGGCTGGCGTACTGCCAGACGGTATGGACGATCGTGCGGTGAACTACCTGTTCAAAACGCCTGGCGGCACGCTGTATCACAGCGGCGACTCCCACTACTCTAACTACTATGCAAAACATGGTAACGAGCATCAGATCGACGTGGCGTTAGGATCGTATGGTGAAAACCCGCGCGGTATCACCGATAAAATGACCAGCGCCGATATGCTGCGTATGGGCGAAGCGTTAAATGCGAAAGTGGTGATTCCGTTCCATCACGACATCTGGTCAAACTTCCAGGCCGATCCGCAGGAAATCCGCGTACTGTGGGAGATGAAAAAAGATCGTCTGAAGTATGGCTTTAAGCCGTTTATCTGGCAGGTTGGCGGCAAATTCACCTGGCCGCTGGATAAAGACAATTTTGAGTACCATTATCCGCGCGGTTTCGACGACTGCTTCACGATTGAACCCGATCTGCCGTTCAAATCGTTCCTGTAAGCATTTGTTCTGCCGGATACCCTTCACGTATCCGGCTCGCAACGCTCTCCTTTGCCGGATAGATCCTATCCGGCACTCTCCTGACATAGTATTTTCGTGACATTTCAAATATCATCTTTGCTCATCATTTTTTATCGGATTAGCTCATGACGGAAGCGCAAAGGCATCAAATATTACTCGAACTGCTGGCGCAGACAGGCTTTGTCACCGTAGAACAGGTGATGACCCGACTGGGGATTTCACCGGCCACCGCTCGCCGGGACATCAACAAGCTCGATGAAAGCGGCAAACTGAAAAAAGTGCGCAACGGTGCCGAAGCTATCAATCAACCGCGCCCGCGCTGGTCACCGATGAATATTCATCAGGCGCTGAATCACGACGAGAAAGTTCGTATCGCCAGAGCCGCATCCCAGCTGGTGATGCCCGGTGAAAGCGTGGTCATTAACTGCGGGTCAACCGCTTTTCTGCTGGGGCAGGAAATCTGCGGTAAACCGGTGCAAATCATCACCAACTATTTACCACTGGCGAACTATCTGATTGAGCAGGAACATGACAGCGTGATCATCATGGGCGGGCAGTACAACCGCAGCCACGCCATTACGCTCAGCCCACAGGGCAGTGAAAACAGCCTCTACGCCGGGCACTGGATGTTCACCAGCGGTAAGGGCCTTACCGCCGAAGGGTTGTATAAAACCGACATGCTCACCGCGATGGCCGAACAAAAGATGCTTAATGTTGTCGGTAAACTCGCCGTGCTGGTCGATAGCAGCAAAATCGGCGAGCGAGCAGGCATGCTGTTCAGCCGCGCCGATGAAATCGATATGGTTATCACCGGCAAGCAGGCTGACCCGGACATCCTCAAAGCGCTGGAAGCACAAGGCGTGCAGGTGCTGCGCGTTTAGAGATGGCGCGTAAAGAAATCCACAGCGTGGGTTAAGGCTTCTGGCGTAATGCGATGGCGCACGCCAGCTTGCCAGACACAGGTCAAATTAGCGTCCAGTTGGTCGCGCTTCAACGCCTGCTGCAGACGAAATGTTTCATCAGGCGGCACCACATCGTCAGCATCTCCGTGCCAGAGCAGCAGCGGCCTGTCTGCGACACGGGCGAGCTGCTGGCTGACATCCCACTCGGCCAGCAGCGGCGCAAGGCCAGCACGCTGCGTTTCGGCGGGGGGGAATAGCGTTGTGGAAAGCGAACCGAAATAGCCCGACCCCATCAGGCTAGCCACGCATTTAAGCTCAGGATGATGTGTCATGATCCCCAGTGCCGTCATTCCGCCCATCGAAGCCCCCGCCACCGCAAGACGCCCCTCGCTCACCAGTCGCTCACGGTATAGCGCTTCCTGCAATGCCGGAAACTCATGAAAGTTTTGCAGCAGGATCTGCCAGAAGTGCTGTAACCGTTGCTGCTCGTCACCGTTAAAGCGCGCCCCATGTTCCGCCGCGCTCGGCATCACCACGCGAAAACCAGCCTGCGCCAGCGCGACGGCAAAATAGCTGTAAACCAGGTTTGAGGAGGTAAATCCATGATAAAAAACGATGCATGGCAGCGGTTGTTCAGCGCAGCCTTTCGGGAACGCATGCAGGATTTCATTCCCCGCGAGCATGCGCATTTCCAGTTCAATCATCGGTTGCCTCCTTCCGGCATACTGAATATCAGGCAAAGCAGTGGGGCTTTAGCAGATGATCCTTTGTCTGATTTTTAACATTGAGAACCAAGTTGCACTTTCGTGAGATTTTCATTCGAAAATAGCGCTTGAGATAACAAATCGGGAACATTCCCCTAATGGGAATTTCCTTATACCACTACACTGTGAATATCAGGAAACGGGATATGGTTATGCGTCGCTTTACTCCTCTGTTACTGGCGTTACTGTTGAGCAGTTGCAGCATTCTGGAAGGTACGCCTACGGCCCCTCCAGCGGCAACGGATACTCCACAAGAAATTCGTCGTAACCAGACGGAAGGCTTGCAGCGGATGGGCACCATCAGCGTCATGATATATGGCTCGCCAATGGATGTCGAAGCCGCGCTGAAAGCCAAAGCGACTGCGGCCAAAGCGGATTACTACGTCATCATTATGATTGATGACAGCACGGTGGTTCCGGGGCAGTGGTATTCGCAGGCCATCCTTTACCGTAAATAGTGGACAACATTGTTGAACCAGATTTACGCAGGTTTGTACCTTATTCACGTTTCCCTGATGCAATATGGCGTCAACAACGACCCATCCGAAGGAGCGGATGCAAGTATGCCCTGACGTCTGCTATGGACTGCCCTACGGGGTTTTGTATATGGAGCTGACGATGAAACGATCTCTTACCTTATCTACCCTGCTCTTTTCTGGCGGAGCCAACACCAGCGCGGCGCAATCGGCTGAATTTGCCAGCGCGGATTGCGTTACCGGGCTGAATGAAATCGGGCTGATTTCCGTGAACAATATTTCCGGTAGCCAGCAAGATGTCGAAGATGCCATCGCCCAGAAAGCGGATGAACAAGGTGCTTCCTGGTATCGCATTGTTCAGATGTACGAAGAGCAGCAACCGGACAACTGGCGAGCACAGGCGATTATCTATGCCTGAGACAATAAAACGCGTGGAAGAGTAACCGGCAGAAAGCCGCTCTTCCACGACGTCGCCATTTCCTCACACGCCCCCTGTCGCCCTCAGCAGTACGTCACTGATAACCTGATCGTTAAGCAACACGCCGCCGCGCGTATCCAGCATCATTCGACACCAGGCCTGCGCCATCGGTGGTGACGCATATTTCAGCATCTGCGCGCCCGTACCCAGTAAATAGATTTGCATCACAATTTCGCGCCCCTGCGCTTCCGACGGCTTACGTAAACGCTGTTGCAACTGCCGCCACTGGCGATCGTAGTGGCGATCCTGGCCTTTCACGTCGCCGCACATCTCCGCCAGCAGTTCCAGCGCATCCGGCTGCTTTGTCAGCACGCGCAGCACATCCAGACACATGATATTTCCAGAGCCTTCCCAGATACTGTTCACCGGCATTTCGCGATAGAGACGCGGCAGTTCATTCTCCTCGCAATACCCGGAACCGCCCAGCACTTCCATCGCCTCGGCGACAAACGGCATACCCGCCTTGCAGATGGCGAATTTCGCCGCTGGTGTAAACAGCCGCGCCCAAAGGCGCTCAGCCTCATGTGACTGCCGTCCCCATGCGCCAGCAAGGCGAAACAGAAACGCCGTTTGTCCTTCAAGCTGTAATGCCATTCGCCCCAGCACCTGGTGCATCAGCGGTAAATCGACCAGATTCTTGCCAAACGCCTGACGCTGGAAGGCATGATAAAGCGCCACCGACAGCGCCCGACGCATCATGCTGTGACTGCCCATTGCGCAATCAAAACGCGTCAGGCCACCCATGCGTAGAATTTGCCGCACGCCCTCGCCCTCTTCGCCCAGCAGCCAGCCGATAGCGTCCTGAAATTCAACCTCACTGCTGGCGTTAGAACGGTTACCGAGCTTATCTTTCAGGCGTTCGATACGAATGGCGTTGCGCTGCCCGTCGGGCAATAAGCGCGGCATAAAGAAGCAGGAAAGCCCGCCAGTGGCCTGCGCCAGCACCAGGTGCGCATCGCTTTGCGGTACCGAGAAAAACCATTTGTGACCCACCAGCCGATAGCTGCCATCCACCAGACGCTCCGCTCGCGTGGTGTTGCTCAACACGTCCGAACCACCCTGCTTTTCTGTCATCCCCATCCCAATCAGCAACCCGCGTTTTTGCCCGCCGGGTAGCAAATGCGGATCGTAGCGATCGCTCAGAAGTGGCGTTAGCCACTCTTTAAATTCACCTGGCAGCGCCTGTTGCAGCAAGGGAGTGGCCGCAAACGTCATGGTAATCGGGCACAGCGTTCCGGCTTCCACCTGCGCATGCAGCATAAAACGCGCGGCGCGGGCAACGAACGAGCCCGCGCGAGCATCCTCTTCCCACGGCAGGTTGTGTACCCGGTTGGCGCACAGCCCCTGCATCAGCAGATGCCACGCGGGATGAAAACGAACGTCGTCCAGACGTGTGCCGGTGGCGTCGTAGCGCAGAAGCTCGGGGGGATTGGTGTTGGCGAGCCGCCCCAGTTCCAGCGATTCGGCGGTACCCAGTTGCTGACCGATACTCGCCAGCAGGTCGCTATCCCAGCCCGCGCCTTCGCGCGCCAGCGCCTCGCGCAATGCGCCATCGGACAAAAACAGATTGCTGTTATTTAACGGGCCAGGCTGATTAAAAACGGTGTGCGTTTGCCAGGACATGTGTCTCCCTCCGTCAAGTGGCAGTGCCTTAAGTATGGACAGAGGTAAGGATTTGGCGCCGGATGGCGGTCACAAAAAAGCCATCCCGCGGGATGGCTTGATTTTAACGCATGATGCATTAACCGCGCTGGCGTACCGCTTCAAACAGGCAGATGCCCGTCGCCACGGAGACGTTCAGCGAAGAGACGCTGCCCGCCATGGGAATGCTGATCAATTCATCGCAGTGCTCACGGGTCAAACGGCGCATACCTTCACCTTCTGCACCCATCACCAGCGCCATACGGCCGGTCATTTTGCTCTGATAGAGGGTGTGATCCGCTTCGCCGGCAGTGCCGACGATCCAGATATTCTCTTCCTGCAGCACGCGCATGGTACGCGCCAGGTTAGTGACGCGGATCAGCGGCACGTTTTCCGCCGCACCACAGGCCACTTTCTTCGCGGTCGCGTTAAGCTGCGCGGAGCGATCGCGCGGAACAATCACCGCGTGCACGCCCGCCGCATCGGCGCTACGCAGGCAGGCGCCGAGATTGTGCGGATCGGTGACGCCATCGAGGATCAACAGGAACGGGTTTTCCAGCGAAGCGATCAGATCCGGCAGATCGTTTTCCTGATACTGGCGGCCCGGCTTCACGCGCGCAATAATGCCCTGATGCACGGCACCTTCGCTTTTCTCATCCAGATACTGGCGGTTCGCCAGTTGGATCACCACGCCCTGCGCTTCCAGCGCGTGGATCAGCGGCAACAAACGTTTATCTTCGCGGCCTTTTAAAATAAAGACTTCCTGAAAACGTTCAGGAGCGCGCTCCAGCAGGGCCTGGACTGCGTGGATACCGTAAATCATTTCACTCATTGATGGGTCTCATTGCTAACGTTTTGCCGGGGGCGCTGCGCTTGCCCGGCCTACCGATTATTCTCCCTCTCCCCTATGGGGAGAGGGTCGGGGTGAGGGGCAGGTTTTACTCCGCCACTTTCTTCTTCGCCGCGCGCTTCGCTTTGGTTGCGGCAGCAATTTTCTGCGTTTTCTCAGACGGTTTTTTCGCTTTTCTCGCGTCTTTCTTCGCGGCTTTCGGCTTCTGCTTTTTCTCACCGCGGAAAGCGCTGTCCGGCTCGAAATTCACTTTCTTGCCAACCTGGCGACGGCGACTGCCGTTTTTATTCGCCGGGCCTTTCTTCGCTTTTTCGCGTTCAGTTTTGCCGACATTACGCGGCGCACGTTCGCTGGAAATCAGCGAGAAGTCAATCTTACGCTCGTCCATGTTTACCGCTTCCACGCGAACTTCCACGCGGTCGCCCAGACGATAGGTCTGCCCGCCGGATTCACCAATCAAACGCTGACCAATCTGGTCGAAACGATAGTAATCGTTATCCAGCGATGAAACGTGGACCAGGCCATCGATAAACAGCTCATCGAGACGGACAAAGAAGCCAAAACCGGTCACGCTGGCAATGACGCCTTTAAAGACGTTACCCACCTGATCCTGCATGAAGTCACACTTCAGCCAGTCAGCGACGTCACGCGTGGCTTCATCAGCGCGGCGTTCGGCCATGGAACAGTGCTGACCCAGTTGCAGCATCTCTTCCATCGAGTAGTGATAGCCACCGGTTTCCGTGGTGTTACCTTTATGGCCCTGCTCTTTCGCCAGCAGATACTTAATGGCGCGGTGCAGCGACAGGTCAGGATAACGACGAATCGGCGAGGTAAAGTGTGCATACGACTGCAACGCCAGGCCGAAGTGACCCCGGTTTTCCGGGTCGTAAATCGCCTGCTTCATCGAACGCAGCAGCATGGTTTGCAGCATTTCGGCGTCAGGACGATCGGCGACGGATTCCAGCAGCTCGGCGTAGTCACGCGGCTCCGGCTTGTTGCCGCCCGGCAGTTCCAGGCCCAGCTCCGACAGAACGGAACGGAATGCGGTAATCGCTTCCGTCGTTGGCTTATCGTGAATACGGAACAGCGCAGGTTCTTTCGCTTTCTCGACGAAACGCGCCGCCGAGATGTTTGCCAGAATCATGCACTCTTCAATCAGTTTGTGCGCATCATTACGCTGCGTCTGCTCAATACGTTCGATACGGCGTTCGGCGTTGAAGATAAACTTCGCTTCTTCGCTCTCGAACGAGATACCGCCACGTTCGCCGCGCGCTTCATCCAGCACTTTATAGAGGTTATGCAGCTCTTCGATGTGCTTAACCAGCGGCGCATACTGCTCACGCAGATCCTGATCGCCCTGCAGCATATGCCACACTTTGGTGTAGGTCAGACGCGCGTGCGAGCTCATCACCGCTTCATAGAATTTATAACCCGTTAAGCGGCCTTTTGATGAGACGGTCATTTCGCAGACCATACACAGGCGGTCAACCTGCGGGTTCAGCGAGCACAGACCGTTAGAGAGCACTTCCGGCAGCATCGGTACAACCTGAGACGGGAAGTAAACGGACGTACCACGGTTGCGCGCTTCTTTGTCCAGCGGGGTTGGCGGACGAACGTAATAGCTTACGTCGGCAATCGCCACCCACAGACGCCAGCCGCCACCGCGTTTTTTCTCGCAGTAAACCGCATCGTCAAAGTCACGGGCGTCTTCACCATCGATAGTGACCAACGGTAAATCACGCAGATCGACACGGCCAATTTTCGCTTCTTCCGGCACCTGCTCTTTCAGCCCGGCAACCTGCGCTTCTACCGCTGGCGGCCAGACGTAAGGGATCTCATGGGTACGCAGCGCCATGTCAACGGCCATGCCGGTGCCCATGTTATCGCCGAGCACTTCGACAATTTTACCAATCGCCTTGGTGCGGCGGGTTGGGCGCTGGGTCAGTTCGACCACCACCACAAAGCCCATACGCGCGCCCATCACCGCTTCTGGCGGGATGAGAATATCAAAGCTCAGGCGGCTGTCGTCGGGCACCACAAAACCGACGCCCGCATCGGTGAAGTAGCGGCCAACGATTTGCCCGGTTCTCGGCTCCAGCACGCGCACAATACGCGCTTCGCGACGGCCTTTACGATCCGCGCCCAGCGGTTGTGCCAGCACCTGGTCGCCATGCATGCAGACTTTCATCTGTTCGCTGGAGAGATACAGGTCGTCTTTACGCCCCTCTACGCGCAGGAAGCCATAGCCATCGCGATGACCGATAACCATGCCTTTCAGCAGGTCGAGGCGTTCCGGCAGCGCATAGCACTGGCGACGAGTGAAGACCAGTTGCCCATCACGCTCCATGGCGCGCAGGCGACGGCGAAGGGCTTCAATCTGCTCTTCGCCTTCAATGTTCAGTTCAACCGCCAGCTCTTCACGATTGGCAGGTTTTTCACGTTTTGTTAAATGATCGAGGATAAATTCCCGGCTCGGGATAGGATTGGCGTATTTTTCAGCTTCGCGGTCCAGGAAAGGGTCTTGTGACATATCGGTTCCTCCGTAGTCATCGTTGTCGGCGATAGTCTTTACTCCACCAACAATAATTTATAAAGCGGTTGATTCTCTTCAACCAAATCGGCCAGTGTGTAGTTATCCAGTTCCTTGAGAAAACTTTGCACGGCTTGAGAAAGCGCCTGTTTCAATCGACAGGCCGGTGTGATGTGGCAGAACTCACTGCTGCAATTCACCAGCGAGAGAGGTTCCAGTTCGCGGACAACGTCGCCTACGCGAATCGTCTCCGCCGGCTTGCCCAGCCGGATCCCGCCATTTTTCCCCCGCACTGCCGTCACGTAGCCCGCGCGGCTTAGCTGGTTGATGATTTTCACCATATGGTTACGTGACACGCCATAGACCTCTGTCACTTCAGAGATACTGGTCATCTTGCCATCTGGCAACGACGCCATGTAGATCAGCGCGCGTAATCCATAATCGGTAAAGCTTGTTAACTGCACATCAACCTCAGGGGAACAGGAACTCGGGAAGAATAATTTCGAATATTTATATTGATGATAAACCAGCCACCAGCCAGGTCGCTAATTTTTTCGGTGCGGGAAGGAAAAAAGCGCGGATCTTGCAAGATATTAAGCCGGATACAGCGCAATGCGCGTTATCCGGCCTACAGGCCCGGTGACTCTCGTTACCGGGCATTTCCATCAATTACGCGTCGAACGGGTCGCGCAGAATCATGGTTTCGGTACGGTCAGGGCCGGTAGAGATAATATCAATCGGCACACCGGTCACTTCTTCGATACGCTTGATGTAGTTCAGCGCTGCCTGTGGCAGGCCGCTACGCTCTTTCACACCGAAAGTGGATTCAGACCAGCCAGGCATGGTTTCGTAAATCGGCTCGATACCTTCCCAGTCGTCTGCTGCCAGCGGAGTGGTAGTGACTTCGCGGCCATCCGGCATACGGTAAGCCACGCAGAGTTTAACCTCTTTCAGGCCGTCCAGTACGTCCAGTTTGGTCAGGCAGAAGCCAGACAGGGAGTTGATCTGCACCGCACGGCGAACCGCAACGGTATCCAGCCAACCGGTACGACGGCGACGACCGGTGGTTGCACCGTATTCGTTACCCTGTTTGCACAGGAATTCGCCGGTGTCATCAAACAGCTCAGTCGGGAACGGACCCGCACCCACGCGAGTGGAGTAAGCTTTGATGATACCCAGTACGTAGTCAACATAACGCGGGCCCAGGCCGGAGCCGGTCGCCACGCCACCCGCAGTGGTGTTGGAAGACGTTACGTACGGATAGGTACCGTGGTCGATATCCAGCAGCGTACCCTGCGCGCCTTCGAACATGACGAAATCGCCACGTTTGCGCGCCTGGTCCAGCAGGTCAGACACATCAACGACCATGCCGGTCAGGATGTCGGCAACCGCCATGACATCGTCCAGCACTTTCTGGTAGTCAACTGCGTCTACTTTGTAGTAATTCACCAACTGGAAGTTGTGATATTCCATCACTTCTTTCAGTTTTTCAGCGAAGGTTTCTTTGTCGAACAGATCGCCAACACGCAGACCGCGACGCGCGACTTTATCTTCGTAAGCCGGGCCGATACCACGACCGGTGGTACCAATCGCTTTCGCGCCACGCGCTTTCTCACGTGCGTTATCCAGCGCAACGTGATAATCGAGGATCAGCGGACATGCTTCAGAGAGCAGCAGACGTTCACGAACCGGGATACCACGGTCTTCCAGTTCTTTCATCTCTTTCATCAGCGCGGCAGGAGACAGCACAACACCGTTACCGATGATGCTGATGACATTCTCGCGAAGAATACCTGATGGAATAAGATGGAGGACGGTTTTTTCACCGTTGATTACGAGAGTATGGCCTGCGTTGTGACCGCCCTGGTAGCGTACAACATATTTAGCCCGTTCTGTCAGGAGATCGACGATCTTCCCTTTACCTTCGTCACCCCATTGGGTGCCCAGTACGACGACGTTGTTACCCATTTTTCAAAATCACCGTTTGCTTAAAAATGGATTCTACCATCGCTTTTTCAGATATACAGCACTTTTTATATTCAAAATCATGCTGAAAAGGCCGCTTTTTGTTCAGCTAATCGTTTTCGTCAACATGTAGTAGATCACAATGCCCGCAACCACAAGACCGCCGCCAAATCGGCGCAACATCGTATCGGGTAATTGGGTCATCGTAGCGATCATTTTGCGCCAGGCCTTCGGATAAAGCATCGGGCCAAGCCCTTCCAGCACCAAAACTAACGCCAGCGCGAGCCAGATAGTGGAGTTCATTTTTCGTCCTTATAAAAGAAAACCACCGGCATCCGAAGATGCGGTGGTTTTTAAGCAGTCACGCTGTGGGCGATTAACGCGCCGTAGCGTTCGGCGTTTTCATGTAGCGGAAGAAATCGCTGTCCGGGCTCAGAACCATCACGTCCTGGTTGCTCTGGAAGCTGTTTTCGTACGCACGCAGGCTACGGATGAAAGCATAGAAATCCGGATCCTGACTAAATGCATCAGCAAACAGTTTAGCCGCTTCGGCATCGCCTTCACCGCGCAGGATACGGCCCTGACGCTCAGCTTCCGCCAGCGTTTTGGTCACTTCATAGTCCGCAGTCGCACGCAGTTTTTCAGCTTCTTCCTGACCCTGTGAACGGTGACGACGGGCAACCGCTTCACGCTCAGCACGCATACGGTTGTAAATCGCCTCAGACACTTCGGTCGGCAGGTTGATCTGCTTGATACGCACATCGACCACTTCAATACCTAACGCCGCCATACTGTTCGGGTTGATGACCGGCACTTTACCGTTGGTTTCAGCGGTGACGCGCTCAGCGGCTTCGGCAATCGCGTTATCCGCGGCTGGCGTTTCCACTTCGTCTTCGGTACCCGCAGAACCGGAGTTCAGCGCATCACGCACTTCCAGGGTCAGACGACCACGGGAATCGGTGACGATGTCTTTTACATCCAGACGACCAATTTCAGAACGCAGACGGTCAGAGAACTTACGTTTCAGCAGCACTTCTGCCTGAGAAACGTCACCACCGCCTGTTGCCAGGAAGTAGCGGCTGAAATCGCTGATGCGCCATTTGATATAGGAATCAACGATCAGGTCTTTTTTCTCTTTGGTTACAAAGCGATCGGCCTGGTTGTCCATGGTCTGAATACGCGCATCCAGCATTTTAACCGACTGAATAAACGGAACTTTAAAGTGCAGGCCCGGCTCATAAATCAACGGTTTTTTGTCGCCATCACGCACGACGCTGCTGAACTGGAACTTGATCCCACGCTCACCTTCTTTAACCACAAAGATAGAGGTGTACAGCACTACCAGCACGATGATGATAATCGCGATAACTGACTTACGCATCGTTATTCCCCCTGACGCTGGTAGTCGTTACGCTGCGCGTTAGCGCGGCGTTGGTCCATGATGTCGCCCTGACTGGTGGACGATGAGTTGCTCGCTCCGCTGTTGCTGGAGGAAGACGCCGGCGGCAGACGCAGCAGGTTGTTGGCCCCGCTGTTATCGTTCTTTGCACCGGAGGTATTCCCGCCTTTCAGCATCTGGTCGAGCGGCAGAACCATCAGGTTGCCACCTTTGCTATCGTTAACCAGCACTTTACGCGTATGGCTCAGGACTTTTTCCATGGTCTCGATGTAGAGACGCTCACGGGTGATCTGCGGCGCTGCTTTATACTCCGGCAGGATCTTGGCAAAGCGAGCCACTTCACCCTGCGCTTCCAGAACGGTCTGCGTCTTATAGGCGCGCGCCTCTTCCAGAATACGTTGAGCCTGACCGTTCGCACGCGGCTGAACTTCGTTGGTGTACGCTTCCGCTTCACGAATGTATTGCTGCTCGTTTTCACGCGCGGCAATCGCATCATCGAAGGAAGACTTCACTTCTTCCGGTGGACGAGCGGCCTGGAAGTTGACGTCCAGCAGGGTGATACCCATGTTGTACGGACGAATGGTTTCTTCCAGCTCACGCTGGGTATCACTACGAATAACGGTACGACCTTCCGTCAGGATGCGGTCCATGGTGTATTTACCGATGACACCACGCAGGGCACTGTCGGTCGCCTGACGCAGACTGTCGTCGGCGCTGGTGACGCTAAACAGATAGCGCTGCGGATCGGTCACGCGGTACTGCACGTTCATCTCAACGCGCACCACGTTTTCGTCAGAGGTCAGCATCACGCCGGAAGCGGCCAGTTCACGCACGGCCTCCACGTTCACCGGCGTCACTTCGTCGATAAACGTTGGTTTCCAGTTCAGGCCCGGCTCAACCAGATGGCTGAACTTACCAAAACGCGTGACCACGCCACGTTCGGCTTCTTTAATGGTATAGAATCCGCTGGCTGCCCAGATAATGACGACGGCTGCCGCTGCGATACCGACGATGCGACCGCCCATTGGCGCGCGAGGCCCCTGGGTTGTACCGCCGCCAGAACCGCTCTTACCGCCGCCGAGGCCACCGAGCTTTTTGCTCAGTTTGCGGAAGATATCATCCAGATCGGGCGGCCCCTGTTCGCGACCACCTTTGTTTCCATTTCCCTCAGAGTTGCCGCCAGGTTTGCTGCTTCCCCACGGGTCGCGGTCTTGTCCGTTATTACCGGGCTGATTCCACGCCATGTATGTGCTCCATATTTGTTATGCGGTGATCCCCAATGTCTTGCGACGGCAGGGGACAGGCGAAATGACTCCATGCTCCAGGCAAGCTGCCGGCTAGACCACGTAATCGGTCAACGCCGGTTCTTGTTTACAGAGGCGACGCCAGTCAACAATCGGCATACGAACTTGCAGACTGACACTGCCGTCTTCCTCCATCCACTCTTTTTCTATCGCCTGAAGCTGATAAAAACGGCTTCTTAAACGCCCTTCCTCAGGCGGTAGACGCAGAGTATGCTGCGCTACTTCCCCGGAAAGCCGTTCGGTTAAAGCCTGGAAAAGCAGTGGCACACCCACCCCGGTCTGCGCGGAAAGCCAGACCCGGACAGGTTTGTTTTCTTCATCACGATCGATGCGCGGTTCGAAATCGTCCAGCACGTCGATTTTGTTCATGACCAACAGCGTCGGGATCTCAAGCGAGTCGATCTCCTCCAGCACTGTATTTACGGCCTCTATATTTTCCTGCACGCGGACATCAGCTGCGTCAATAACATGCAGCAGCAACGTCGCCTGACGGGTTTCCTGCAAGGTCGCTTTAAACGCCGCCACCAGGTCATGCGGCAGGTGGCGAATAAAGCCTACCGTGTCCGCCAGCACCGTCTCGCCAACGTCGGCGACATCGATACGACGCAGCGTTGGGTCCAGCGTCGCAAAGAGTTGATCTGCCGCGTAAACCTTCGCTTCGGTTATCTGGTTAAACAGTGTCGATTTCCCGGCGTTGGTGTAACCCACCAGCGATACCGTCGGGACATCAGCTTTAGTACGGGAACGACGTCCCTGCTCACGCTGCTTTTCTACTTTCTCAAGCCGCGAGAGGATTTGCATAATACGGTTACGCAGTAAACGACGATCAGTTTCGAGCTGGGTTTCACCCGGGCCGCGCAAACCAATCCCGCCTTTCTGCCGTTCAAGGTGGGTCCAGCCACGCACCAGGCGCGTCGCCAGATGGCGCAACTGCGCCAGCTCAACCTGCAGCTTACCCTCATGGGTGCGCGCACGCTGGGCGAAAATATCTAAAATCAGACCGGTACGGTCGATCACCCTGCATTCACACAGCTGTTCCAGGTTACGTTCCTGGGCTGGGCTTAATGCATGGTCAAAGAGTACGACAGAAGCCCCTGTCGCTTTTACGGCTTCCGCAATTTCGACAGCCTTACCTTCACCAACAAAATACTTTGGGTGCGGTGCTTTACGGCTACCAGTAATCACCTGCATTGCTTCGACACCGGCGGAAGAGACCAGAGATTCAAACTCCTGGAGGTCTTCCATATCTTTGTCTTGCGAAAAATAGATGTGTACCAGCACCGCCTGCTCACCGGCATCATAACGGTCAAACAAGCGTAATTCCTCATAAAATACCAGCGGGGAACCGGGTAAACCAGGCTCCCCGACCGGGAAACAGCGTTAACTTATTCTGTGTCGTCGCTGTCTTGCTGCGCAGTGGTAGAACCCTGCGCGTTGCTACCATGATGGTAGTTACTGCTGGTGCCGCCGCCAGCGTTATTGCTGTGATGAGATACCGGACGGGACGGAACAACAGTGGAAATTGCGTGCTTATAGACCATCTGGCTGACCGTGTTTTTCAACAGGATCACGAACTGGTCGAAAGACTCAATTTGACCTTGCAGCTTAATACCATTCACCAAATAAATAGAAACCGGAACACGCTCCCGACGTAGTGCGTTCAGGAACGGGTCTTGTAAAGATTGCCCCTTAGCCATTCTCTCTTTTCCTTATATGCTTATTTGTACTTAGAACCCACAGGTCCTTAAAATTGCGCACGAATACGGTTCAATTGTACACATTCAGTCTACACAATCACCAACTACCTGTATTACTTCGTTGAACGCCTGTTCAGGTTGTTCGCTATCTAACCAGTGAACCCCATCCCAACCGCGCAACCAGGTCACCTGGCGCTTGGCTAACTGTCTCGTGGCGCAAACTCCTCGATAAACCATTTCATCGTATGGGATCTCGCCTTCGAGGTATGACCACATCTGGCGATATCCAACACAACGAATGGAAGGCATATCCGTATGCAAATCTCCACGGGCAAAAAGCGCCCGCACTTCTGCTTCAAAACCTGAAGCTAACATCTGATGAAAACGCTGCTCAATGCGCTGATGGAGCAGTTCACGGCTCGCCGGGGCGATGGCGAACTGATGCACCTTGTAGGGCAGAGCGTCTCCTGACGTTTGCGTCAGTTCCGTTAAAGTTTTACCCGAAATGAAAAAAACTTCCAGTGCCCGGGAAAGTCTTTGCGGATCATTTGGATGAATTCGCGCAGCGGCAACCGGGTCAATTGACTTAAGTTGCTCATGCAGCGCTGTCCACCCCTGCTCTGCTGCCTGTTGCTCAATTCGCGCTCTGACCTCGGGATCTGCCGACGGTAACGGCGACAATCCTTCCAGCAACGCCTTGAAATACAACATCGTACCGCCAACCAGAAGCGGGATACGCCCTGCAGCGGTAATCTCAGCCATTTCGGCCAGCGCATCGCGACGGAAATCCGCAGCAGAGTACGCCTGTGCCGGGTCGAGAATGTCTAACAATCGGTGCGGCGCGGCTGACAATTCTTGCGCGTTCGGCTTGGCCGTCCCGATATCCATCCCTCGATAAATGAGGGCGGAATCAACACTAATCAACTCTACAGGTAAAACTTTACGTAATTCGATAGCCAACGCCGTTTTACCGGAAGCGGTTGGCCCCATTAAAAAAATTGCCTTTGGCAGGCGAGTCTCGGTCACGTCACTCATTTCTCAGGGCGTTCATCGCAGAATCTAAATCAACAGGTTGTAACAGACCACCTGGAGGTGCTTTGACCAGCTGTGGGCAGAGTCGTTCAACATCCGCCAGCATCGCGATAGCCTGAGACATGTTCCATTGAACATGCTCGCTCGCCAGGTTACGGGCCAGCCATTGGGCAATATCACCCGCCTCAACCTGACTTTGTTGCACCAGATAGCCTATCAGTTCAGGAATCAAGTTTTGTAAATTTTGTTGGCGTAAGGGTAAAGGCACCGCGCGAACGGTCACGTGCTGGCCTTCTGCCAGAATATCAATGCCCAACGAGGCGAGTTGCGGCTGCGCCGTTTGCAACGCCTGGCTTTCAACATCGCTCGCTTTCAGGCGCAACGGAATCAACAGCGGCTGCGCACAAATCGGCGTTTCGCCAGGCGTCAACTGCGCCAGGCGCAGCCAGCGTTCCGCCACGGGCAACGCCAGCAGGCTAAGTTTGCCGCCGCGTTCCAGTAACGCATAGCACGGTGGCGCAATGGTTAAAACACGGCCAAAGCTCTGACTGTGTCCGGCAAGAGACTCCGGCGTCGATGGCTGCGGTTTCTCCGGCGCTTTCGGGGTATCGAGCAACTGGCGATAGAGCGCTCCCTGCTGCTTTTGGTATCCCGGCTGCGCATTCGGCCAGCTTGCGCCGCCGCGCGTGCTCACGCCCGAAGACGGCGCGTTAAAACGCGGGGCGTCAGGCTCGCGCGCCGCCGCAGGTTCAGCGAACTGATTGCGGCCCGCCGCCGCACGGTTTTCCGCAATGGGACGCGGCGCGAGCTCGTCGTCATCTTCATCCAACGGTAGCGGCGATTCCAGTTGCTGCTGCAGTACGCTCAGCACGCCCTGATAGATAAAGTCATGCACCAGCCGCGATTGGTGGAATCGCACTTCATGCTTCGCCGGATGCACGTTGACATCCACCTGATGCGGGTCGATTTCCAGATACAGCACAAACGCCGGCTGCTGATCGGCACCCAGTTTATCTTCGCAAGCCTGGCGAATCGCGTGATTAATCAGGCGATCGCGCATCATGCGGCCATTCACGTAGCAGTACTGAATTTCCGCTAACGCCGGGGTAGTGTGGTTCGGGTCCGCAACCCAGCCGTGCAGGGTTAAATCACCGTGCTGCCACTCAATTGCCAGTGCGTGTTCAAGAAACGCGGTACCACAAATCGCGCCCAGCCGACGTTCACGCGGAGCACCCTGCGTAACCGCACGGTACTGACGGATCATCTTACCGTTGTGATTGAGGGTGATCGCCACGTCAAAACGCGCCAGCGCAATGCGCCGGATAATCTCATCAATATGATTAAATTCGGTTTTTTCGGTGCGCATAAACTTGCGCCGCGCCGGAGTGTTGTAGAAGAGATCCAGCACTTCCAGCGTAGTGCCGACCGGATGCGCGGCGGGTTTCACCGTCACGTCCTGGTCGCGCCCTTCCGCATAAGCCTGCCAGGCTTCCGGCTGCTCGGCCGTGCGGGAGGTGAGCGTTAAACGGGCGACGGAACTGATACTGGCCAGCGCTTCGCCGCGAAAGCCGAGGCTGATAATGGCTTCCAGATCGTCGAGCGAGGCAATTTTACTGGTGGCGTGACGGGCCAGCGCCAGCGCCAGCTCGTCTTTTTTGATACCGCAGCCGTTATCGCGAATGCGGATAAGCTTCGCGCCGCCGCGTTCGATATCAATATCGATGCGGGTTGCGCCCGCATCGAGGCTGTTTTCCACCAGCTCTTTCACCACCGACGCAGGTCGCTCTACCACCTCGCCAGCGGCAATCTGGTTCGCAAGCTGTGGCGGCAGAACCTGAATCGGCATGAAGACTCCTTAGTTAATCAACGTTCCGGTTGATGCGTTGGCGCTGGCAGTCTGGGCCTGATCTTCTCTCGGACCAGACTGGATCGGATGCGCCTGGAAATAGTTACGCAACCCGTTGTAAATCGCTTCCGCCAGTTTCTGCTGGTAGTCGTCGCTGGCCAGCAGGCGTTCTTCCGATGTGTTACTGATAAAGCCGGTTTCGACCAGAATCGACGGAATATCCGGCGAGCGCAGTACGCCAAGGCTGGCGTGTTCCGGGCGACGCTTGTGGATATTGCCCACGCGCTGTAGCTGGCTTATCACATTGGTGGCCACGTCATAGCCTACGCGCTGAGAGTGACCGAACTGCAAATCCAGTACCGCCTGGCTCAGGTACGGGTCGGCCTGGCTGTTTGCCAGCACATCGCCCGCGCCACCCAGCAGCTCGGATTGTTTCTCGTGCTGCTCCAGCCAGCCCGCCATTTCGCTATTGGCGCGACGGTTGGAGAGCACCCACACGGATGCACCGCTTGCTGAACGGCTTGGCGCGGCATCGGCGTGAATCGACACCAGGAAGTGCGCGTTTTGTTTACGCGCCACGTCTGAACGGCCCATCACCGAAATGAAGTAATCGCCGTCGCGGGTCAGCACGCCTTTGAACATTGGGTCGTCGTTGAGCAACGCGCGCAATTTACGGGCAATGGCGATGGTGACGTTCTTCTCACGCGTGCCATCCGGGCCGATAGCGCCTGGGTCCTGACCACCGTGCCCCGCATCAATAGCAATAATCACTTTGTCACCCGAGGCAACGCGCGTGCGGCTGGCCGGGCGTGAAATCGCCGTATCGGTATTGGTCACCGCCGTAATGCGATCGTTTTGCGTTTTAAACGGATTACGCGCAGGTTCAACCGGTCGCGGTGCAGGCGTCACTACCGGCGTTTCTACCTGTTTGACCACTACTGGCGCAGGTGGTGGTGGCGGTGGAGGCGGAACATCGGCATCGATGGTAAACACCACCATATAGCTCGCCCCGTTCTGCTTTTTCACCGCCTGGGTTTTACCCTTTTGCGTGAGATCGACCACCAGACGTAACGACTGATCGTCTTTCGGCGTACCGGAGTGAATGGCTTTCACCAGGTTATTGCCGCTAAAACGCAGCGGCAGCCCCTGAATCACGCCCGTCTGTTTGATATCCAGCGCCACGCTGCGCGGGCCATCCTGGCTGAATGCGTACTCAGGATCGCCCATAAAACTGAAGGTAATGCGCGCCTGCTGATCGCCATTTGAAACCTGAATATCGGATAACGTTGCCGCTGTTGCGCCGACGCTGAACAGCATCAGCGCCGCAGCCAGCCAACCTTTTGCGCGTAAAATCATCCCGTGATCCCTAAAATTAACCGGCAAACCGCGCCAGCAGAGACTCACCCAATGAGGAGACAGCGGTTATGCGCGCCTCACGCCCTTGCGCCTGGTAATCTAAGTGTATTTCGATATCCGGTTCAGGCAGTACACCCGCGCCCTGTTGCGGCCATTCCACCAGGCAGATGGAATCGTTAGAAAAATAATCGCGGATCCCCATAAATTCGAGCTCCTCGGGATCGGCAAGGCGGTACAAATCAAAATGGTAAACCATCAGTTTATCGAGGGTATACGGCTCGACCAGCGTATAAGTTGGACTTTTGACGTTGCCGCGGTGGCCCAGCGCTTGCAGGAAGCCACGGCTGAAGGTGGTTTTGCCGGCGCCGAGATCGCCGTACAGATAGATAACCGTCGCGCCGTCGCAGGCTTTCGCCACGCGGTCGCCGAGGTCTAAGGTCGCCTGCTCGTCGGGTAAGGGAATCACTCGATTAATCATGGTCTACGTCAATCACATCCGGGTTAACAACACGCCGCAGCGTGGAAAAGAGATCGGTGGCCAGCATACCGCGGGTACCGAAGCGCGCCGCGAGTTCATCCGCCGCCGCACCGTGCGCGACACAGCCCGCGCAGGCTGCATCATAAAGCGAGAAGGCCTGCCCCAGCAATGCGCCAATGATACCGGAGAGCACATCGCCCATTCCGCCGCTGGCCATCCCGGCATTTCCGGCGTCAATCAGCGTTATTGCCCCCGCTTCACAGGCCACCACCGTGCCCGCGCCTTTCAGCACCACTACGCCACCATACCGTTTTACCAGACGCTGCGCAGAAAGTAAGCGATCGGCTTCAATTTCTGACACGCGACAGTTCAGTAACCGCGCGGCTTCGCCGGGATGCGGCGTTAACACGCGATTGTGACGTTTATCGGGATTGATTGCCAGCAGGTTCAGCGCATCGGCGTCCCAGAGCATCGGTTTATTAACGTTTTCTACCTTTCTCAGCGCCTGTTTTGCCCATGCGCTTTGCCCAAGCCCGGGGCCAATGACCACCGCATCCGCCCATTGCAGACTCTCATCAAGGATTTCAGGCGTCAGTTCATGCACCATCAACTCCGGCCTGGCGGTAATAATCGGCGCAACGTTCTCAATGCGAGTAAGCACTCGCACTAATCCAGCCCCCGCGCGCAGCGCGGCTTCACCGGTCATGCGTATCGCGCCAGCCGTACCGTGATCGCCGCCGATAATCACCAGTTTGCCGTGGTCGCCTTTATGCGACGTCGGGCGGCGCGGTGGGAACCACGCGGTGAGTTGTGATGCGTCGGCACGGCTGATATCGGTCGTCTGCGCGTCAAGCCAGCGTTCCAGACCCAACGCATGATGATGCAAACGCCCGACCACGTCTCGCGCCTTGCCGGTTAATAAGCCGGGCTTCAGGCCAATAAACGTGAGGGTATGCGCGGCGTGGATGACCGCACCCGGCGTGGTGCCGGTTTGCGCGTTCAGGCCAGAGGGAATATCGATTGCGAAAACGGGGGCAGAATGCATATTCGCAAGCTCAATCAGGCGAGCAATATTCTCGCGCGGCGCGCTCTGTAAGCCCGTGCCGAGCAGCGCGTCGATGATAAGGTCGGTCTCTTCCGGCCACACGGTTTGCGGCGAGTGGATCACCCCGCCCGCGTTCAGCCAGGCCTCTCGCGCGGCGTGGGCCTCTTCCGGCAGCGGTTTATCGCTCTCCTGCGCCAGCAGGGTAACGTTGATGCCCGCCGCCTGCGCCAGACGCGCCACCACGTAACCATCGCCGCCGTTATTGCCGTGGCCGCAGAGAATCAGCCAGTGTGACGCTGTTGGGTACGTGGCACGCGCCAGCGTAAACGCGGCGTCGCCCGCGCGCAGCATCAGTTCAAACAGCGTCATACCAAGGCTATCCGCCGCCTCTTTTTCTGCGCGACGCAGGTCATCCGCAGCCCACACGGAGTGTGGTATACTTGCAGGGTTTCTCGTCAATGTATGGTCCGTCATGTCACAGCCCCTCGATCTCAATCAGTTAGCGCAACAAATCAAACAATGGGGCACTGAACTGGGCTTTCAGCAGGTGGGTATCACCGATACCGATCTCAGCGCCTCTGAGCCCAAATTACAGGCATGGCTGGACAAACAATACCACGGCGAAATGGAGTGGATGGCCCGCCACGGTATGATGCGTGCCCGCCCTCACGAGCTTCAGCCCGGCACATTGCGCGTCATCAGCGTGCGAATGAACTATCTGCCCGCCAATGCGGCCTTTGCCAGCACCCTGAAAAATCCCGATCTCGGTTATATCAGCCGCTACGCGCTCGGGCGCGATTATCATAAGCTGCTGCGTAATCGTCTTAAAAAATTGGGCGAGTTGATTCAGGAACAGTGCGTCTCGCTGAATTTTAGACCTTTTGTTGATTCCGCGCCCATCCTTGAGCGCCCGCTCGCCGAAAAAGCCGGGATTGGCTGGACAGGTAAGCACTCACTTATCCTCAACCGCGATGCCGGGTCGTTCTTTTTCCTCGGTGAGTTACTGATTGACCTGCCCCTGCCCATCGATAAACCGGTAGAGGAAGAGTGCGGACGATGCGTCGCCTGCATGACCATCTGCCCGACTGGCGCTATCGTAGCGCCATACACCGTCGATGCGCGTCGCTGTATTTCCTATCTCACCATTGAGCTGGAAGGCGCCATTCCGGAAGAATTTCGCCCGCTGATGGGCAACCGCATCTACGGCTGTGACGATTGCCAGCTAATTTGCCCGTGGAATCGTTTTTCGCAACTGACAGATGAAGCAGACTTCAGCCCGCGTAAGGCGCTGCATGCCCCGGAATTGATTGAACTCTTTGCCTGGGATGAAGCCTGGTTCCTGAAAGTCACTGAAGGTTCGCCTATTCGCCGCATCGGCCATCTGCGCTGGCTGCGTAATATTGCCGTTGCGCTGGGCAATGCGCCGTGGAGTGAAGCGGTTATTCAGGCGCTGGAGATGCGCCGAGGTGAGCACCCACTTCTCGATGAACACATAGAATGGGCGATTGCGCAGCAAATTGAGAAGCGAAATGCTTGCGTAGTCGAGGTGCAATTGCCGAAGAAACAGCGTCTGGTGAGAGTGGTTGAGAAAGGATTACCGCGTGACGCGTAAAACATTCACAGGCTGTGAATAAAAATAAAAAAGCAAAGGGATTCAAAGCACACAGAGAGGTCAAGTGATCGAATTAACATTTTGAAATGTTCATTTTTCACTAATTATCAATAAGATACAAAGATACTATTCACCATTCGAAGAATTTTGCATTCCAGGAATAGTGCCCGACTCTGTGGATAACTCTGTTTACAAGAGTGTTTCAGAAACGAAAAATCACCCCAGCGAATTAACATCACTGTGGATTTCGATAATCAGAAAGAAAATTTGGAGCGGGAAACGAGACTCGAACTCGCGACCCCGACCTTGGCAAGGTCGTGCTCTACCAACTGAGCTATTCCCGCTTGGGTGGTGCGTGCTTAGAAAGCACTTTTCAAATTTTGGAGCGGGAAACGAGACTCGAACTCGCGACCCCGACCTTGGCAAGGTCGTGCTCTACCAACTGAGCTATTCCCGCTTGGGTGGTGCATGCTTAGAAAGCATCTTTCAAATTTTGGAGCGGGAAACGAGACTCGAACTCGCGACCCCGACCTTGGCAAGGTCGTGCTCTACCAACTGAGCTATTCCCGCATCATCATGATTTCTAAGTTCTAAACCTGAAATCTTGTGATTAATTTGACGCTGTCGTAACGTTGATTTCTCTGTCGTTACGGGAGGCGCATTATACGAGAAATCCTTTTTGCTGCAACCCCCCCTGAAGCGTTTTTTTTGAAATATCGTTCAAGTGACGAATAATTCATCATCCTGGTGCTTTTTACGCCGAATGGCAAGCGCCATCCGGCAAAGACGAGAATCAGAGCTTAATAAAGTTTTCGCGATAGTAGGCCAGTTCAGCCACTGACTCACGGATGTCATCCATCGCCTGGTGCGTGCCCTGCTTCTTAAAGCCGTCGAGAATTTCCGGCTTCCAGCGACGCGCCAGCTCTTTGAGCGTGCTCACGTCCAGATAACGATAGTGGAAGTAGGATTCCAGTTCCGGCATATACTTGAACAGGAAACGACGGTCCTGGCCGATGCTGTTACCGCAAATCGGCGATTTCCCTTCCGGAACCCACTGCTTGAGGAATTCAAGCGTGGCCAGTTCCGCCGCGCGGTCGTCAAGGGTGCTTGCTTTCACGCGTTCGACCAACCCGCTGCCGGTATGCGTGCGCACGTTCCAATCATCCATCAGCGCCAGTTGTTCATCAGACTGATGCACCGCAATCGTCGGGCCTTCAGCCAGAATGTTAAGATTCGCATCAGTCACCAGGGTGGCGATTTCAATAATGCGATCGCGCTCGGGATCGAGACCGGTCATCTCCAGATCGATCCAAATCAGGTTGTTTTCATCTGCACTCATGTTATTTTCCACCCTTGTCGCGTGACTATATTCATCAAAAATAGCGTGTATCATAGATCTTTTGCCCATTATGGGCGACCAGGAGTCTGTACGATTGAGTAAAAATAAACTCTCCAAAGGTCAGCAGCGTCGCGTGTCGGCTAACCACCAGCGCCGTCTTAAAACGACTGCGGAGAAGCCCGACTACGATGACAATCTGTTTGGTGAAACCGCTGAAGGCACCGTTATCAGCCGTTTTGGCATGCATGCTGACGTTGAATCCGCCGACGGCGAGACGCACCGCTGCAACATCCGCCGCACCATTCGTTCGCTGGTTACCGGCGATCGCGTTGTCTGGCGTCCGGGTAAAGCGGCAGCCGAAGGCGTGAACGTCAAAGGCATCGTGGAAGCGGTACATGAACGTACCTCGGTGCTGACGCGCCCGGACTTTTACGACGGTGTAAAACCGATTGCCGCCAATATCGACCAAATCGTTATCGTCTCGGCCATTCTGCCGGAACTGTCGCTGAATATTATCGACCGTTATCTCGTTGCCTGCGAAACGCTGGACGTCGAACCAATCATCGTGCTGAACAAAATCGATCTGCTGGATGACGAAAGCATGGCTTTCGTGAATGAGCAGATGGATATCTACCGCAACATTGGCTATCGCGTGCTGATGGTTTCCAGCCATACACAGGATGGTTTGAAACCGCTGGAAGAGGCGTTGACCGACCGCATCAGCATTTTTGCCGGGCAGTCCGGCGTCGGGAAATCGAGTCTGTTGAATGCTTTGCTTGGTCTCAACGAAGAACGGATCCTCACCAATGATGTTTCCGATAACTCCGGTTTAGGCCAGCACACCACCACCGCCGCACGCCTTTATCACTTCCCGCATGGCGGCGATGTGATTGATTCTCCTGGCGTTCGAGAATTTGGCCTCTGGCATCTTGAGGCGGAACAAATCACCAACGGCTTTGTCGAATTCCATGATTATCTGGGTTTGTGCAAATACCGCGACTGCAAACATGACACCGATCCCGGCTGCGCCATCCGCGAAGCCGTTGAAGAAGGTAAAATTGCCGAGACGCGATTCGAAAATTATCACCGCATTCTGGAAAGTATGTCGCAGGTAAAAACGCGTAAAAACTTTTCTGATGGTGATAACTGAGAATTATGCTTTAGCGACTGACATTTATCGCGTGCGTCGTTAAAATCGCCACCTTTTCTTTTGGGACCCGCGCATGATGCGGGTTCAGGAACGACACATCATGGCCTGGAGGCTACTTTGTTAAACGATCTTAAACTTTCACTGCAATACATTCTGCCTAAACTGTGGCTTACCCGCCTCGCAGGCTGGGGTGCGAGCAAGCGAGCAGGATGGCTGACCAAACTGGTTATCGATCTGTTTGTGAAATACTACAAGGTCGATATGCAAGAGGCGCAGAAACCAGATACCGCCAGCTATCGCACCTTCAACGATTTCTTTGTGCGTCCGCTGCGTGACGATGTGCGCCCACTCAATACCGATCCTAACGTGCTGGTGATGCCTGCCGACGGTGTAATCAGCCAGTTAGGCCGTATCGAAGAAGACAAAATTTTGCAGGCTAAAGGCCACGACTATTCGCTGGAAGCGCTGCTGGCAGGCAACTACCTGATGGCGGATCTTTTCCGCAACGGGACTTTCGCCACCACCTACCTGTCTCCGCGTGACTATCACCGCGTACATATGCCGTGCAACGGTATCCTGCGCGAAATGATCTACGTGCCGGGCGATCTCTTCTCCGTGAATCACCTGACCGCGCAGAACGTACCTAACCTGTTTGCCCGTAACGAACGCGTTATTTGCCTGTTCGATACCGAATTTGGCCCGATGGCACAGATTCTGGTCGGTGCGACCATCGTTGGCAGTATCGAAACCGTATGGGCAGGTACGATCACGCCGCCGCGTGAAGGCGTGATCAAACGCTGGACCTGGCCGGCGGGTGACAGCGAAGGTTCCATTGCCCTGCTGAAAGGCCAGGAGATGGGCCGCTTCAAACTGGGTTCCACGGTCATCAATCTCTTCGCGCCAGGCAAAGTCCAGCTGATTGAAGAGCTGAAGAGCCTCTCTGTGACGAAGCTGGGCCAACCCCTGGCAGTCTCAACCGAAGCCGTTGTCGTTCCAGAGCCGGAAGTTCTGCCAGAGGAAGAAGTGGCGGCTGAAATTGAAGCCAGCCCGCTGGTCGACGATAAGAAAGACGAAAGCTAACTTCAAAAAAGGGTTCTGACGTGCGCCTGATTATCACTTTCCTGATGGCCTGGTGCCTCAGCCTGGGGGCGTACGCAGCGACGGCCCCCGACAGCAAACAGATAGCTCAGGAGCTGGAGCAGGCTAAATCCGCCAAACCTGCCCAGCCCGAAACCGTTGAAACCTTGCAGGGTGCGCTGAACGCGCTTGAGGAGCGAAAAGGCTCCCTTGAGCGCGCCACGCAGTATCAGCATGTGATCGACAACTTTCCTAAACTTTCCCAAACATTACGCTCCCAACTGAATAACCTGCGCGAAGAGCCGCGCGAGGTTCCTGAAGGCATGAGCGCTGACGCGCTAAGTCAGGAAATTCTTCAGGTCAGCAGCCAGTTGCTGGAAAAAAGCCGCCTGGCGCAGCAGGAGCAGGAACGCGCACGGGAAATCGCCGACTCCCTGAATCAGCTGCCGCAACAGCAAACCGATGCCCGTCGCCAGTTGAATGAAGTGGAACGCCGCGTCGGCACGCAAACGGCCAACACACCACAGGCGCAGGCGCAAAACCTGGCGTTACAGGCCGATTCCGCACGCCTGAAGGCGCTGGTTGATGAACTGGAACTGGCGCAGCTTTCGGCGAACAATCGCCAGGAGCTGTCACGCATGCGTTCAGAACTGGCGCAGAAACAGGGCGAACAGTTGGATGCATATCTTCAGGCGCTGCGCAATCAGCTCAACAGCCAGCGCCAGCGCGAAGCCGAGCGGGCGCTGGAAAGCACCGAACTGCTTGCCGAAAACAGCGCGAATCTGCCCGTCGGGATTGTTAATCAGTTCAAAGTTAACCGTGAGCTTTCCCAGGCACTGAATCAACAGGCTCAGCGTATGGACCTGGTGGCCTCGCAGCAGCGTCAGGCGACAGGCCAAACCTTGCAGGTTCGTCAGGCGCTGAACACGCTGCGCGAACAGTCGCAATGGCTGGGTTCCTCTAATCTGTTAGGCGAAGCGTTACGCGCGCAGGTTGCTCGCCTGCCGGAAATGCCCAAGCCCCAGCAGCTTGATACCGAAATGGCGCAGCTGCGCGTGCATCGTCTGCGCTATGAAGATTTACTCAATAAGCAGCCACAACTGCGCCAGATCCAGCAGGCTGATGGCAAACCACTTACCGCCGAGCAAAATCGTATTCTGGAAGCGCAGCTTCGCACTCAGCGTGAACTCCTCAACTCGCTGTTGCAGGGTGGCGACACGCTGATTCTGGAACTTACCAAGCTGAAAGTTTCCAATAGCCAACTGGAAGACGCGTTAAAAGAGGTGAATGAAGCCACCCACCGCTATCTGTTCTGGACCTCAGACGTGCGGCCAATGGACTTCAGCTGGCCGCTGGAAGTGGTGCAGGATCTGCGCCGCTTAATCTCGCTGGATACCTTCAGCCAGCTAGGTAAAGCCACGGCAATGATGCTCACCAGCAAGCAGACGCTGCTACCGCTCTTTGCAGCGCTGATTCTGGTGGGCTTCAGTATCAGTTCGCGCAAACACTTCACCCGTTTTCTGGAACGTTCCAGCGCGCGCGTTGGCAAAGTCACCCAGGATCATTTCTGGCTGACCATGCGTACCGTTTTCTGGTCGATTCTGGTCGCTTCTCCCCTGCCCGTCCTGTGGGCAACGCTGGGTTATGGCCTTCAGGAGGCCTGGCCATACCCGCTTGCCGTGGCGATTGGCGATGGCGTAACCGCCACCGTACCTCTGCTGTGGGTGGTGATGATCTGCGCCGCCTTTGCCCGTCCAAATGGCCTGTTCATCGTGCACTTCGGCTGGCCGCGCAACCGCGTGCTGCGGGCGATGCGTTACTATCTGATGAGCATCGGGCTTATCGTGCCGCTGATTATGGCGCTGATCATGTTCGATAATCTCAACGATCGCGAGTTTTCCGCCTCATTAGGCAGGCTGTGTTTCATCCTGATTTGCGGCGCGCTGGCGGTGGTCACGCTCAGCCTGAAACGCGCAGGCATTCCCCTCTGGCTCGATAAAGAGGGCGATGGCGATAACATGGTAAACCGCCTGCTGTGGAACCTGCTTTCCGGTGCGCCGATGGTCGCGATCCTCGCGGCTGCCGTCGGTTATCTGGCAACATCACAGGCATTGCTGGCGCGTCTGGAAACCTCGGTCGCCATCTGGTTCCTGTTGCTGGTGATTTATCACGTCATCCGCCGCTGGATGCTGATTCAGCGCCGCCGTCTGGCATTTGACCGTGCCAAACATCGACGCGCAGAGATGCTGGCAAACCGCGCCAGAGGCGAAGAAGAGACCCACTCCACCAGCCTGGAAGGTTCGGTAGAAGCCGAGGTCAGTGAAGTCGATCTCGACACCATCAGCGCCCAGTCGCTGCGGCTGGTACGCTCGATTCTGATGCTGATTGCGCTGGTTTCGGTGATTGTACTGTGGTCGGAAATTCACTCCGCTTTCGGCTTCCTGGAAAATATCTCGCTGTGGGATGTCTCCTCAACCGTGCAGGGCGTGGAAAGTATTGAGCCCATTACGCTCGGCGCGGTGCTGATTGCGATTCTGGTGTTTATCATCACCACTCAACTGGTGCGCAATCTGCCTGCGCTGCTGGAGCTGGCACTGCTCCAGCATCTCAATCTGACGCCAGGCACCGGGTATGCCATTACCACCATCACCAAGTACCTGCTGATGCTGTTTGGCGGGCTGATTGGCTTCTCGATGATTGGTATTGAGTGGTCGAAATTACAGTGGCTGGTAGCGGCACTGGGTGTCGGGTTAGGTTTTGGTTTACAGGAAATTTTCGCCAACTTTATCTCTGGCCTGATCATCCTGTGCGAAAAACCGATTCGTATCGGCGATACGGTCACCATTCGCGATTTGACCGGGAGCGTCACCAAAATCAACACCCGTGCCACCACCATCAGCGACTGGGACCGCAAAGAGATTATCGTGCCGAATAAAGCCTTTATCACCGAGCAGTTCATCAACTGGTCGCTGTCGGATTCGGTTACCCGCGTGGTATTGAGCATTCCGGCGCCGTCAGACGCTAATAGTGAAGAAGTGGCGCAGATCCTGCTTACCGCCGCACAGCGTTGCTCGCTGGTAATTGATAACCCAGCGCCGGAAGCCTTCCTGGTCGACCTGCAACAGGGGATTCAAATCTTCGAACTGCGTATCTACGCCGCGGAGATGGGCCACCGTATGCCGCTACGTCACGAAATCCACCAGCTGATTCTGGCGGGCTTCCGCGAGCACGGTATCGATATGCCGTTCCCACCGTTCCAGATGCGTCTGGAAAGCATGGGCGGCAGCAAAACACCAGCGGGAAGAACGTTAACGTCCGCTGGGCGCGGACGTAAGGCGGGAAGTTTGTAATTCAATAATAAAGCTGGATATAACTACATATCCAGCTTTACCAACAAAATTGATAACGTAAGATAAAGCGCCATAACCAAAACAAGACAATGCTGGCCATTGACATATACTGGAAGCATCCTTTCTTTTTCTTAGTAGTTAATATATATAAATAAGGGAAAAATAGAGGTAATGTTATAACCATAGCAACGATACGCACATCGTCATTTTCGACAGATTTCATTAGATCACAAATGTTTCTAATCTCATCCCCATCAATTAACCACTCTTTATCCTGCGTTGATAATAAAGTGATTAACATAAAGCTAACCAGCAACCAGACAATACTGACTATAAATTTCCATTTCATCATTCACCAGCCTTCAATATTTTAAGTAGCATCTCCTTTTTTTTAATGATTTGTCGCCCGTACTCACTATATTCACGCCCCGCTGTTCCTGGTGCCTGATATATAGAGTTAATTATGTCACTTTTATCTCTTGCGATACCACGATTATACCTAGAGGCCGCGACGATTATTTGCTCATCAGTTAGATAAAGAGTATTAACATCCGGATAATCAAACAGAATCAAATCGTGTAAATGAAAGGCAGCCACTCTGATGTTAAAGTCATTATCAAGCAAACACTGAGATAAACGGAACTGCTGGAATGGAGTTAATGTATCTGGCCGTATACCGATTGTATTTGCAGCGACGCCAATCTGGATAGCTACTGATCCCACTGAAGTCGAACTTGACCACGTTTGGTCATTACTTATTATTTCCTCAATAACCTGTCGAAATTGCAGAACACCTAACCCTTTAAATTTTTCTGGCGTTCCGCCTACTTCCGTAACAGCTACACCGGCAAGTAAAAAATCTGGTATCCTGGCCTCATAAGCATACTTCTTTATCTTTAATCTATGATGGACTAACCAAGCTGTCTTATAATACCAAAGATATACCTTTCCTGTCATAAAGCGTTCACTCGTAGGTAATGCATACCACCGAAAAAAATCAAACCATCCCCAATGGGGAAATCCATGTTCATCAATATCACAAAAAATCAGGTCATCCATACGCACACCTCCACCATTCAGGTGGTGAGAAACATAATTATTGCCAACTTAAAAATATGAGTTCATCGTCACGATGATAAATTTTTTATCAAAAAAAGAAGTCTTTTTTATAACCCCCGCAAATAATTAATTTTTATATATTCAGTTAAAGGAGGAGCCAATTTTTTACTGTATGAAACCTGAACAGCTGCAAATTCAGGTTTCATACCCGTCAGTTACTCTATTGCCAGCTCAGGCGTATTCGCCGTCCGGCGGCGATAGTTCTCGTAAATCCCCATCGCCATCAGCGAGAAGAAGATTGGCCCGCCAATCATCCACAGGGCGCTGCTCCAGTCATTTGCTTCAATCACCGGTTGGATAACGGTGAAGATGTTAGCGAACGATACAATCAGCACCACCACGGCCGTGGCAACCAGCGCAGAAGCGCGCGTTTTAAAGATAACAAACGGCCTTTCCAGATCGGTTTTCGCTTTGAAGAACGGGAACGCCAGCGCCAGGAAAAGATACGGCAGCGTCATTGAGACGTTCGCCATCAGCGTTAGTTTGTTATAAAACGCAGAAGCCGTATCGCCGCCAAACGACACCAGCAGAATAAACAGACACACCAGGCCACACTGCGCCCACATCGCGGTTTCCGGCATACCGCTCGCGTTCAGGCGCGTGACGGATGTCGGCCACAGCGCTTTTGGCGTGCCCTGCACGATAGCTTTCAGCGGCGAGTAGATCAGGGTGAAGAACGCACCGGTATAAGCGAGGAACATCGACAAACCGGTAATGCGCGCAAACCATACGCCAAGCGAGGTCGTTGCCTCAGGCGATAAGCCCAGCGCATGCCCCAGCGTTTCGCCCAGGCTGTGCATCAAGATGTAGGTGATATTCCCAAGATTGGTCGCCCGGTTACTCAGCACCGCCTGCCAGTTTGTGCTCACGCCCCACAGGACAATCGCCAGCGCGTAGCCAATTGAGATAACGAGCGCCGCGAAGATAATGCCTTTCGCAAAGTTCTTCTCCGGGTTTTCGGTTTTATCTACCAGCCCACCAACGGCTTCAATGCCGCCGTAGGCAAAGATAGCAAAGACCACAAATGACAGCATCGCCAGGCCAGACTGGTAGCCCGGATTCGGCGACGCGACAAAGTTAATTGGCTCTGCAAAGTTTCCGCCGTTTAGCGCCATAATCGTGATACTCACCACCAGCAGGACCAGATTCAGGCACATGACCGAAATTCCGCCGACTGCGGTAATTTTGGCGATTTTGTTGATCCCACGGGAGGCGACAAACGTCACCAGTAGCATCCAGCATACCGCGAGAATGCCGACGGCCTGTGTGGGCGTCAGGCCAGCGAAGGCCCACACCTGCGTTTGATCCGAGCCGCACAAAAAGGTGGAAAACGGCACCCACACTTTCGCCGCAGTACTGACCATCCAGACCACATAGGATGAGAACCACATAAAGGTACCGATAAACGCAAAGCGCGGCCCTACGCTGTTATTCATCCACGAGTAGATACCGCCCTCTTCTTTGCGGTACGCCGAGCCCATTTCCGCCATCATTAATGCAAAAGGAATAAAGAAGAAGAGTGCCGAGAGAATATAAAAAGGCGCGGCGCTGTAGCCCATTAAATAGAATGCCGACGGGCTATTGGCAAAGCCAAACACCGACGTAAAGATCATCAGAATAAGCCCGGTGAGGCTCATCTTTTTTAGAGACTGGTTCATCTTACCGTTCCAAAAAGAGTCATAACGCAAATAACGTTATCCCACGCCGACTGGCAGGGACGAAAGCGCGGATAGTAGCAAAAAACCAGATTATTATTGTGACAATATTGGCGGATAACGAAGGAAAAACTGTAAAAAAGAGAGGGGATGGTTACATTATCTAAGTGACGTGAATATTACGATTCCTTTAAATAAGGCGCGGCTATATTTCATCAATAATAGCCGCGCGAAGACGTCAGGCGCGATCGACCGTAAAGGCGATAACGTCGGCAATTTGCTCCGCATCCAGCGCCAGCATCACCAGACGATCGACGCCCAGCGCCACGCCGGAGCAATCAGGCAGGCCAGCCGCTAACGCATCCAGCAGGTTTTTATCGATAGGCTGTTGCGGCAGACCGCGCGCGGCGCGCTTGCGGTTATCCTGCTCGAAACGCTGCTGCTGTTCACGCGCGTCGGTCAGTTCATGGAAACCGTTCGCCAGCTCCATGCCTTTGAAATAGACCTCGAAACGTTCCGCCACACGGTGATCTTCCGCGCTGATTTGCGCCAGCGACGCCTGGCTTGCCGGGAAGTGGTAAACAAAGGTCGGGCGATCTTTACCGATGTGCGGCTCTACGCCGAAAGCGAACAGCAGCTGTAACAGGGTATCCCTGTCTTCTTCTGCATCGGCAACGTTGCTGAGATCCAGTTTCGCGGCCACCTCACGCAGCAGCGTTTTGTCCGCTGAAAGTGGATCAATTTCCAGATGACGCTGGAACGCCTGCTGATAAGAGAGGCTTTCCGCCGGCTGGCACTCCAGGACCTGTTGCAGTAAATCATCCACCTCGTTGATGAGTCGGTACATATCAAAATGCGGACGATACCATTCCAGCATGGTGAATTCCGGGTTGTGATGACGCCCCATTTCTTCATTACGGAAGCTTCGGCACAACTGGAATACCGGACCACAGCCTGCCGCCAGCAGACGCTTCATGTGGTATTCCGGGCTGGTCATCAGATAGAGATTCACACCCTGAGAATGACCAGGGCCCACAAAGCGAGTCTCAAACGGTACCAGATGCACATCGGTTACCGTTGCCTGGCTCATACAGGGCGTTTCCACCTCAAGCACGCCGCGGTCAGCAAAGAAACGACGAATTTCCGTCATAACAGCCGCGCGTTTTAACAGGTTGGGGATGGATGCGCTCGGCTGCCAGGTTGCCGTCTCGCTCATGGTTTTTTCTCCAGATTCAAACAAGGGCACGAAGTCTACTCGTAACCTGTCAGCGAGACAAATTTTGTGCGGAAATTATTAGCCGGGTCAGTTGGCGCAAGGGAGTAGCGAGGGGTAGTTTAGTAATTAAATTAATCAAAATTAGTGATGATTAGAGGCCATCAGACTCAAAAATAATCGAACACATCAAATTTCCCTCAGATTTCTACGGGTATACTGCTTTACCCATAAAGGAGCAGTGGAAACGTTTCCGCCATAGCGAGTCGTAATCAGGTGAACTACCTTTTGCTTAGAGCGAGTGCGGAATAACAATAATCTGGAGGAATGTCGTGCAAACCTTTCAAGCCGATCTTGCCATTATAGGTGCTGGCGGAGCTGGTCTACGAGCAGCCATCGCCGCGGCGCAAGCAAATCCAAACGCCAAAATAGCTTTAATCTCAAAAGTTTATCCGATGCGCAGCCATACCGTTGCGGCTGAAGGTGGCTCCGCTGCCGTCGCGCAGGATCACGATAGCTTTGAATACCATTTTCACGACACCGTAGCCGGTGGGGACTGGCTCTGTGAACAGGATGTCGTGGACTACTTCGTCCATCACTGCCCGACAGAGATGACCCAGCTTGAGCAATGGGGCTGCCCGTGGAGCCGTCGTCCGGACGGTAGCGTGAACGTTCGCCGCTTCGGGGGAATGAAAATCGAACGTACGTGGTTCGCCGCCGATAAGACCGGCTTCCACATGCTTCACACCCTCTTCCAGACCTCTCTGCAATTCCCGCAAATTCAACGCTTCGATGAACATTTCGTTCTCGACATCCTGGTCGATGATGGTCAGGCTCGCGGCCTGGTGGCGATGAATATGATGGAAGGCACGCTGGTACAGATCCGCGCCAACGCAGTGGTGATGGCGACCGGCGGCGCAGGCCGTGTGTATCGCTACAACACCAACGGCGGCATCGTCACCGGTGATGGTATGGGTATGGCGCTCAGCCATGGCATTCCGCTGCGTGATATGGAATTCGTTCAGTATCACCCAACCGGCCTGCCAGGTTCTGGCATCCTGATGACGGAAGGCTGCCGTGGTGAAGGCGGTATTCTGGTCAACAAAAACGGCTACCGTTATCTGCAGGATTACGGCATGGGCCCGGAAACCCCACTGGGCGAGCCGAAAAACAAATATATGGAACTGGGTCCGCGCGACAAAGTTTCTCAGGCTTTCTGGCACGAGTGGCGTAAAGGCAACACCATCTCCACGCCGCGCGGCGATGTGGTTTACCTCGACCTGCGTCATCTGGGCGAGAAAAAACTGCTGGAACGCCTGCCGTTCATCTGCGAACTGGCGAAAGCGTACGTGGGCGTCGATCCGGTGAAAGAGCCGATTCCGGTTCGCCCGACCGCGCACTACACCATGGGCGGTATCGAAACCGATCAGCAGTGTGAAACCCGCATCAAAGGGCTGTTTGCCGTCGGCGAATGTTCCTCCGTCGGCCTGCATGGCGCGAACCGTCTGGGTTCCAACTCGCTGGCTGAACTGGTGGTCTTTGGCCGCATGGCGGGCGAACAGGCAATGGAACGCGCTGCAATGGCAGGCGAAGCCAACAGCGCCGCGCTGGATGCTCAGGTTGCTGACGTTGAAAGCCGCCTGAAAGCACTGGTTAATCAGGAAGGTAGCGAAAACTGGTCGAAGATCCGCGACGAAATGGGTCTGTCGATGGAAGAAGGCTGCGGTATCTACCGTACACCGGAACTGATGCAGAAAACCATCGATAAGCTGGCCGAGCTGCAGGAACGCTTCAAACGCGTACGCATCACCGATACTTCCAGTGTGTTCAACACTGACCTGCTCTATACCATTGAGCTGGGCCACGGCCTGAACGTTGCCGAATGTATGGCGCACTCTGCAATGGCGCGTAAAGAGTCTCGCGGCGCGCACCAGCGTCTGGACGAAGGCTGCACCGAGCGCGATGACGTTAACTTCCTCAAGCATACGCTTGCTTTCCGCGATGCCGACGGCACCACGCGTCTGGACTACAGCGATGTGAAAATCACAACGTTGCCGCCAGCCAAGCGTGTCTACGGTGGCGAAGCTGAAGCAGCCGATAAAAAGGAGAAAGCGAATGGCTGAGATGCATAACCTGAAAATCGAAGTGGTGCGCTACAACCCGGAAGTGGACTCCGCGCCGCACAGCGAATTCTATGAAGTGCCTTATGATGAAACCACCTCGCTGCTGGATGCGTTGGGCTACATCAAAGATAACCTGGCGCCGGACCTGAGCTATCGCTGGTCCTGCCGTATGGCGATCTGCGGTTCCTGTGGCATGATGGTCAATAAGGTGCCGAAGCTGGCCTGTAAGACCTTCCTGCGCGATTACACCAAAGGCATTAAGGTTGAGGCACTGGGCAACTTCCCGATCGAACGCGATCTGGTTGTCGATATGACGCACTTTATCGAAAGCCTGGAAGCGATTAAGCCGTACATCATCGGCAATTCGCGTACGCCGGATCAGGGTCCGAACAACCAGACGCCTGCGCAGATGGCGAAGTATCATCAGTTCTCCGGCTGCATTAACTGCGGCCTGTGCTACGCCGCCTGCCCGCAGTTTGGTCTGAACCCTGAGTTTATCGGCCCTGCCGCCATTACTCTGGCGCACCGTTATAACGAAGACAGCCGCGATCACGGGAAGAAAGAGCGTATGGCACAGCTGAACGGCCAGAATGGTGTCTGGAGCTGTACCTTCGTCGGTTACTGCTCCGAAGTGTGTCCGAAACACGTCGACCCGGCAGCGGCCATTCAGCAGGGTAAAGTGGAAAGCTCGAAAGACTTTCTTATCGCTACCCTGAAACCACGCTAAGGAGTGCATCATGACGACTAAACGCAAACCCTATGTGCGGCCAATGCCGTCCACCTGGTGGAAAAATCTGCCGTTTTATCGCTTCTATATGCTGCGTGAAGGAACGGCGGTGACCGTTGTCTGGTTCAGCGTTTTGCTGATTTGCGGCATTTTTTCGCTGAAGCACGGGCCTGAGTCCTGGGCGAACTATGTCAGTTTCCTGCAAAACCCGATTGTGGTGATCCTGAATCTGATCACCCTCGCGGGTGCGCTACTGCATACCAAAACCTGGTTTGAGCTGGCGCCGAAAGCCGCCAATATTATCGTAAAAGGCGCAAAAATGGGGCCAGAGCCAATTATCAAAGGGCTCTGGGTGGTGACGGCTCTCGTCACCGTGGTCGTGCTGTTTGTGGCACTGTTCTGGTAAGGAGGCCAGGGTGATTAATCCAAATCCAAAACGTTCTGACGAACCGGTATTCTGGGGCCTGTTTGGCGCAGGCGGGATGTGGGGCGCAATCGTCGCGCCGGTGATTGTCCTGCTGGTTGGCATCATGCTGCCGCTGGGGCTGTTCCCGGGCGATGCGCTGAGCTATGAGCGCGTGCTGGCCTTTGCACAAAGCTTTATTGGCCGTGCGTTTCTGTTCCTGATGATTGTGCTGCCGCTGTGGTGCGGTTTACACCGTATTCACCACGCGATGCACGATCTGAAAATTCACGTTCCAAGCGGAAAGTGGGTTTTCTACGGCCTGGCTGCTATTCTGACGGTTGTGACGCTGATTGGTATCGTCACCATCTGATGAAGTCCTAATGTTAATCCGGCCCGCCACTGGCGGGCCGTTTTGTATGGAAGCCTGGTCATGTTCAAAACGTCTCTCTGCGCGCTGCTGCTTGGCGCCTCCTGCACCGCACTTGCCGCACCTCACACTGAACAACAGATAACGGAAATCGTTAATCGCGTCATTACGCCACTCATTAAAGAGCAGGCCATTCCTGGCATGGCCGTCGCGGTCATCTATCAGGGCAAACCGTATTACTTTACCTGGGGTGACGCCGACGTCGCGAAAAAGCAGCCCGTCACGCAACAGACGCTGTTCGAGCTGGGTTCAGTCAGTAAAACCTTCACCGGCGTACTGGGCGGCGACGCTATCGCGCGTGGGGAAATTAGCCTGAACGACCCGGCGACAAAATACTGGCCAGAACTCACCGGGAAACAGTGGCAGGGCATTACGCTGCTGCATCTCGCGACTTACACCGCAGGTGGTTTACCGCTACAGGTACCGGACGACGTGACGACCGATGCTGAACTGCGTCGCTATTATCAACACTGGCAGCCAGAATGGGCGCCGGGCACGCACCGCTTATATGCCAACGCCAGCATTGGGCTTTTTGGCGCGATGGCGGTGAAACCTTCCGGTTTGAGCTTTGAGAAGGCCATGACCGAACGCGTGTTGCAGCCGCTTAAGCTCACGCAGACATGGGTCACCGTCCCGGCCGCCGAACAGAAACACTACGCCTGGGGATATCGCGATGGAAAAGCCGTGCACGTCTCGCCAGGCCAACTGGATGCCGAAGCCTATGGTGTGAAATCCAGTATTCAGGATATGGCGCACTGGGTGCAGTTCAATATGAATGCCAGCAAAATCAAAGAGAAAACTCTGCGACAGGGCATTTCACTGGCACAGTCGCGCTACTGGCAAATTGGCGAAATGTATCAGGGATTAGGCTGGGAAATGCTGAACTGGCCGGTCAACCCTGACACCATCGTCAACGGCAGCGACAGTAAAATCGCCCTCGCCGCGCTGCCAGCGAAAGCGATAACGCCGCCAGCGCCCGCCGTAAGCGCATCATGGGTGCATAAAACCGGCGCAACCGGCGGATTTGGTAGCTACGTCGCCTTTGTGCCGCAGCAAGAACTCGGCATTGTGATGCTGGCAAACAAAAACTACCCCAATCCTGCGCGCGTAGCCGCCGCGTATCAAATTCTGAATTCGCTGAAATAAGTGATTTCTGGCCTGTTTCGGCAGGCCGTTCCCACTCGATTTTCCTGCTGTCATCTACACTTAACAGAAAACCAGTAAGGAAACTCTTATGCGCATCCTGCCCGTTGTCGCCGCCGTCGCCGCCGCGTTTTTGGTGGTTGCCTGCAGCTCCCCGACGCCGCCAAAAGGCGTTACCGTTGTGACGCCATTTGATACTACTCGCTACCTTGGCACATGGTACGAAATTGCCCGCTTTGATCACCGATTTGAAAGCGGGCTGGAACAAGTCACCGCAACTTATCGTCTGCGTGATGACGGTGGTCTGAACGTGACAAATAAAGGCTATAACCCGGATCGGGCGATGTGGCAGAAAACCGAGGGGAAAGCGTATTTCACCGGCGATCCAAACCGCGCCGCCCTAAAAGTGTCGTTCTTCGGACCCTTCTACGGTGGCTATAACGTGATTGCCCTCGATAAAGAGTACCGCCACGCATTGGTTTGCGGGCCGGATCGCGACTACCTGTGGATACTCTCACGCACACCGACTATTTCAGATGAGATGAAACAGCAGATGCTGGCCGTCGCAACCCGGCAGGGGTTTGATATCAGTAAGCTAATTTGGGTGAAACAGCCCCATTAATGGGTGCTGAGTTTCAGGCCGATGATCCCCGCAACAATCAGCCCCAGGCTCGCCAGACGCATGGGGCTTGCAGATTCACCCAGCAGGAGAATTCCGGTAATGGCAGCGCCCACCGCGCCAATGCCGGTCCAGACCGCATAAGCCGTGCCGACCGGCAGGCTTTTCATCGCCCAGGAAAGCAACGCCATACTGACAATCATAGCCGCAATGGTGATGACGCTTGGCGTCAGGCGGCTAAACCCATGGGTGTATTTCAGGCCAACCGCCCAAACCACTTCAAGTAAACCAGCGATAAGTAGAATAATCCAGGACATAACAGGCTCCAGAGAAATGGGGCCGTCCCCGATGAAAAGAGGCGCTTACGGGTCGTCCCGCAAGGCGATGGTGAAGCGTTATTTTATCAATCGTAAACGCGAGGGGCAAACAGGAAGAACGGTACGGAGAGGTCGCCGTACCGTTTAAAGGCGCAAATTACTGCTGAGCTTTAGTGGCCGCACCGGAAATCGCATTGCCACCATCAGAAATATCTTCGCCAACGCCGCGTGTTGTATTACACGCCGTCAGTACGGATGAAAGCACTACCACGGTAAAAAACGCTGCAATTGTTTTCTTAATCATCATATCGTCCTTTAATGGTCAATGTTTATGCATGTAGCCTGTTAAGCATAGACAAATTCCCGCGCTTCGACGGAAAAGGAGAACGATTTAAGAATTATGAAGGGTTAGCTGGCGGCGTGAGAAATAATGCTGCCGAGATCTTTGATATCTTCTCCAACACCACGGGCGGTGTTGCATCCGCTCAGCAATGCGCCGGCGACAATCAGCAGTAGAAGTGTTTTTACGGTACGGGTCATCATCCTTGCCTGAAATCATCAGGCGCAGCGCCGTGCTGCGCCCTCATTCATCCATTTATAACATGGATTACTTCACGCGGGATACATATTCGCCAGAGCGGGTATCCACTTTGATAACTTCGCCAATCTGAACGAACAGCGGCACTTTAACCACTGCGCCAGTGGACAGGGTCGCCGGCTTACCGCCAGTACCTGCGGTGTCGCCTTTCAGACCTGGATCGGTTTCAACGATTTCCAGTTCAACGAAGTTCGGCGGGGTAACGGAGATAGGCTGACCGTTCCACAGAGTCACGATGCATTCAGCCTGATCCAGCAGCCATTTGTCGCTATCGCCAATCGCTTTTGCGTCAGCAGACAGCTGTTCGAAGGTTTCGTTGTTCATGAAGTGCCAGAACTCACCGTCGTTGTACAGGTAAGTCAGGTTCATATCGACAACGTCAGCACCTTCAGCGGAGTCAGTAGATTTGAAGGTTTTTTCTACACGGGTACCGGTCAGCAGGCGGCGCAGTTTAACGCGAGCAAACGCCTGACCTTTACCTGGTTTAACGAATTCACTGGCTTCAACCGCGTACGGTTCGCCGTCCAACATGATTTTAAGACCAGCACGAAAATCGTTGCTATAGTAAGTCGCCATAAGGCCCTCTGAAATTGTGAAATGGTAGCTAAGCCACAAAATGGCGCATATTGTAACCCTAAATACCCCATCCAGAGAAGATTGGTTATCGCAACTTGCCGATGTTGTGACCGATCCGGATGAACTATTACGTCTTTTAAATGTAGACGCTGATGAAAAATTGCTCGCAGGAAGAGACGCGAAACGTCTTTTCCCGCTTCGCGTTCCCCGTGCGTTTATCGCCCGGATGGAAAAAGGTAACCCAAATGACCCGTTATTGCGTCAGGTTTTAACCGTGCAGGACGAGTTCATCACCGCGCCCGGTTTCTCAACCGACCCGCTGGAAGAGCAGCACAGCGTGGTGCCAGGGCTACTGCATAAATACCGTAACCGGGCGTTGCTACTGGTGAAGGGCGGCTGTGCGGTGAACTGCCGTTACTGCTTCCGTCGCCACTTCCCGTATGCGGAAAACCAGGGCAACAAACGCAACTGGCAGGCCGCGCTCGACTATATCGCGCAGCATCCTGAGCTGGACGAAATTATTTTCTCCGGCGGCGACCCGTTAATGGCGAAAGATCATGAGCTGGAGTGGTTGATAACGCACCTTGAAGCCCTTCCGCATGTTAAACGTCTGCGCATTCATAGCCGCTTGCCAATCGTTATTCCGGCACGCATCACCGATGTGCTGGTTACGCGTTTCGCACAAAGTCGGCTACAAATTCTGCTGGTGAATCACATCAACCATGCCAGAGAGATAGACGATGAATTTCGTGCTGCGATGGCGCGTTTACGCCAGGCGGGCGTGACGCTGTTAAACCAGAGCGTGCTGCTGCGCGGCGTGAACAATAATGCTCAAACGCTGGCTGACCTCAGTAACGCGCTCTTCGATGCGGGCGTGATGCCTTACTACCTTCACGTGCTCGATAAAGTACAGGGCGCAGCCCATTTCCTGGTGAGCGATGACGAAGCGCGTACCATTATGCGTGAACTGCTGACGCTGATTTCCGGTTATATGGTGCCTAAACTGGCACGTGAAATTGGCGGCGAGCCCAGCAAAACGCCATTGGATCTTCAGCTTCGCCAGCATTAATTCATCTGCCCTCTATTATGAGGGCATTATTATTCGATTAATATATATTTATTATCTTAATAATAGTTATTGGACTGAGTTTATCTGGACATCAGTAATAGCTGTGATATTTTACTTCACCAGCTGATATCGCCCTAATTAATAATATATATCTATAATTTTCAATTAAGCATTTACAAGATATATGGTTATGGAGAACCAACATGGCATTGAATATTAAAAGCGTTAATACCGGTGTTATTCGTCAGGGAAATGCATTTGTCGCATTAGCCTTAAAAATCAAAGAGCAAAAAAATAAAGAATCTCTCTTCTTTTTCCCTGCGCTGGTACTCAGAGATCTCCTCATCGCCATGGAAAGCCGCCTTGCGGCGCTGCATCAGCTGCAAGGCGATGAATTGCAGAAGTATGAGAAAGCCCGCGATAAAGCCGGTAAAAAGATGCTGGAAAGCGTACCTGCGCTTCAGGAAGAGGAGTTACGCCATGCCGATGTCAATTTCCGCGTCGATGGGCTGGAACTGTCTAAAAACGGTAAAGATGAATTAACCATTACGCTAAAACTGCATCGTGGGGAAAGCGTCGAATTGACGATTAATGAATTGCAGATTGACCTGCTGGTCAAAGCAATTATTCATTCCATTAATAATGCAGGAATGAAAGAGCTGGCGCTGCGTATTTCTTCACTGCTGGACTTCCTGCCGCTGTATGATGCTGATTGTCAGGAGAAAGGCAGTCTGGAATATGACTTCTACGACCAGGCGCAGTGGAAACACGATCTGTTCAGCCATTATCTGGCCGTGCTTTATCGCTTTACCGATAAAGAAGGCAAAGAGTGTTTTAGCGGCAGCATTGTTAAAACGCGTACGCCATCAGGCAGTAAAGAAGCGCAGGCAATTTCTCGTCGTTTGATCGATTTCAGCCCACGGCTGAAAAAACTGGCCGGCACGCCGTGCCAGGTATATGTCAGAACCTTAAACGCGAATAACGGGCAGCAGCTGACGCAAGAGCAGTGTTTGCGCGCGCTGTATCATTTACGCGTCCAGTCGGTGAAAACACCGGCCTGATGGCGTCGGATGGCGGCGATAACGTCGCCATCCGGCAATTAGCGCCCCTGAAAAATCAGTTCGGGCACTTATAAACCTGGCCGTTCATTTCGGTGTCGGTCGGCACAAAACTTGAAAGCATACCCTGAGTTGGGCTGCTGACACCGTAAATCACGTTGCCGCCCATCTCTGCCGCGTGGTTACGCAGCGCATTCGCCGCACCGCGCATCGAGCCACCCTCTTCGCCCGTCTGGCCAGAAAGCCAGTTTCCCTGTTTACCTGTTGCAGTACCTAACAGCTGGCATTCTGCGCCCGGCTTATCTTCAACGAAGCGAACATTCTGCCCACCCGCACTTAATTCGTTGCTGGAACTACAGCCAGCTAACAGCAGCGCGGCGCCAACGATCCCTGCTAAATATTTTACCTGCATGTTATTCCCCACAATCAATGAGCTGGACGCATGTCGTCCGTGTGTAAACCTTATACTAAAAAGATGACCAAAAGAAAAACCCCCGGTCATTTCTGACCAGGGGTTTCTTTGTTGCTATGGGGTATAGCGCACGATTACATCATGCCGCCCATACCACCCATGCCGCCCATACCAGCAGCACCTAAGTCAGGCGCGTCGCCTTTCGGCAGGTCGGTTACCATGCACTCGGTGGTGATCATCAGACCAGCAACGGATGCCGCGTACTGCAGAGCAGAACGGGTTACTTTCGTTGGGTCCAGGATACCGAAGTCGATCATGTTGCCGTATTCTTCAGTTGCGGCATTGTAACCGTAGTTACCTTCACCCGCTTTAACCGCGTTAGCGACAACAGACGGTTCTTCACCGCAGTTCAGGACGATCTGACGCAGCGGCGCTTCCATTGCGCGCAGCGCAACTTTGATACCGACGTTCTGATCTTCGTTCTGGCCGCGCAGGGCGCTCAGTTTCGCTGCAACGCGAACCAGGGCAACACCACCACCAGCAACCACGCCTTCTTCTACCGCAGCACGGGTCGCGTGCAGGGCATCGTCAACGCGTGCTTTTTTCTCTTTCATTTCAACTTCGGTAGCAGCACCGACTTTGATAACGGCAACGCCGCCTGCCAGTTTCGCAACGCGTTCCTGCAGTTTTTCGCGATCGTAGTCAGAGGTCGCTTCTTCGATCTGTTTACGGATCTGAGTAACACGGCCCTGAATCGCAGATTCTTCACCCACGCCATCGATGATGGTGGTGGTGTCTTTGTTGATAACAACGCGTTTCGCCTGACCCAGATCTTCCAGCGTGGTTTTTTCCAGCTCCATACCGATCTCTTCAGAGATAACGGTACCGCCAGTCAGGGTTGCGATGTCCTGCAGCATAGCTTTACGACGGTCGCCGAAGCCCGGAGCTTTAACAGCAGCTACTTTCACGATGCCGCGCATGGTGTTAACCACCAGGGTCGCCAGCGCTTCGCCCTCAACGTCTTCAGCGATGATAACCAGCGGTTTGCCTGCTTTCGCAACGGCTTCCAAAACTGGCAGCATTTCGCGGATGTTGGAGATTTTTTTGTCAGCCAGCAGGATGAACGGGCTTTCCAGCTCAACAGCACCGGTGTCCGGTTTGTTGATGAAGTACGGAGACAGGTAGCCACGGTCGAACTGCATACCTTCAACCACGTCCAGCTCATCTTCCAGACCGGTACCGTCTTCAACGGTGATCACGCCTTCTTTACCGACTTTGTCCATCGCTTCTGCGATCAGTTTACCTACGGTTTCGTCGGAGTTAGCGGAGATAGTACCTACCTGCGCGATAGCTTTGGAGTCAGAGCAAGGTACGGACAGGGTTTTCAGTTCTTCAACTGCTGCCTGAACCGCTTTGTCGATACCACGTTTCAGGTCCATCGGGTTCATACCCGCAGCAACAGCTTTCAGGCCTTCAGTGATGATGGACTGAGCCAGTACGGTCGCGGTGGTGGTACCGTCGCCTGCAGCGTCATTCGCTTTAGAGGCAACTTCTTTCACCATCTGCGCGCCCATGTTTTCGAATTTGTCTTCCAGCTCGATTTCACGCGCGACGGAAACACCATCTTTGGTGATGGTCGGCGCACCGAAGGATTTGTCGAGAACCACGTTACGGCCTTTCGGGCCCAGGGTTACTTTAACTGCGTCTGCCAGTACGTTTACGCCGCGCAGCATTTTCACACGAGCGTCGTTACCGAATTTTACGTCTTTAGCTGCCATTATCTTTATTCCTTAAATTCGTATGTTCAGTGTCGTTCGCGGATTACGCTTCAACAATTGCCAGAATGTCGCTTTCGGACATGATCAACACTTCTTCGTTGTCGATCTTCTCGGATTTCACGCCGTAGCCATCGTTGAAAATAACGATGTCACCAACTTTAACGTCCAGCGGCTGCACAGTCCCGTTTTCCAGGATGCGACCCTTACCGACAGCGATGATTTCGCCACGAGTTGATTTTGCTGCTGCAGAACCGGTCAGAACGATGCCGCCAGCAGATTTCGTTTCAACTTCTTTACGTTTGACGATCACACGATCATGTAACGGACGAATACTCATTGATAGCTCTCCTTTGAGAAAGTCTTTATCAGTTATGGGTGACGCCGGGCCGCGATCGGTTTTCCGGCTAGTGACCAGAGAGATGGGGATGGGCCCTCTGCCCTTCAAGGGGCAAGTCGAAAAAAATTTCAGAAAAAATTGCGATCGCTGCGAAACGGTGTACCCCGACGAAAAGCAGGGTAAATCGCTTGCGTTTCAGCCAATAACGGTTGTGTTACTATCCGTTTCTTTACGAATGCCGGGACGCGGTCATGAGTGGTCTGAAACAAGAGCTGGGGTTGGCTCAGGGTGTAGGTTTACTTTCAACTTCATTGTTGGGAACCGGCGTCTTTGCGGTTCCTGCACTGGCGGCGTTAGTTGCCGGGGGCGATAGCCTGTGGGCGTGGCCCGTTTTGATTATTCTTGTCTTTCCCGTCGCCATTGTTTTCGCCATTCTGGGCCGTCACTTCCCCAGCGCAGGCGGCGTGGCGCACTTTGTCGACATGGCGTTTGGCCCTCGTCTGGCGCGCGTGACCGGCTGGCTGTTCCTTTCGGTTATCCCCGTTGGTCTCCCTGCGGCGTTGCATATCGCCACCGGTTTTGGTCAGGCGCTGTTTGGCTGGCACGACAGCCAATTGTTGCTGGCGGAGATTGGCACGCTGGCGATTGTCTGGTGGTTGGGCTCGCGCGGGGCAAGTTCCAGCGCCAACCTGCAAACGCTGGTTGCGGTACTCATCGTGGCACTCATTGCCGCCATCTGGTGGTTTGGCGATATTCGCCTGGGCGCAATCCCCTTCCCGCCCGTCACGCAAATTGCACCCGACCATTTGTTCTCAGCGCTCTCCGTGATGTTCTGGTGCTTCGTCGGGCTGGAAGCGTTCGCCCATCTGGCCTCTGAATTTAAAAATCCTGAGCGCGATTTCCCGCGCGCACTGATGATTGGCCTGCTGCTCGCGGGTACGGTTTACTGGGCCTGTACAGTGGTGGTGCTGCACTTCAACGCCTATAACAGCGAACTGGCGGCCGCCGCCTCACTGCCCACTATTGTGGTGCAACTCTTTGGCGTTCAGGCGTTGTGGGTGGCCTGCGTGATAGGCTACCTCGCCTGCTTTGCCAGCCTGAACATCTATATCCAGAGCTTCGCGCGTCTGGTCTGGACACAGGCGCAAAATAAGCCGCAGAGCCCGCTGTCACGCCTGTCGAAAAAGCAGCTTCCCGTTAATGCGCTGAACGCGGTATTAGGCTGCTGTGTGATCAGCACGCTGGCAATTTTCTGGCTCGATATCAACCTTGATGCGCTGATCGTCTACGCTAACGGCATCTTCATTGTTATCTATTTGCTGTGCATGCTGGCGGGATGCCGCTTGCTGAAGGGGCGTTATAAAGCGCTGGCGGTGACGGGCGCGCTGCTTTGCGTCGTTTTGCTGGCGATGGTGGGATGGAAGTGTTTGTACGCGCTGGTGATGCTGGCGGTGTTCTGGCTGTTCCTGCCAAAAAGCAGTGGCGCGTAAACCGCGCCACTTCGGAACCGATTAGCGGTCGTCTTTGTGATCCAGACGGTCGCGCTCTTCATCTTTACGCTGATATTCACCATCAAACGTCTGTCCGCCATCGTTGCTGGCGCTGAACCCACCACCCGGCATACGCGAGAAGTGCAGATGCGGCAACAGTTTCATGGTCAGATGTTTCTGCACCGGCGGCAGCAGAAGCAGCAGGCCGAGGAAGTCGGTGAAGAAGCCAGGCAGCAACAGCAGTAAACCTGCCAGAATCAGAGAAACGCTTTTCACCATCTCTGCCGCCGGGCTTTCTCCTGCTTCCATTTTCTGCTGCATCAGCACGAAATTCTTGAAGCCCTGGTTACGCACCAGCGACATACCAATCACGGAAGTAAAGATGACCAAAACTAATGTGAGCAGGACGCCAAAGACATGGGCGACCTGAATAAAAATCGATATCTCTATGTAAACATAAAGAAAAATAGCAATAAACGGTATCCAGCGCACTGGCTTCTCCTGTTAATCGTGGATGCTCTCGCCTCCACGTAAAAATTTTGCTGCTGTCACCCTGTGTAAATGGTGGCGGCCTGTCATTTTTCAATCAGACAGTCGAGAAATTTTTGTCAGCAATGGTCAAGCGGTGACCCATTTCACAAATCAATAAATCTTATGAGAATCGCCTCGTAATAAGTGATCAAGATTACTGTAATTCGCTATCATCAGCATATGATCACGGGCACCGGGTCGATTAAGGACATAATCGTCGGCCAGAAAATACGCATAACCTCGTAAATTCTGCGTATTTGGTGAATTCATTGGCAGATTGCAAAAGAAGGTTCACATGCTAAACAACATTCGTATCGAAGAAGACCTGTTAGGTACAAGGGAAGTCCCTGCGGACGCGTACTATGGCGTTCATACTCTGAGAGCGATTGAAAACTTCTACATCAGCAACAGTAAAATCAGTGATATCCCTGAGTTTGTTCGCGGTATGGTGATGGTGAAGAAAGCCGCTGCACTGGCAAACAAAGAACTCCAGACCATTCCAAAAGGCGTTGCTAACGCGATTATTGCGGCATGTGATGAAGTCCTGAACAACGGCAAATGCATGGATCAATTCCCGATTGACGTCTACCAGGGCGGCGCGGGCACATCCGTTAACATGAACACCAACGAAGTGCTGGCGAACATTGGCCTTGAACTGATGGGACATCAGAAAGGCGAATATCAGTATCTGAATCCGAACGATCATGTTAACAAATGTCAGTCCACCAACGATGCTTACCCGACCGGTTTCCGCATCGCGGTGTACACCTCCATTGTAAAACTGGTGGATGCAATTCATCAGTTGGGCGAAGGCTTCCAGCGTAAAGCGGTTGAGTTCCAGGATATCCTGAAAATGGGTCGTACCCAGTTGCAGGATGCGGTACCGATGACCCTCGGCCAGGAATTCCACGCGTTCAACGTGCTTCTTAATGAAGAAACCAAAAACCTGCTGCGCACCGCAGAATTACTGCTGGAAGTTAACCTCGGCGCAACGGCTATCGGTACGCGCCTGAACACCCCGGACGGCTATCAGCAACTGGCAGTACAGAAACTGGCGGAAGTCAGCAACCTGGCGGTGGTTCCGGCGGAAGACCTGATTGAAGCAACGTCTGACTGCGGTGCTTACGTGATGGTTCACAGCTCGCTGAAGCGCCTGGCAGTGAAGATGTCCAAAATTTGTAACGACCTGCGCCTGCTCTCTTCAGGCCCTCGCGCCGGTCTGAACGAAATCAACCTGCCAGAATTGCAGGCCGGTTCTTCCATCATGCCAGCCAAAGTTAACCCGGTCATTCCGGAAGTCGTAAACCAGGTGTGCTTCAAAGTCATCGGTAACGATATTACGGTCACCATGGCCTCTGAAGCCGGTCAGCTGCAGCTGAACGTGATGGAGCCAGTGATTGGCCAGGCAATGTTTGAGTCTATCCACATCCTGACCAACGCCTGCTACAACCTGCTGGAAAAATGCATCGATGGCATTACCGCCAACAAAGCGGTTTGCGAAGGCTACGTCTACAACTCCATCGGGATTGTGACCTACCTGAACCCGTTCATCGGCCACCATAACGGCGATATCGTCGGTAAGATTTGTGCTGAAACCGGGAAGAGCGTACGTGAGGTCGTTCTGGAGCGTGGCTTGCTCACAGAAGCTGAGCTGGACGATATCTTCTCGGCACAAAACCTGATGCATCCGGCTTACAAAGCAAAACGCTACACTGATGAAAGCGAACAGTAACAGTAGTGGTTAAGATACAAAGGGCATGTCAGCGATGACATGCCCTTTTTGCTTTTTATGATTTACCAACCTACAACATTCTAATATCAACTTGTAAACACAAGGAAGGCTACATATGTTTGGTGCAGAGCTCGTTATTGTCCTGCTTGCGATCTATCTCGGAGCAAGGCTCGGCGGTATCGGCATTGGTTTTGCCGGTGGTTTCGGCGTTCTTATCCTCACCCTTATTTTCCAGATTAACCCGGGAGCTATCCCGTTCGATGTTATTGAAATCATCATGGCGGTTATCGCGGCTATTGCCGCTATGCAGGTTGCAGGGGGGATGGATTACCTCGTGAGCCTGGCGGAGCGTATGCTGCGCCGTCATCCGAAGTACATCACCTTCCTCGCGCCGCTGGTTACCTGGTTTATGACCATTCTGGCCGGGACCGGGCATACCGCGTTCTCCACGCTGCCGGTTATCACCGAAGTGGCGAAGGAGCAGGGTATTCGCCCATCTCGTCCGCTTTCTATCGCCGTTGTCGCTTCACAGATCGCGATCACCGCGTCCCCTATCTCCGCTGCCGTCGTTTTCTTTGCCGGTATTCTGGAGCCGATGGGCGTAAGCTATCTGACACTGCTGGCTATCTGTATTCCGGTCACGCTGATTGCCGTCATGATCACCGCCTGTGTGTGTAACTTCCTGGGCTGCGAACTGAAAGATGATCCGGTTTATCAGGAACGTCTGGCTAAAGGCGAAGTGAAGCTGCGCGGAAGCCAGGTCTTCAAACTGAAACCACACGCGAAACGCTCCGTTCTGCTGTTCCTGATCGGTATCATCGCGGTGATGTTCTACGCCACCGCCATCAGCGATACGGTTGGCCTGATTCAGAACCCGGTCCTGCCGCGTAACGAAGCGATTGTGGTCTTCATGCTGACTATCGCGACGCTGATTTGCTTTACCTGCAAAATCGATACCGGCGAAATCCTTAATGCCAGCACCTTTAAATCCGGTATGAGCGCCTGTGTCTGCGTACTGGGTGTGGCCTGGCTGGGTGATACTTTCGTCAAAGCGCATATCACCGATATCCAGGAAGTGGCGGGTGACCTGCTGCACAACTACCCATGGCTGCTGGCCGTGGTGCTGTTCTTTGCCGCTACCCTGCTCTACTCCCAGGCGGCAACCACCAAAGCACTGATGCCTGCGGCGCTGATGCTGGGTGTTACCCCGCTGACGGCGATTGCGTCCTTTGCTGCGGTTTCTGCGCTGTTCGTTCTGCCAACCTATCCGACCCTGCTGGCAGCGGTCGAAATGGATGACACCGGTTCGACGCGTATCGGCAAATACGTCTTTAACCACGCCTTCCTGGTGCCTGGCGTCATTGCCATTGCCTTGTGCGTCATCTTAGGTTTCATCTTCGGCGGGATCATGCTGTAAGTAAAAAACCTTAAACCCGGGCCGCTCTGCGGCCCGATTCGCGCCTTCCCTCCGCCACACCGTGCTATAGTTGCCTCTTTCACCGATACGAGGTTGATGATGAGCACTACCGACGCTGTTGTTGTTCTCTGTACTGCCCCGGATGAAGCGACTGCCCAAGATTTAGCAGCCAAAGTACTGGCGAAAAAACTTGCCGCCTGCGCAACGATTATTCCCGGCGCGACGTCGCTTTATTACTGGGAAGGAAAGCTGGAGCAGGAGTACGAAGTGCAGATGGTCCTCAAAACCAATCTGACACATCAGCAGGCGCTGCTCGATTGCCTGAAGTCTCATCACCCGTATCAGACCCCGGAATTATTGGTTTTACCCGTTACTCACGGAGACAGCGATTATCTCTCATGGCTCAACGCATCCTTACGCTGATCCTGCTGCTGTGCAGCACATCCGCCTTTGCCGGACTCTTCGACGCCCCTGGCCGCTCTAACTTTGTTCCTGCGGACCAGGCGTTCGCTTTCGATTTTCAGCAGAATCAACAGGATCTCAACCTCACCTGGCAGGTAAAAGAGGGCTACTACCTCTATCGCCAGCAAATTAAAGTCGTGCCCAATCAGGCGCAAACATCGCCGCTGGTGCTGCCCGCCGGGCAGTGGCATGAAGATGAATTCTACGGTAAGAGTGAGATTTATCGCCAACAGCTAACCGTACCGGTGACGATTAATCAGGCGTCCCAGGGGGCGACGCTGACGGTAACGTATCAGGGCTGTGCCGACGCGGGATTCTGTTACCCACCAGAAACCCGAACCGTCCCTCTAAGCGCCGTAGCAGCGACATCTGCCCCTGTTGAAACATCTGCACCTGCCAGCGCGGATTTGCCCTTCTCTGCGCTCTGGGCGCTGCTTATCGGTATAGGCATTGCTTTCACGCCCTGCGTGCTGCCAATGTATCCGTTAATCTCGGGGATCGTGCTGGGTGGTAAACAGCGCCTCTCCACGGCGCGCGCGCTACTGCTGGCGTTTATCTACGTCCAGGGGATGGCGCTGACCTATACCGCGCTGGGGCTGGTTGTCGCCGCCGCTGGTATGCAGTTCCAGGCCGCGTTGCAGCATCCGTATGTACTGATTGGCCTCTCTGTGGTGTTTATCCTGCTGGCGCTCTCGATGTTTGGCGCGTTCTCGCTGCAACTGCCATCGTCTGTACAGACGCGATTAACGCTGATGAGCAATCGCCAGCAGGGCGGTTCGCTGGGCGGGGTTTTCGCGATGGGCGCGATCGCCGGGCTCATCTGCTCGCCGTGCACCACCGCGCCGCTGAGCGCCATCCTGCTCTACATCGCGCAAAGTGGCAACCTGCTGTTGGGCGGCGGGACGCTTTATCTGTATGCGCTGGGGATGGGTCTGCCGCTGATTCTGGTCACTGTCTTTGGCAACCGCCTGTTGCCGAAAAGTGGGCCGTGGATGGCGCATGTCAAAACGGCGTTTGGCTTTGTGATCCTCGCATTGCCGGTATTCCTGCTAGAACGCGTTATTGGCGAGGCATGGGGACTACGTTTGTGGTCACTGCTTGGCGTCGCGTTCTTTGGCTGGGCCTTTATCACCAGCCTGGGCGCGCAAAAGCCGTGGATGCGACTTGGGCAGATTATCCTGCTCGCCGCCGCGTTAATCAGCGTACGCCCGTTACAGGACTGGGCCTTCGGCAACACGGCAGCAGCACAGGAACGATCGCACCTGAACTTTACTCAGGTTAGCAGCGTCGAAGAACTCACCCAGGCGCTGGCGAAAGCCAAAGGTCGGCCGGTGATGTTAGATCTTTACGCCGACTGGTGCGTGGCCTGCAAAGAGTTTGAGAAATACACATTCAGCGATCCACAGGTGCAACAGGCGCTGAGCAACACTGTATTGTTGCAGGCGGATGTCACCGCCAACAGCGCGCAGAACGCCGCGTTGCTGAAACATTTAAATGTACTGGGCCTGCCCACCATCCTCTTTTTCGATAAAGAGGGGCAGGAACAGCCGACACAACGGGTAACCGGCTTTATGGATGCTGCTGCATTCAACGCGCATTTGCGCGATCGCCAACCGTAGACAACACTTTAGACGGGAAAAACCGTTGGGAACGAAGGAGAACACCGTGCAACGTGAAGATGTCCTGGGAGAAGCCCTACATTTACTTGAGATCAGAGGGATAGCCAGCACTACGCTTGAGATGGTTGCCGAACGTGTCGATCGTCCGCTCGACGAGCTGAGACGTTACTGGCCGGACAGCGAGGCGCTGCTTTATGACGCACTACGCTATCTCAGTCAGCAGGTGGATATCTGGCGTCGTCAACTGATGCTGGATGATGAACTGACCGCTGAGCAAAAATTGCTGGCGCGTTATAACGCCCTGACGGATTGCGTCAGTAATCAGCGTTATCCAGGCTGCCTGTTTATCGCCGCCTGTACGTTTTATCCAGACCCGGATCACCCGATCCATCAACTGGCGGATCAACAGAAGCAAGCGGCATATACGTTCAGCCACGAGCTGCTGACCCAACTGGAAGTCGATGACCCGGCAATGGTGGCAAAACAGATGGAACTGGTACTCGAAGGCTGCCTGAGCCGAATGCTGGTGAATCGTAGCCAGGTAGATGTCGATACAGCGCATCGTCTGGCAGAAGATATTCTGCGATTTGCACAGTGTCGTCAGGGCGGTGCACTGACGTAATTCGGATTTCTGGCCCTTTCGTATACGCATATAATTCCGCCAACACGGATATGTAAAAGGGAATTATATGCGCCTGCTTCACCACGCCATACTTGCCAGTCTTTTCGTTATACCATTTTTTGCCAATGCCATAAGTGGCCTTACTTTCAGCCATAAAGACTGGGAACTCGCCTGCGACAACACTGGCACCTGCCGCGCTGCGGGATATGGTGATAACGTCAGTGCATTACTGACGCGTCGAGCGGGTATATCCCCTGATACCAGAATAGAGGTGACTTTTTCCCAACGAGAACAAGGGCAATCCCCCATCTCCACTGCCGTGCTTTTTATTAATAATCAAAAACAAAGGCCGCTTATTCCTGTTTCTGATGGCTATTTTTTGCTGGGAAGTGACATCAGGTCTGACTTTATTCGGGCATTACAACAAAATGATGTGATTGAATTTGAAGCCGACGGCGAACGTAAAATACTCTCTCTGGCAGGATCTGATGCCGTACTACTGAAAATGGATGCGTTCCAAAAACGTATTAATACTGAAAGCGCCCTGCTTAAGCCAGGAGCTGACAACAGTTTCGAAACACTCCCCGAATCTCCCATACCGCTTATCGCGACACGCCCCGTTATCTCATCGCCGAAAATGACACCATTAACGGCAATACAGCTTCAAAATATCCAGTCACAGCTTCAACTGACACCAGAGATGAACTGTAGCGGGCCGACAGAGGGGGGCAAAAACCGCTATTACGCCATTCCGGTTGATAAAAGTCATACGTTAATTCAAACAGCGTGTTTCGATATCTCCCGTTACGCCATGTGGCTAACTAACTCCACACTAACAGCCCCTCCGCAGTTGATTACCAACGATGCAAGCGGCTATGAGGATGGAGAGATAAGAAAATTTGCCGAGCCGATACAGATCTGGCGCTGGACCGGAAAAACGTTTGCATTAACCGAAGAATACCGCAGCGGTGGTCAGGGAACCTTCTCTGTTAACGGAGTCTGGACGCTGCCCACGTTCGTGAGCTATGTCCGCACGCAACAAGACATCGACAAAGATAATGCCGCGCTAAAGTCCCTTTATGATGCCATCAATAAAGAAAAAGCGATTAACCCAGAACTGAATCTGAAGAAAGTTTCCGACCAGTTTCCATTAATGGGGCAGGCTACGGATTTCTCAGTGCAAAGCATCGATGAACAAGGTAATCCATTACCCGATCAAAAACCCTCAGCAGAAATCAGTGACGATGAATGGCAGGCCTTTAAACAATCTCCTGTCGAAGGAGTTTCCGAAAATGGGCGAACTGACTATGTGTTGGTTGATTTAGATGGTGACGGAAAACGCGATCTCATTATTGACTGTTACGCTGGTGGTACGGGGCTTTTCAGTTACACGGGCGTACTAAAACGCGGAGATAAGTCGTTTTATGCGGTTAATAGCACTGACGATGAAAACGTCTACGTAGCAGGTGCGTTGTTCTCGGACCCCGGACGTGGTGCTAACCAGTGGAGCCAATGGGTACGCATAAACGGCCAGGTTTATGCGCTCTGGTATAACGGCCAGTTTGGCGAAGATAACCTTTATCTACTGCGGCCTTTTAGCAACGAAGAAAAAGTTCCTGCTGTGACGATTCGTTATCGCTATGCATTAGAAATAATGAAAGCCGACAGCAAAGAACTCCCGACAATCAGTGATAAAGACCGCAAAGGCCTGTTGAATTCTCTCGCCCGGATGCAGGACCATCTCATTAAAGATATGCCCTCAAATCAACCTCCTGCTGCTATATGCCCAATTCCACCAAACACGTCTGCCGCAGATGCTGATAACTACCGCTTTGGAGAGCCACTGCATTACACCGTTGAACGTGTTGCCGTCATTCCTGTCTGGTTGAATAACAACTGTTACATAGGCACCGTTGCCAGCCATCACGGTTACTACCAAAAAGGTGTAGATGCAGAAATAATTATCAACTCCCCGAGACAAGAAGACGGTTTTATCCCAGGCTATTCGCTTACAGGTAAACGGCATGTCACCGCCATCCAAAGCGGCTGGAAACAGCGGGAAGGGGATATGGGAGTGATGTGATTTTCCACAATAATGGTCCAGAACTGCACAAACTGCCGCAAAGATAAGCAACCAGACAGCAAAACGTGAAATTGAGTTGACGAGATGTGCAGATTACGGTTTAATGCGCCCCGTTGCCCGGATAGCTCAGTCGGTAGAGCAGGGGATTGAAAATCCCCGTGTCCTTGGTTCGATTCCGAGTCCGGGCACCACTATTCATAAGGCCTCGCTGCAAAGCGGGGCTTTTTCCTTTCTTAGCTACGGTAGATTTCTGGTCGTTGCAACACGTTATTTGTTTGCTGGATTTCTCGCCATTTTCGCAGATGTTCGTTACTTTTACACACCTCAACACCCTCTGATGTGTCTCTTCCTTACCCCACTGCTACGGTCTTTCTACGGTCCTCTACGGTTCCTTTCTCTAAGATTATTCATAATGAAGCAGAGAATACGGGGGAAATGGGGGATTTCATAATTTACTTTATTTAACAACAAATTACCTTCCATTACCCCCGGGGGAAGACCGGGGAGACTCCTCTTCAGGCAAGGGGGAAGAACTCAGCGTTATCAACTCCCCTTGTCAGTCGGGTGTTTCCACCATCTACTCCACCTGTAATATTCCTGTTTTTCACCTTATGATTCTTCGCATCAGCAAAATCCCCCGCTTTCCACGTCATTAAAAAATGACTCAGCCCCATCGGAATTCCTTACCTGAACATAAACTTTGAACTGTAATACTTACATTAAACAATGTGTATTACCGATTTAAAATAGCCATAACCCAGCCCCTTTATAAGGGGCTAGATTTTGTTAGAAAATAATATTACTTATATCAGAAATAGCATTCAAAGATCCTCTATAGTCGCTCCCTGTTTTAGGAAGAATGTAAGAGTATCTGGAATCACCATTATATACTAACTTCCAATGCTTACCTTCCTCAGACAACTCAAACCCAAGTTCCTTAAGCTGCCTTGACGTTGCCTTATCCATACTCCTGTAGCCATTAAGTGCTCTTTTCAAATGAGTTTGACGCGAATTTGCTTCCATAGTTTGAGGGTTATTGGAAATTAAAGAAGATAATATATGATTACTTCGACTACCCTCTTTCGTATTCACAATAGCAACCTTCAGTGCTTCTATTATTACATCTTTGATCTCATCATTGAAAAAGTCAGTTTCTTCCCCTGCATTCATTACTATACTTCCTTGAGCTGAAGCTTGTGATTGAAGCATTCGAACACGATATTCTAAAGATAATATATTACTTTTGAGTTCTTCTATTGTTTCATCTTTTGCAACATTATCGGCCTCATACAAACCCATCAATTCACTTGTGTATTCACCTCTAATCTTAAGTGTATTAATAGAATCCTTAGTTCTTCTTTTTTGTATTTCACTCCATCCCCCCTCAGAGACGGGAGCCATTGTAGATGTGGCTTTTACGACATCATCAAATAATTCATCTTCAAACTCCTTCGCTGTTTTCTCACCCCGACGGTAAAAGGAGATATTTTGTCCTCGCGGCCAGTAAATTCCGACTGCACCTGCGTAAGCATTTTTAGAATTTGTCTCATTTTTTAGTTTTATTGAAAACATTTTCTCACGAGGTTCAATTAGAACATGAGCTATGCCACACACCTTTCTTGCTAATCGCTCAGGAATAATGTTATGAGGATGTTCATTGTAAAAATATTTCGAACTGACATAGATTATTGGCAGCCTGTTTTCAGTTTCTCCATTGATAACTTTTGCCGCCAACTTTAAATGCTCTTCAGAATTCGAAAGGTAATCAGGTTCTATTGATGTTTTGAAGGCATCATCCAAACCACCAGAAAATTTATCTATCAACCTAATTACTATCAAAGGTTTTTTAGGTTGAGGTGCTAAATACGCAGCCTCCTGACTAACCACACTTGATTCAACTTGGATCCATACCGTATTATTTATTAAGTTCTTATTTATAGATATATCAGTTACCCATTTGTGTGGTTCGGAAATTTTAGAATATCTGAAGCAACCTAACTGAACATCTTGGTTGCCATGAGTAATTACATCAATCCTTTCATTACTTGACTCTACATAAAAATCTTCACTAAGATAGTCACACGCCAATTGTGCAGGTATAAAGTTTGTGTGTGGTGATTCATGAATCCAAGAAAAGCACTCATTGAATACATCGTCAAATAAAACATCATTCGAAACATAGAAACCAGTGGAGAAAAACTTCATTGACATTGTCCTTTTGATATGAGGTTACCTTAAGAAGATAATGAAAATTAAATTTAAAATCAACCCACAAGCCCCCCCTTCCCCAAAAAAAACAACTATATCAACTGAGATAGGGGGGTCAGAACAAAGACGATGTATTCCACATAATCATGAAATAAACCTACAACACCAAAATTAAAAAATGTAGCCCTATAAAAAACAACACCTACTAAATTAATGATTAATCATTAATGCAGAAGCATGCTCTCAAAATAAGCACATACTCTCCAATAAGGTATTTCTGGATAATGTCGCCCATATATGTAATTAAAATCAATCAAAGCACATATTATTTTTTTGAATACATCCCCCACCGGTATTTTTTCCATTAAGACCAGAAACAGACCGTAACACCTATTTTTGCGGCATTTCTCGCCTTCAATCATCTCATGTAACACCAGCATCCCCTTCGCCACGCTAGAAAATCAACTCAGCCATTAACAGCGCCGTGCCGGGGATGGGTCAACCCTGACGTTCTTTACACCAGTCACAGGAGGTAATATGTCCAGTCCGAAACGCTTCCGTTTTACTAACCAGCTCATTAAATCCCTGCCCCCTAACACATCAGATTCACGCAGCACCGATGCCGAATACAGCGACACCGAGATTTCTGGCCTGAAATGTCTGGTCAGCAAAGGAGAAGGACGTAAAAAGTTTTTGCTCCGCTACCTCTACCATGGAAGAAAACGTGCCATCGCTATTGGTCGCTGGCCTGAGGTGGATGTCACCTTAGCCCGTAAGATTGCCATAGAACACAAACGTTCCCTTGCCACCGGCACTGACCCTAAGCAGGAGCGTGAAAACAAGAGAATGGAGCTGACGTTCGATGAACTCTTTAATCAGCATTATCTGCCATGGGCAAAATCCGCTAAACGCAGTTGGGGAAAGGATGTTCAGCGCTACCGCGATCATATCCGTCCCGCCATTGGTCAGAGGCTGCTGAGCGATATCACACCAGCGAGCATTCTGCGCCTTCAGCAGACGTTAAGTACTTCCCTGTCAGCGGCTACCTGTAACCGTGTCATCGTACTCATTAAAGCCGTCTTTACATGGGCCGGAAGGCAAAGCATGACCTCTGTTCATCCGGCAAGGGTGGTACAGCTACTCAGGGAGAACAACGCCCGACAGCGTTATTTTACCGAGGACGAAATACGTCGTATTTTTCTCTCCGCCGATAACGATACCAGCCCCGTAGCTGCCCGCTATGTCAAACTGCTGTTACTGACCGGCCTTCGTCGTGATGAACTGCGTCTGGCTAAGTGGGAGCATGTTGACCCGGTTAAACGCACCCTATGGCTTCCTGAAACCAAGAATGGCTATGGACGGATTGTTCATCTTAATTCACTGGCGATGGACGTAATCAGAACACTGCCAACACAGCGGGGAAATCCGTGGTTGTTTATAGGTAAAAAACAAGGAATGCCGCTGAGTAACCCGGTTAAAGCCTTTCAGCGTATTGTGCGTCGGGCGGGAATTTTCGACAAAGAGGTGTGTATTCATACCTGCCGCCATTCGGTTGCCGCCCTCATCGTGTCCTACGGTGGAACACTGTATGACGTTCAGGCTCAGCTGGGGCATCGCAGCAGTCAGTCATCACAACGGTATGCGCATCTTCATCCTCAGCGTTTACAAAACACCAGCCAGTTACTGGCGGAAAGGATAACAGCTCAGCTACCGTCCTTGCGATAAATGAAAAGCAGAGGCAAATGCCCCTGCTTTTTTTGAGGTTAAACTCATCAATCAGAATGGGATGTATTCATAAGCGGTCTCATCCCCATTACTTCTGGCAAGATATCGGGCTTTATTGCGAGCCTGATCGATTGATAGTGTTGGAAATTCGCCAAGATAATCATAACGAACGTTACCTTTGAAAATATAACTGGCAAAGAAACGAATATTTTCATTTCGGTTAATCATTGCTTTTAATTCAGGATACTCACTGTCTGTCACTTCCCTACAGATATCATAGAAATTGCATTTAGCCTGCGTCATGATAAGACCATGAGGCGTAAATGGTGGGCGAATAGTTTCACAGCCTGTAATAGCACCAGGAAAAGTGTGAGTTTCATTTAATTCGCAGAATTCAGTCATGGGGTTCCCCTTCTGTTAATTTATACAGAATAATAAGTTTAAAGATAAGTTAGTTAACTACATTCAGATAATGCTCAAGCACAATTCAAATCAGCACTGATAAACCCTCGCTTAATGTGGTAGTAACACCTGTCCATACCAGTAAGAGGACGCTTTTTGTAATGCCCTTTACTTTCTACCCGCAGAAGTTTTCGTCGTACCAGCTCCTTAGCGACGTCACTGGCGCTTAATGAATGTTTCTGACACCACTCTTCAAATACAGGTGCGAAGATTAAAAAATCCTCAGTAGCATGGTGAATATAGCCCCAGTGATTTCCGGGTTTACGGTTATCCGGTTCTTTAAGACCGATAAAATGCGCACCCTCTCGCTTTACAAGGTCACGCTGAATATCAATAAGAGCCAGTAACACGGGGTTATACTGGTTAGGCTTATCATCAAGCCAGCGGCGAGCGGCACTCATTACCGCATCTGCAATAACATCCTCACCAAAGGGAAGAATATTCCATTCAGTTGCGAGAATCCCAGCGCACCAGCACAGAGCAAAACGTTCTAATGCACGCTTCTGAATATCACTGAGAGAATAGCCTTCTTTCTGCAACTCACCGATCAGAATGCCATAGCAATCTTTTGATGCACCCTGGATGAATTTACACATCTCCTGATAAGATAAGGCCTCATCATTTTCACCCTTCAACGTTAGAAGGCAGGCAATAAATTCCTTACCCGCAGTGCCGTAAGTCTCACACAACCCATGTTTCAGTCTCTCAGCTCGATTACGTACGTCTTCAGAGGTCTCACCGTCTTTACGGGCATCTTCGGGGCGGATGTTAAGACTGATGGCACGATGCTCCTGCCCTCCCTGAATTTGCTCTTTCTGCGTGGCAAGCTTCTCAGGGATAGACATTTCCCCTGACGAAAGAATAAACATTTTCCAGGTAAAGGCCTCATCTATCTCCAGATGCTGATTCATTCTATCCTTACCCTTCGAAGCAGTAATATTGTACAGCAAGGAAGCAAAGTCCTTCTGTTTGTAAGCACCCAACTCATCAATACAGGCTAATATCCCTGAATATCGACTCAGGTTTTTCTCAAGCGCATTCGCTGTAGTATTCCAGCGTAAAATGTTCACATCTGGCGCACTGCCAGGTTCTCCACCATGCCCGTGAACTGACATGGGAAGCTGAAGAAGAATTGTTTTTCCGGTCGTTGACCCCCCGTAAAAATGAAACAATGCGACATCCATTTTGCACAACGACAGCAGCATCGAAGCAAAAGCTGTGGATAATGCAAAGACCTGAGGCCAGCCATGAACCAGCTCAGCTACCATAGTTTTCCAGTCATCCAGCGCTCCCGACTCGACAAGCCCTCGTGGAACACGGTAAGCCGGAATCAAATAGTCAAATCCCAAAAGGTGCTGCGCGATAGGCATACTGCCGTGAAGAAATGCTTTGTTGCCAGGCACAAAACCCATCGAATCTGCGACAAGATAAGTAGGCAATTCCAGCGATTTCTTCATACACACCTGTAAGAATTGCACCAGCAGCTCTTTAGACTTTATCGTCAGGGAGATACCAAAACCTTTGCCCGCCAGAGAAGCCATGACGTGATCAGGTTTTACCATTGCATCACTTAATGAGACATCAGCACAGGCGAACTCTCCAACATGGTTGATAGTCATCAACTCGACGCCCATATTGCGCGTTTTACAATCAGAATAATGCCTGTAGACAGGGAGAATGGGGGTCGAGCTTAACTGGTACCATTTTTTACCTTCATAATAGAAAAGCCCTTTTGCAGTATTGACAAAGCCTTCAGGCAGACCATCACGGCATCCGCACTTAGAAATGTCATCGAGATCGATGTCGATTGCAGCAGCCTTGTTCAGGTTTTTTCTTACCACCTTCAGATGAAGAGCACGACGAGCCAGAAATGCATTTAATTTCGTGCAGGCAAAACGAGCGGGGGTCGTTGTAGTCAAGGGTGATGGTGTTGATTTATTATTCATTTACAGGGTCCTTTTGAATGTGAACCACAGGCAGTAAAGCGCAGAACTCACTTGCCTGAGGGGGAATTCTGTTTAGGCCGGAAAAACATTCATCGCCCGGTTAACAGCTTCGTGGTAACGCGCCGGAGAAGCGTGCAAGTAAAGCTCCGTCACTTTGATAGTGCTGTGGCCCAGTAAGTCTTTGACGGTGTGAATGTCGGCCCCGCTCTCAATGAGCTTTGTCGCAAAGGTATGGCGCATCTCATGGATGGTGAACGGTGGAATACCCGCAGCCTCACAAAGCCGTTTTTGCAGGCGACGCGGCTCAGAAACCGGATTATCGGTCCCCTTGCCCGGAAATACCCAGCCTTCATCACCCAGATGCTGACGCTGTTCTGTCAGAAGAACGAAAGCCTTATCACATACCGGTACACGGCGGAGTTTGCCGTTTTTGGTATGGCGAAGGGTGATAACCTTCCGGATCCAGTCCACATCCTCAAGACGAAGATGACGGGTTTCCCCCAGACGCAGCCCCGTCAGGGCAAGGAACATGAGCAGAGCAAGGGCTTCATGATCGGGTTTACCATTACGCCAGCGCTCACAGACGTCCATCCAGCGCTGAAGCTGGGAGTCATCCATGGCACGGCGATCTGACGTCACTTCAGGCAGCGCTTTGATATAAAGCGCCGGAGAGCGGCTGATGTATCCCATGCGTATAGCCCAGGTAAACACCGCTTTAATGAGCGCCAGATGGCGGTTGCGGGTGGCAGGCTTGAGATCGAGATTATGCAGATAGCTCAGAATATCTGCCTCCGTCATACCTGCCAGCTTTTTGGCACCGAGAAGAGGGCGCAGGTATTTACGGATCTTAGAAAGATCGGTGTTAGCTGAACGCTTAACGCCCGTGCTGAGTACGCTTTTCTCATACTCATCCACAAGCTCATTAAACGTCATTTTACTGTGAGTAAGAAAACGCTCACCATAAGTCTCAACGGAAGCCTTAAGCTCCTGAATTATTTTAAAGGCATGCTCCCTTGCGTTATTAATGGAAAATTCAGGGTAACTTCCTACGGAAACGTAAACATTTTTTCCGCGAATACTTTTGCGGACAATAAACTTAATGCGTCCGGATGAGTGGAATATAGCCTTAAGCCCGGTACATTTTGTATCGCTGGCTTCGATAGCCCGGCCAGTTTGTACTGCACGGATTTTATATTCATCAAGAAAGGCTTTAGTAAAAACACCTCCAGTATTTTTAGGTGCAACCTCTGAATATTCTATAGCATTAGATACTCCTTGGTCGGAATATCCATGAATCTCCGCATCTACATTGAAGGAATTTTTATGAGCAGCAGCGATGCTCTTTTCATCCAGCGCTTGCGTTATTTTATTTAAAGGGTAATTAACATCCATAATATGTACATGGTCCTCTGAAAATTCAGATGATAATGAGTAAGTTAATATGTCGGCCAACAATGGGATAAGCTTATTTATTCGTGACATCACTTTCAAGCCCATGAAAAATCAGCTCTTACATGCCCATTGACATTTAATACTCAAGTCAGAAAGACCATGATGATTCATCAGGAGTACTCCTGCTCAGGGAAAAGTGAAAATAGCGTTAAACCATATAAAAAAATTGTGTTCCGGATGCGTCGCCCAAAGTAAGTCAACTTTTGAGGCTATGAAATAAGAAAATGGTGATACACCTCACCGATTTTCGCCTGAAAAACGACCTCATAAGGTATTTAAAATTAATACTTTTTAAATCAATAGATTAAAGTAATGGTTTTGACAATATGCAGCCCAACTTAAGGGTGAATCAACCTTTCCACAATCAAAACCACACTCTATTCATTTTTTATTATTGTGACACTCGTCACATTTCACACCTGCGGGTGCTTTGATTTTGTACATTCACAAAGCTCACCCACACCAACGACTATGACCGTAAAAAACCTCTTTTTATGCACATATTATTTCCATGTAAATCAATTCATTATGGAGATAATCATGTTTAAACTCACGACCCCCACCAGTCTTCCCCTTCTCAACCTGCCCGCCTCCGCACTGGCGTCCCTCAGCAATGAAATCCTCGGCCCCGTCGATGATATCGACCTGTTTACCGATTTCTGGAACGAAACGGGAACCCTGCTCTGGCATCTCAACCACGATGACACGCTCCCCGAAGACCCGCTGCTGGCAGTCGCACTGGCTAACCCGGAATACGTCACCGCACTTGATGATGGCTGGTATCTGCTTCTCGGTATCGTCTGTGATAACGGACAGGGTATCTATCTGGTGTTCCCGGACTCGACTGTTATCACTCAACTCCAGAACCTGATTGAGGCGCTGAACCATGAGTAAGAAAAAAATCGCTACCGAAGCCGCCGCCATCGAAAGCTATACCGTGTTCTACAGTGGGGACGCCGAGAAAATCAGCCCCCACAGTAAGGGGCTGCTGACGTATGAGCTGGGTAAGGAGGGTGATACCGGCAGCCTTGCCCTGCGTTTAACCGCCAATGGCGAAGGGGGTCTGTTCTCCCGTGAATGGATAACGCTTGATGCGATTCACGCCATTCTTGAACACCAGCAGGACAGCTTTCCGTCGCGTGTGTTTCGACCACTATTTGGTCAGGGCAGCACCAACAACGCCGGGTTTCTTGCCGCCGTACTCAGAAGTCCGGATATCTGCCTTATCGAAGCGGACAGCAGCAGACTCTTTATGCACCGCTGCTACGCCGACTGGCAGCACCGTCTGACGCAGCTTGCCGCAATCAGCCAGGACTAATCCCCCGCTTTTTCTGTGTTCCATACCCCTTAAAAAGGAAATTCACTATGTCATCACCCGCTATATTGCAGGGCGGCTATGTGCTGCCGCTCTCCCGGTCGTTCACCCAACTGCTTCTGGGTATCGTTGCGCAAAAACCGCCCCATCGTCACCCCATCACCGGATTAACCATTAACTTTCGTGACCCTGAATACTCACCGGAAACGGGTGGATGGCATCCGGTCGAAATACGCCTCATCCCTGCCGGAGAAGACTGGCAGCTCGATTACGTCACCGATTTTCACTATGCAGGACATCCATGGCCTGAGCTTGAAAAAGATGTCGATGTGAGCTGGACGCAACAATACACGTGGCTTTCCCGCTGTGGCGATATCTCTCATGTCGACGCCCGTGAGTTCTGGTCGCTATGGGAAAGTAACTTTATGGCTTACCACGATATGGGGGTTTTCACGGTCCGTACGTTGTGGGAAAGCTGAGTGTTCACAACGTTTCCCCCGCATCCCCCCTCTCCCCCGTAGTAAGGAACTGAATGTTATGTACCGGCTTCTGCTGCTGAACTTCGTGGATTCATTTATCGATAACTGCATTCTCTCCTGCGTCGATGAACCGGCTTACGGTGGTATCGTGCAGTGCGAACTGCTTTTTGGCCTTGCCGCACACAGCGGTATTTATGTGGGTAACGGCGATATTGTTCATCTTGATGGCGATGGAACCGTTATCAAAAGTAAGGCTAAAGGGTTTCTTGACCGGCTCGATGGCTGGAACTCCGCTATCTCGGTGTATACCGACTGTATGGATTTGACGCCTCAGGGTTGTGCGCGGGCCGCTGAACGGGCAAAGGCGGCAGTGGGTCAGCACTATCCCTACAGCCTGCTCGACTTTAACTGCCACCGGTTTACTGCCCGCTGCGTTACCGGCGATTCGTGCCCTGATATCTGGCTTGCCAGACACCTCGATTCTTTTCAGAAAGGGGACCGATGGCGCGTATGGCAACGATGAAAGCCAGCCGTTGCAGGCAACGTGTCACCGGACAGGGAGAACGGCTTATCCGGCTTACCATGGCCCTGTTTTATGGTCAGACAATATCTGTTCGCTACATCATCCGGCAGTTTGACGTATCTCCCCGGACCGCAAGACGGGACCTCGCTCAACTGGCCTTTGTGCTCGAATCCGCTGGCCCTCACCGCTGGCGACTGGCTCCCTCGCTGAAACCCTGACTTTTTTCTCTGCCGGACATCTCCTGACCACCCCGTATGGCAGGCTGTCTCCGCTTTTCAATCCATAAGGGAACATGATGAAAATTTTAAAACTGTTAACCGCCACAATTCTGCTTTCCGCCTTCAGCCACAGCGCGTTCGCCGACGAGCAGGCTGACGCTCAGATGATAACCAACTCGACCTTCTGCGCGATGTACTCCACCCGCCTGACCCAGACCAGTGACAGCGGCCTTCAGGTAAAAGGCGTTAATCTCAATGCCCGCTTCAACGGACCGGTATTCAACAGGGTACTTCAGGTGATGAACAAAACCTATGGCAGAACCTGGCTCGAATCAAATGCCCGTAACGGCAGCATGACCGCCATGCAACTTTCGCAGTCGGAGCTGCTCTATAACCCGGAATATGCCCGGCAGTGCGATGCCTTTGCGGATAAAGTGGAAAAGGAATGGCGCGGAAAGTAATCCCGACGCGTTATACCTCCATCCGGTGAACAGAAACCTGCTTTCGGGCAGGTTTTTTTTTACTTTTTTGTTTTTCAGGCGGACAAACCCTGTCCGGGGGCTTCCTTAAACTGTCAGGTCCAATATCTGCAATGAGGTGAAATATGGCTACCTACCGACACGACCCCGACCTTGAGTTTCTGCGCCACTGCCATCGTGACGATCTGGATTTACTGGTTTCTGTGCTTATCTGCGATCCGAAAGACGGACTGGCACGCATCACGGAAACGCTGACCTATGATCCTCAGTATAAAAAACACAAGCCCAACCACCCGCGCTACTGGGATGCCATTGCCGCCGAGGTTCAGACGTTTGGGGCGAACAGCTTTGCCACGCTGCTCCGCTGGGGTAAAGGGGTGCTGTACCGGGAAATTCTCACCGATGCCTGCGATAAAATGAAGGTGAACTACAACAACAAATCCAGTGTTGAAACCATTGAAATGAATCTGCTGATGAAGATCCTGGAGAAAAGCCTTGAGAAGATGACGCCCGATCAGCTAAAGACCGTGGCGGAAGAATTGCAGACAGGCTACAGCAACCCCACGCCGGAGTTGCTGACCATGGCAATCCAGGCGGGGATAAAAACATCCGGGTTTGCGGCCTATCAGATGGCACTTGTTGTCACAAATGGTGTGGCGAAAGCCCTGTTAGGCAGAGGGCTGACCGTTGCAGGAAATGCCATGCTGACGCGTACCATGGGCGCTTTTGCCGGTCCCGTGGGCTGGGTGCTCAGTTCTCTCTGGCTGCTGATTGATTTAGCCGGTCCCGCATACCGGGTGACGCTACCATCCTGCATTTTTATTGCCTACATGCGCCAGAAGCATCTTTATTCACCTGAGAATACTGACGTTTAGGGAAGGTGCGAACAAGTCCCTGATATGAGATCATGTTTGTCATCTGGAGCCATGGAACAGGGTTCATCATGAGTCATCAACTTACCTTCGCCGACAGTGAATTCAGCAGTAAGCGCCGTCAGA
>NZ_JBSPEI010000014.1:0-164485 GCF_055796175.1 Pseudocitrobacter sp. 2023LY-00077 | reverse complement strand
AATTAAACTTCGTAATGAATTACGTGTTCACTCAGAGACTTGGTATTCATTTATCGTCTTGCGACGTTAAGAATCCGTATCATTGAGTGCCCACACAGATTGTCTGATAAATTGTTAAAGAGCAGTGTCGCTTCGCTTTTTCTCAGCGGCGCGGGGTGTGCATATTAAGCCATCCCGCTACAGAGTCAAGTTTTATTTCACTTTTCTCTGCTGAAGTTCTCTTAAGAACCTCGCTGACCCGGCGGCTTGCGTGCCGTTGTTCCGTGTCAGTGGAGGCGCATTATAGGGAGTTCTGAGACGTTGACAACCCCTGTTTAAAAAAAACTTTTCAACCGTCTCTTTTTTGAGCAAAACCGCCTTAAACTGGCAGTTTTTCAAGCGTTTCGAAGCCGTAGCGCTGTAAAACGGGTAAAAGTCGTACAGTCTCCGCCGTCAACGCCATGCAAAATGCTTTATTCTCTTCCGTCGATTTCGCATCTGGCGCTTCATGTTCCAGCAGCCAGGCCGTTCGACGCGCAATCGCCGCGCCGGAATCGATCATCCGCGTGCCTTCCGGAAGCACCTGCAGCAGTTCATCGCGCAGCAGCGGGAAATGTGTGCAGCCAAGCACAACCGTATCCGGCGGCTCCTGCATCCGCAGCCACGGGCGCAGAATTCGACGCAGCTCATCCAGCGAAACGGGATCGCCATGCAATTTCGCTTCCGCCAGCTCCACCAGTTCTGCCGATCCCAGCATTTCGATTTTGCATTCATTGGCAAAACGGGCGATGAGCTCATGCGTATAAGGACGCTTCACCGTGCCACGCGTTGCCAGTAAGCCGACAATACGGTTCGCCGATAAACGCGCCGCCGGCTTAATGGCTGGCACCACACCGACCACCGGGAAGCCAAACTTCTCGCGCAGGGCGGGTAAAGAAACGGTGCTTGCGGTGTTACAGGCGATAATCGCCAGGGAGAGCGGGTAACGTTGCTGGACGGCGGTCACAATCTCAACCACGCGCTCAACAATAAACTCTTCGCTTTTCTCCCCATAAGGGAAGGCAACGTTATCGAAGGTGTAGATGTAATGAAGGTCCGGCAGAAGTTGACGGACCTCATCATAGACCGACAGCCCACCGACACCGGAGTCAAACACCAGTACGGTAGGCCGTGGTTCAGAAGGTGTAGCTGCCAGACAAGGTGTATTCCCGTCCTGCAGTTTGGTAGCCATAAACTGTCTCGTAATCTTTATCGAACAGGTTGGCTATTTTACCACGAACTGTGAGCTGTGAGGTGACTGGATATGACGCGGAAATATCAACCGTGCTGTAGCTCGGTAAAACCTGCTGTTTCGGGTTGTATTGTGACGTGTTGTTATCGTAGCGACGACCGTAGTACTGCCACGACACATCCATGTCCACATCAAACATTGTCCAGTCGAGTTGATATTTCGCCTGACGCTTAGAGCGGCGTGCCAGCACTTCATCATTCTCGTCGTTACGCGGGTCCATATATTGCAGCGTCACGCGGTGATTAAAGATCCCCGTATCAAAACTGCCGGTCCACTCCACGCCTTTAATGGTTGCCGAGTTGATGTTGGCGTACTCGCCGTCATAGGTAACCGGGTCGGAATAGTAGGTAATCAGGTTAGAGATCTTGTAGTGATACGCTGACAAACGCCAGTCTAGTGGCCCCGTCAGACCTTCCAGCCCTGCTTCCCACTGTTTTGACTCTTCCGGTTTCAGATCCGGATTCGAACTGATACCAAAGCGTGTAGAACCAAACTGCTGACCTAACGATGGTGCCAGGAAGCCGGTACCATACGATAACGTCACTTTATAGTTCTCAACGAACTGCCAGCCTGCCGCCGTTTGCCATGTCCCGTGCCAGCCAAACTGATTATCGTGGTCTTCACGACCAGAGGCTTCCAGCGTCACAACATCGCCAAACTGCTGCTGCCCGGTAAGATAGAGCCCGGTATTGTCGCGCTTATAGGTATCGGATATCGCCGTATCCGACGAGGTCAAACGCTGCTGCTGCCAGTCTACCCCGGCGCTTACCGAACCATGCCCGACAATCAGGTTGTTCCCCCACTGGAGATTGCGCTGGGTCATGCGGTCAAGCGTCGTGCCGTCTTTATAACGACCATAAATACTGCTGTAGTTATAGTCCTTCACCTTCTGATAGCTGGCGATAAGCTCAGAAGAGTAGATCCCGGAATGGAATCGCAGGCCGGTATCCCAGGTCTGGTTATAAAGCTGCTCTTCATCAGCGCTGTACGCAGGCGAGTACGGCGGGCTTCCCAGGTCGTAATCGACATTATTGGTATAGCTGTGGCCCCGGAAGAAGCCATCGAAGCTATCGTTGAATTTATGCTCCAGGCTACCCCAGAAGGTCTTATTGCGGAAGCCATCGCGGTCGTTGTCGTGGCTCCAGGTCGAGCCCGGCTGCACATCAAACCCTTTGGTGGTTTCATAAGAACCCGCCACCGTCGCTACCGTGTCGCCAAAACGCTGACGCAACGTGCCATCGTATTGTTGATAGCCTTTAGAGCCCATGCTGGCGGAAATTTTCGATTGTTCCTCATCAGAGTGGGTAATGATGTTGATCACCCCGCCCATCGCGCCGGAACCATAAATCGCCGAGCGCGGCCCACGGATATACTCCACGCGCTGAACTAACGAAAGCGGGATCTGGTTCAGGTCCGGGTTATTTGAGATACCGGGGCGGGTCATCGGAATGCCATCGACCAGCACCAAAACCTGCTTGGTCTCAGTACCGCGGATAAAGAGCGAAGAACTCTGCCCCATCCCACCATATTGCGCGATATCCACACCCGGCAGGCGACGCATGACGTCATTAAGATTTTTGGCCTGCCAGCGGTCGATGTCATCTCGGGTGACGACATCCATCGGTGCGAGGACGGTATTAACCGGTTGCTGGAAACGGCTGGCGGTTACGACGAGAGTGTCTGAAGTGCTGTCCTGCGCCCAAACGGAAAAAGCCGATACGGATAACGCCGTCATCAGCGAAGTTTTTTTAATCATTGTTAAAGCATCCACAATAGAAAAAGGATGCCGCCGGTTTCATCGATAGCCCGCGATGATGAAAACCCAGTGCGACGTCACCCGGCAGGTCTTCGGGCTCGGGGGCGTTTACCGGATGAAGACTTCCCACCTTTTCAGGCAGTGTCTGCAAAATGCGTTCATCCCACCACTCCTTACCGCTGCGCGTCAGCCCCAGATTTTCACTGGATTCCCTTTTAACTCACAGGACCGGAACCCGGATGCTACATTTAGTTACATATAGATGTCCAGACTGCCATCACGATTTAGGAAAACATCAATCGCTGGACATCCCCTGAGCAGGCCCTACAATCCCCGCGTACTTTTATTATTCAGGATGCATCATGACCCCCGAACACCTTCCTACCGAGCAATACGAAGCGCAGCTGGCCGAGAAAGTGGTCCGTCTGCAAACGATGATGGCCCCGTTCAACGCGCCGGTTCCGGAGGTGTTTCGCTCGCCAGTCAGTCATTACCGCATGCGTGCGGAATTTCGCATCTGGCATGATGGGGACGACCTGTACCACATCATTTTCGATCAGCAGACCAAAAGCCGCATCCGCGTCGATTCCTTCCCGGCAGCCAGCGAGCTCATCAATACGCTGATGACCGCCATGCTGGACGGCGTGCGTAATAACCACGCGCTGCGCCACAAACTGTTCCAGATTGATTATCTGTCTACTCAAAGCAATCAGGCGATCGTCTCTCTGCTGTACCATAAGAAGCTCGACGACGCATGGCGTGTGGAAGCGGAGGCGCTGCGCGATGCATTACGTGCGCAGAACCTGAATGTGCATATCATCGGCCGCGCGACGAAAACGAAAATCGCGCTGGATCAGGACTATATCGACGAGCGTCTGCCAGTAGCCGGGAAAGAAATGATCTACCGCCAGGTGGAAAACAGCTTCACCCAGCCGAACGCGGCAATGAACGTGCAGATGCTGGAGTGGGCGCTCAACGCCACGGAAAACTCAACCGGTGATTTGCTGGAACTCTACTGCGGGAACGGCAACTTCTCGCTGGCGCTGGCGCGCAACTTTGACCGCGTGCTGGCAACCGAAATCGCCAAGCCGTCCGTCGCCGCCGCGCAATACAACATTGCGGCGAACCACATTGATAATGTGCAGATTATTCGCATGTCGGCGGAAGAGTTTACCCAGGCGATGAACGGCGTACGGGAATTCAACCGCTTGCAGGGAATTGATTTAAAAAGCTATCAGTGTGAAACGATTTTTGTCGATCCGCCGCGCAGCGGGCTGGATAGCGAAACCGAGAAAATGGTGCAGGCGTATCCGCGTATTCTGTATATCTCCTGCAACCCGGAAACGCTGTGTCAGAATCTGGAAACATTAGGCCAGACGCATAATGTGGAGCGCCTGGCGCTGTTTGATCAGTTCCCGTATACGCACCATATGGAGTGCGGCGTACTGCTGACGAAGAAATAGACTCTTTGCATTGCCGGATGCGGCGTCATCGCCTTATCCGGCATACAGCATTGCGCTATTCAGAAATCTCGTGCTTCCGATTACGCATTTTCACGCCAATCCAGAACACCAGAATCACCGACAGCACCGCTGGCAGGAAGTTAGAGCCGATATCCGGATATTCCGCGCGCACCACGGTGCTATACAGCAGCACGCCCAAAATAAAGCAGGCCGCCGCCAGTCCAGGTAACCCCACCGGCATCGTGCGATTCTGATACCGCTGATGCAGACAGTACACCGTCAGCACCAGCGCAATAATCGGGAATACAGAGAACGGCACAATGGAGCTAAACAGCGCCGCAAAAGTTCCGTTAATTGATAAGCCAGCGATCAGCGCCAGCAACAGCGTTCCTTTATCTTGTCCTGACTGTTTCATTGCTCGTCTTCCACCTTATTCGGAATGATGTGTCGTTTTTTCCTGTTCGCGACGATACCAGTAATACGCACCTTTCGAGATCATGCGCAATTGCAGCACCAGCCGCTCTTCCAGCTGGCGTCGCTGTTCCGGCGTGACATCTAACGCTTCCGCGCCTGCGCTAAAGACAATCGTCACCATCGCTTCCGCCTGCGCTTCGGTAAACGCGCGCGGCATATGGTTTTCGATTTCCAGATAGTCGGCAAGTTCCGCAATGAAGTGCTGAATTTCGCGCGCGACCGCAGCACGAAACGCCGCAGACGTGCCGGAACGTTCGCGCAAAAGCAGGCGAAAAGCGTTCGGGTTATTGCCAATGAACTCCATAAATGTCGATACGGAGGTGCGGATCACGCTGCCGCCTTTAGCGATACGCTGACGCGCCTGGCGCATCAACTGACGCAGCATCAGGCCGCTTTCGTCCACCATCGTCAGCCCTAGTTCATCGACATCACGGAAATGTCGGTAAAAGGAGGTTGGCGCAATGCCCGCTTCGCGAGCCACTTCACGCAGACTCAGGCTGGCAAAGCTTCGCTCAGCACTCAGTTGACTAAATGCTGCTTCCACCAGCGAACGCCTGGTTTTTTCTTTTTGTTGCGCTCTAACGCCCATCACGATGATTGAATCCTTCCAAATGCCTTGTTGGCACTATACCAGAGATTAAAACTAATCGACTTACACTGCTTTGTGAATGATTGTTTACGGGCGATTTATGCTCTTTTGCATGAAAAAAGCACAATGATAATTGGGTTATCCCGGTGAAGATGTTATGATTCTGTTGCTTTTATGTATAAGAACAGGTAAGCCTTACCATGCCAAATTCCTACGATTATGATGCAATAGTAATTGGTTCCGGCCCCGGCGGCGAAGGCGCTGCTATGGGTCTGGTGAAACAGGGAGCGCGTGTCGCCGTTATTGAGCGTTATCATAATGTCGGCGGCGGATGTACCCACTGGGGCACCATCCCCTCAAAAGCACTTCGTCATGCCGTTAGTCGTATTATTGAATTCAACCAGAACCCCCTTTACAGCGACCACACCCGACTTCTCCGTTCCTCTTTCGCCGACATTCTGAACCATGCTGACAGCGTGATTAATCAGCAGACTCGCATGCGTCAGGGCTTTTATGAGCGTAATCACTGCGAAATTTTGCAGGGCAACGCGCATTTCGTTGACGAACACACGCTGGCGCTGGAGTGTCCGGACGGCTCGGTCGAAACCCTGACGGCGGAAAAATTCGTCATCGCCTGCGGCTCGCGCCCCTACCGCCCTGCCGATGTTGATTTCAGCCACCCACGCATTTACGACAGCGACTCGATCCTCAGCCTGCATCACGAACCACGCCACGTCATTATCTACGGCGCAGGGGTGATTGGCTGTGAGTACGCCTCCATTTTCCGTGGAATGGACGTCAAAGTAGATCTGATCAACACCCGCGACCGTCTGCTGGCGTTCCTTGACCAGGAGATGTCGGACTCGCTTTCTTATCATTTCTGGAACAGCGGTGTGGTGATTCGCCACAACGAAGAGTACGAGAAAATTGAAGGCCTGGACGACGGCGTCATCATGCACCTGAAATCCGGCAAGAAACTGAAAGCCGACTGTCTGCTGTTCGCCAACGGGCGCACCGGGAATACCGATTCACTGGCGCTGGAAAACATCGGCCTGCAATGTGACAGCCGTGGTCAGTTAAAAGTGAACAGCATGTACCAGACCGCGCTGCCGCACATTTACGCAGTGGGCGACGTCATTGGCTATCCAAGCCTGGCCTCAGCCGCTTACGATCAGGGCCGCATTGCCGCGCACGCGATGGTAAAAGGCGAAGCGACGGCGCACCTGGTGGAAGACATTCCAACCGGGATTTACACCATTCCGGAAATCAGTTCTGTGGGTAAAACCGAACAGCAACTGACGGCGATGAAAGTGCCGTATGAAGTGGGTCGGGCGCAGTTTAAACACCTGGCGCGCGCGCAGATTGTCGGCATGAACGTGGGAACGCTGAAAATTCTGTTCCACCGGGAGACGAAAGAGATTCTGGGTATTCACTGCTTTGGCGAACGCGCGGCGGAGATTATTCACATCGGCCAGGCGATCATGGAGCAAAAAGGCGGCGGTAACACCATCGAGTACTTTGTTAACACCACCTTTAACTACCCGACCATGGCCGAAGCCTATCGGGTAGCGGCGCTTAATGGCTTAAACCGCCTTTGGTAACGCTTTCTCGTCGAAGTGACCTTCCATCGCTCCACGGATAGCCTCTGCCAGTTGCTCATAGCGACTGCGCAGGGGTGATCCCGGACGATAAACAAGGCCCACGGTGCGGCGAGGTTCTGGTTTAATGCACGGCAGGTAGACAACGCCATCGCGACGACGCTCCTTCGGCACAGCCAGCGCCGGTAACAGCGTAATGCCGCTGCCTGCCGCCACCATATTACGCAGCGTTTCGAGGCTGGTTGCCCGGAAATGCGTATCTTCATCAGCGCCCGCTTCAAAACAGAAGCCCAGCGCCTGGTCACGCAGACAGTGACCATCTTCCAGCATCAGCAGCTTCTCACCCGCCAGATCGGACATCGGCACGCGATCGCGCTCGGCCCACGGATGATCTTCATAGATCGCCAGCATCATTGGCTCATCAAACAGAGGCACTTCGATAAACGCCTCGCTCTCTTTCACCAGCGCCAGAATGGCGCAATCCAGCTTACCGCTGTCGAGCTGTGCCAGCAGTTGATGCGTTTGCGCTTCATGCAGGTACATTTCGAGTTTTGGGAAAGTCTGGTGAAGCATTGGGATAATGTGCGGCAGCAGGTACGGGCCGACCGTCGGAATCAAACCGATATGCAGCGGACCAGACATGGTCTCTCCCTGCTGGCTTGCCATTTCCTTGAGCACTTTGACCTCACGCAGCACCGTGCGCGCCTGATCCACCAGCAGCAAGCCTGCCTGGGTGAAAAGCACTTTACGGCTGGTGCGTTCCAGCAACATCACGCCCAGCTCATCTTCCAGCTTGCGGATTTGCCCACTCAGCGTTGGCTGACTGACGTGGCACGAGTCTGCCGCCCGACGGAAATGCCGGTGTTCGGCTAACGCGACCAGGTATTCAAGATCACGAATATTCATTATTCATCCTCCATTGCCACGATAGTTCGCGGCGATAGATAGAATAGCAATGAACGATTATCCCTATCAAGCTTTCTGTTCAATAATGCAACACAGAAACGGAGCGGTACCTCCTTAACCCTTGAAGTCACCGTGATGTTTCGCAGAGTTTCTCTCAAACTCGAAATAACTAAAGCCAACGTGAACTTTTGCGGACCCTCAGGTCCGCATTTTTTTTGTACGAATACCCCTCACCCCAACCCCTCTCCCGGAGGGAGAGGGGCGAGTCCGCAGAATAATTGTGAACTTATGTCTGTGCTCGTTCGGTCCCCTCTCCCTGAGGGAGAGGGTTAGGGTGAGGGGGAAAATCGTTAAATCAAACGCTGTTTCGCATCGCTAATCGCCTGCGCCACCTGCTTCGGTGATACGCCGCCTTTCGCCGCACGTTTATCCAGGCACGATTGCAGCGACAGAATCGGATACACGTCATCGCCAATCACGCTGCTGAATTTTTGCAGATCGGCCAGCGCCAGCGCTTCCAGCGGTTTGCCCTGTTTAATGGCTTCAACCACTGCTTCGCCCACGATATGGTGCGCTTCGCGGAACGGCACGCCTTTGGCGACCAGATAATCCGCCAGTTCTGTCGCGTTGGCGTAACCCTGCTGCGCCGCTTCCTGGCAACGCGGACGTTTCACCTGAATACCGTCCAGCACCAGCGCCGCCATATGCAGACAATCCAGCCAGGTGTCGAGTGCGTCGAACAGGCCCTCTTTGTCTTCCTGCATATCTTTGTTATACGCCAGCGGCAGACCTTTCAGCGTCATCATCATGCCGGTCAGCGCGCCCTGCACGCGGCCACATTTACCGCGAATCAGCTCCAGCGCATCCGGGTTTTTCTTCTGCGGCATCAGGGAAGAACCTGAGGTCACGCGGTCAGACAGTTCGACGAAATTCGCTTCCCCGGAGTTAAAGAAGATCAAATCTTCAGCAAAGCGCGACAAGTGCACCATGCCGATAGAGGCATTGGACAGCAGTTCCAGCACGTGGTCGCGGTCAGAAACGCTGTCCAGGCTGTTGCGGGTCGCAGAGGCAAAACCCAGCCAGCCAGCCAGTTGTTCACGGTCAATTTCGTATGCCGTACCGGCCAGCGCACCGCTACCCAGCGGGCTAACGTCGAGGCGTTTTACCGCATCCTGCAGGCGGCTTTCATCGCGCGCCAGCATCTCAACATAAGCCAGACACCAGTGAGCAAAAGTCACCGGCTGCGCACGTTGCAGGTGGGTGTAACCCGGCATTACTGCATCCTGATTCTGCTGCGCGGTTTCCACCAGCGCGCTCTGCAACTGGCGGTTAGCGGATAGCAGTTCCGCAACGGTATCTTTGCACCACAGTTTCAGGTCGGTCGCCACCTGGTCGTTACGGCTGCGCCCGGTATGCAGTTTTTTGCCCAACTGGCCGACTTTGTCGATAAGCTTGCCTTCCACCCAGCTATGAATGTCTTCGGCATCGCTTTGCAAAATTTGCTGCGGGTTTGCACGAACCTCTTCCAGCAGCACGTTCAGCGCCTCTTCCAGCTGCAACTGCTCTTCAGCCGTCAGCACGCCGACCGTGACCAGCGCTTTAGACCAGGCGACAGAGCCAGTGATATCCTGTTCCGCCAGGCGATAGTCGAAGCGCAAAGAGTCGTTGAACTGTTTGAACCGTTGATCCGCTGCCTGAGTAAAACGCCCGCCCCAAAGTGCCATAACTCGTTTCCTTAAAATTCGTTTAATGTTGCCTGAAAGCTACCCTCACGCACCGATCGGTCCCCTCTCCCTGTGGGAGAGGGTTAGGGTGAGGGGAAATATTAAGCCAGAATCCGCGTGCCAATCGGCGTGCCATTAAACAGCGCCGGGAGTTGCTCCGCATGACGCCATGATGCGATATCCACCGGGCGACCCAGCGTGCGTGCGGCATCCAGCGCCGCATTCACTTTCACAATCATGCCATCGGTAATAATGCCCTGCTCGATCAGTTGCTCTGCTTTTTCCGCCGTCATCTCGGCGATACGCTGGCCTTTCCCGTCGAGAATGCCGCTCACATCAGAAAGCAGAATAAGATCCGCGCCCAGCGTCGCCGCCAGCGCCGTCGCCGCCTGATCCGCATTGACGTTCATCAGTTCGCCTTCGGCCGTCACGCCAATTGAACTGACAACCGGCAGGAAGCCACCGTCCAGCAGCAGGTTAATAAGTTTTGGCGAACCCGGCATCGCTAGGCCGACATGGCCCAGTTCTTCATCGAGTTTCGTCACCTTGACGCTATCGCCGTCGCCCAGGAACAGGCCAACAGAGGCGATATCATGTTTCTTCGCCCACGCCAGCAGCGTTTTGTTGGCCGTCCCCGCCAGTGCACCGGTGATAATGTCAATCTGATCGGCAGGCGTCACGCGCAGGCCGTTCTTCTTTTTCACCGGCAGATTGAGCTGTTTCATCAGTTCATCCACCACGCAGCCGCCGCCGTGCACAATCACTAACGGGCGCTGATGTGACTCACGATAATTCACCAGTGCGGTAAACAGACGCTCCAGCGCCTCTTCGCTATCCAGCAACACGCCGCCTAATTTGATAATTAATGGATTCATCGTCATCACACCTTAAAGAAGAGACTGCGTTTCGGCGAAGCCGAAACGGATATTGGCGCACTGAATGGCTTGCGCCGCGGCGCCTTTTAACAGGTTATCTTCCGCGGCCACCACAATCAGGTGCTGGTCCTGCACGGCAAAACCGATATCACAGAACGGTAAACCGACCACGTTTTTCAGCGCCGGAATGCCTTTGTCATAGAGACGCACCAGCGGTTTGTGGGCATATGCCTGCTGGAAGGTCGCCGCCACCTGGTCTGCATTCACGCCCGGTTTCAGGCGGCAGGTGATGGTTTCAAGGATGCCGCGTTTAAAGTTACCCAGGTGCGGGGTAAAAATCACCTGCGCCCCCAGGTGGGTTGAAATTTCCGGGTGATGGCGATGGTTAAACACGCCATACGGTTGCAGGCTCACTTCGCAGAAGCTGTTGGAAAGCGCAGCCTTGCGCCCTGCTCCGCTCACGCCACTGGTGGCGTCGATCACCGGCCACTGGGTGAGATCCAGCAGATCGGCATCAATCAGCGGTTTAAGCGAGAGCTGTGCCGCCGTCGGGTAGCAACCCGGCACGGCGATCAGGTTGGTCTCTTTCAGCGCGTCGCCGCACCACTCGGCGAGGCCATATACCGCCTGCTCAAGTAATTCAGGATGCTGATGGGTGAAGCCGTAATATTTTTCGTAGAAAGGCGCATTGTTGACGCGAAACGCCCCGGAGAGGTCAAACACCACGCAACCGGCGGCCAGAAACTGCGGGGCCAGATCGTGGCTGACTTCGTGCGCGGTGGCGAGGAAAACCACATCCACACCGGCGCTGAATCCACTGATATCCGACATCGGCTGCAACGGCAAATCCACAATGCCCTTCAGCTGCGGATGCAGGTCAGAGATTAACTTTCCTGCATCATTGCTTTGCGCTGAGACCGTCAAAGCGGTTATGTTCATATGCGGATGGCGATTTACATAGGTCACAAGCTCTGCGCCAGCATAGCCACTGGCACCTACAATCAGCGTATTCAACATCGGGGCTGTTCACCTTCTTACGTCATATGCCTGGGAAGAATGCTTATCTTCCTCACCCTGTTGAGCGTCTTTTGCCTTTTACCCTACGGTTTAAGGGTTTTCTTACGCTCAACGATATTGTATTTTTATTCACAAATACTGCATGAATATTGATACTATCACGACCTGAGGTGTGTCAACAATGAAAAACAATTTACCGCCATTTATCGAGATTTACCGTGCATTGATCGCCACACCTTCCATCAGCGCGACCGAGGAAGCGCTTGATCAAAGTAATGCGTCTTTAATCACTCTGCTGGGCGATTGGTTTGCCTCGTTAGGCTTTAACGTCGAAATCCAGCCGGTTCCCGGCACGCGCAATAAATTCAATATGCTGGCCAGCACCGGAAACGGCGCAGGCGGCCTGTTGCTTGCCGGTCACACCGATACCGTACCGTTTGACGATGGCCGCTGGACGCGCGATCCCTTCACCCTGACCGAGCATGAAAACAAGCTCTACGGTCTGGGCACCGCCGACATGAAAGGCTTCTTCGCCTTTATTCTCGATGCCCTGCGCGATGTGGACGTGACAACGCTGAAAAAGCCGCTCTACATTCTGGCGACCGCCGATGAGGAAACCAGCATGGCAGGCGCGCGCTACTTTGCCGAAACCACCGCCCTGCGTCCGGACTGCGCCATCATCGGTGAGCCAACGTCATTGCAGCCTGTACGTGCGCACAAAGGCCACATCTCCAGCGCCATTCGCGTGATGGGGCAATCGGGCCACTCCAGCGACCCGGCGCGCGGCGTCAACGCGATTGAAATTATGCACGACGCGATTGGCCGCGTGATGCAACTGCGTGACTCACTGAAAGAGCGCTATCACTACGAGGCGTTTACCGTGCCTTACCCGACCCTCAACCTCGGCGCCATTCACGGTGGCGATGCGTCAAACCGCATCTGTGCCTGCTGCGAACTGCATATGGATATTCGCCCGCTGCCGGGTATGACGCTGAACGATCTCAACGGGTTGCTGGATGAAGCACTGGAACCGGTAAGCGCCCAGTGGCCTGGCCGGTTGACTGTCTCCGAACTGCACCCGCCGATCCCGGGCTACGAATGCCCGCCGGACCACCAGTTGGTTCAGGTGGTGGAAAAACTGCTCGGTGCACAAACCGAAGTCGTGAACTACTGTACCGAAGCGCCGTTTATCCAGACCCTGTGCCCAACGCTGGTACTCGGACCGGGCTCTATCAACCAGGCCCACCAACCGGATGAATATCTGGAAACGCGGTTTATCAAGCCGACGCGCGAATTGATCACCCAGGTTGTGCATCACTTCTGCTGGCATTGATATGCCCCCCTCACCCTAACCCTCTCCCTCAATGGAGAGGGGACCCGATTTTCTCCCTCTCCCTGTGGGAGAGGGCCGGGGTGAGGGCATCCGCGCGCACATTTCCATAAGCATTACTTATCTGACACGATGCGAATTAAATTTCGTAAATTGCCGCTATTTACTCGATTGCTGAAGCGATTTCGCAGCAATTGACGTGGGGGTTTTTACGTGGCTTTATAAAGGAGGTTGCTTATCCTGGCTTTGCGTTCCGAAGCCTGGGGTATAACAAAATAAAATGAGATGGGGTGTCTGGGTTAACATGAACGAACAATATTCCGCGTTGCGTAGTAATGTCAGTATGCTCGGTAAAGTGCTAGGCGATACCATCAAGGATGCGCTTGGTGAGAACATTCTTGACCGTGTAGAAACTATCCGTAAGTTGTCGAAATCCTCCCGCGCTGGCAATGAAGCCAACCGTCAGGAACTGCTGACAACGCTGCAAAACCTCTCCAATGATGAACTGCTGCCGGTGGCGCGTGCCTTCAGCCAGTTTCTGAACCTGGCGAATACCGCCGAGCAGTATCACAGCATCTCGCCAAAAGGCGAAGGCGCGAGCAACCCGGAAGTGATTGCACGTACGCTGCGTAAACTCAAAGACCAACCCAATCTCACCGAAGCCACCATTAAAAAAGCCGTCGAATCACTGTCGCTGGAGCTGGTCCTGACCGCGCACCCGACCGAAATCACGCGCCGCACGCTTATCCATAAAATGGGCGAAATCAACGGCTGCCTGAAGCAGCTGGATAACAAAGATATCGCCGATTATGAACGTCACCAGCTGATGCGCCGCCTGCGCCAGCTGATTGCTCAGTCGTGGCATACGGACGAAATTCGTAAGCACCGCCCAAGCCCGGTGGATGAAGCCAAATGGGGCTTCGCCGTGGTGGAAAACAGCCTGTGGGAAGGCGTGCCAAATTATCTCCGCGAGCTTAACGAACAGCTTGAAGAGAACCTGAACTACCGCCTGCCGGTCGATTTCGTCCCCGTTCGCTTTACTTCCTGGATGGGCGGCGACCGTGACGGCAACCCGAACGTCACCGCCGAAATCACGCGTCACGTCCTGCTGCTGAGCCGCTGGAAAGCGACCGATCTGTTCCTGAAAGATATTCAGCTGCTGATCTCCGAACTGTCGATGGTCGAGTGCACCGACGAACTGCGTGCCCTGGTGGGCGAAGAAGGTTCGCAGGAGCCGTACCGCTATCTGCTGAAAAACATTCGCAGCCAGTTAATGGCGACCCAGTCCTGGCTGGAAGCACGCCTGAAAGGCCAGCGTCTGCCAAAACCGGCAGGCTTAATCAGCCAGAACGAACAGCTGTGGGACCCGCTTTACGCCTGCTATAAATCCCTGCAAGCCTGCGGAATGGGCATTATCGCCAACGGCGAACTGCTCGACACCCTGCGCCGCGTGAAGTGTTTCGGCGTGCCGCTGGTACGTATTGACGTCCGTCAGGAGAGCACTCGCCACACTGAAGCGCTCGGCGAGCTGACCCGCTACCTGGGCATCGGCGACTACGAAAGCTGGTCCGAAGCCGACAAACAGGCGTTCCTGATTCGTGAACTGAATTCCAAGCGCCCGCTGCTGCCGCGTAGCTGGGAGCCGAGCAACGAAACGCGCGAAGTCCTTAATACCTGTAAAGCGATTGTCGATGCGCCGGTTGGCTCGGTCGCCGCCTATGTCATCTCGATGGCGAAAACGCCGTCCGACGTACTGGCCGTGCATCTTCTGCTGAAAGAAGCGGGCATTACTTTTGCTCTGCCGGTTGCGCCGCTCTTTGAAACGCTTGATGACCTGAACAACTCGAACGATGTCATGACGCAGTTGCTGAATATCGACTGGTATCGCGGCTTTATTCAGGGCAAACAGATGGTGATGATTGGCTATTCCGACTCCGCGAAAGATGCGGGCGTGATGGCCGCCTCCTGGGCGCAGTACCAGGCACAGGACGCGCTGATCAAAACCTGCGAAAAAGCCGGTATCGAACTGACTCTGTTCCACGGTCGTGGCGGCTCCATTGGCCGTGGCGGCGCGCCAGCCCATGCGGCACTGCTTTCTCAACCGCCGGGAAGCCTGAAAGGCGGCCTGCGCGTGACCGAACAGGGCGAGATGATTCGCTTCAAATACGGCCTGCCGGAAGTCACCGTCAGCAGCCTGTCGCTGTATACCAGTGCGATTCTGGAAGCGAACCTGTTACCGCCGCCGGAGCCGAAAGAAGAGTGGCGCGGCATTATGGACGAGCTGTCCGATATCTCCTGCGAGATGTATCGCGGCTACGTGCGTGAAAACAAAGATTTCGTGCCTTACTTCCGCTCCGCGACGCCGGAACAGGAGCTGGGCAAACTGCCGCTCGGTTCGCGCCCGGCAAAACGTCGCCCGACCGGCGGTGTGGAATCCCTGCGCGCCATTCCGTGGATCTTCGCCTGGACGCAGAACCGCCTGATGCTTCCCGCCTGGCTGGGCGCGGGTGCAGCGCTGCAAAAAGTGGTGGAAGATGGCAAACAGAGCCAGCTCGAAGCGATGTGTCGCGACTGGCCGTTCTTCTCCACGCGTCTGGGGATGCTGGAAATGGTATTCGCCAAAGCGGACCTGTGGCTGGCGGAATATTACGATCAGCGCCTGGTGAAAAAAGAGCTGTGGGGTCTGGGTGAAGAACTTCGCACCTTGCTGGAAGCCGATATCAAAGTGGTACTGGCAATCGCCAATGACGCACATCTTATGGCCGACCTGCCGTGGATTGCCGAGTCAATCCAGCTGCGTAACATCTATACCGACCCGCTGAACGTACTCCAGGCCGAACTGCTGCACCGCTCTCGTCTGGCGGAAGAAGAAGGCAAAGAGCCGGATCCTAACGTTGAACAGGCGCTAATGGTCACCATCGCAGGCGTTGCGGCAGGTATGCGTAACACCGGCTAATCAATTTAAGTTAAGTCTCAATGAAATAAGTGCGCTGGCTCACACCGAGTTAAGCGCATTTATTTTTTTGATTTCGCCGCAAAACCTTTTCATATTCGCTCTGTCTATCAATGTGCTCGACGTGATTTTTTACTGCTGCAACAATAACGGCTGGAGTGCACCTTAAGGTTCACTTAATAAAATATTGTTACGGTTGGCGCCACGAATTCTGACAGGCTTAATTTATGCTCTCCACTACTACCCCGGCTGAAACTAAGTTTAGCTGGAAGGCCCTTGGTTGGGCGCTGCTCTACTTTTGGTTTTTCTCTACCCTGCTACAGGCCATTATTCTTTTAACGGGCTATAGCGGTACGAACGGATTTCGTGACTCTCTCTTATTCAGCTCGCTGTGGCTGATCCCCATTTTTCTGTTCCCGAGTAAAACGCGCATTATTGCTGCCGTTATTGGGATAGTGCTGTGGGCCGCCTCGCTGGCGACGCTGTGCTACTTCGTTATCTATGGGCAAGAATTCTCGCAAAGCGTGCTGTTCATTATGTTCGAATCGAACGCTAATGAAGCCAGCGAATACATGAGCCAGTATTTCAGCCTGAAGATTGTGCTGACGGCGGTGGCGTATACCGCGGTGGCGATTTTCCTGTGGTCGAGACTGAAGCCTGTCTATATCCCACACCTCAGCCGCTGGCTGGTTTCTTTTGCGCTACTGTATGGGTTAATTCTTAATCCTATCGTGGCTGGAAGCGTTGTCGGTGATAAACCGCTGGAAAAAACGCTGAACGGTATGGCCTCCCGTATGGAGCCCGCCGCACCGTGGCAGTTTATTACCGGCTACTATCAATATCGCCAGCAATTAACCAGCCTGAACAAGCTGTTAAGCGCTAACAACGCATTACCGCCACTGGCGAATTTAAAAGACAGCTCCGGCGATGCGCCGCGCACGCTGGTGCTGGTGATTGGGGAATCGACCCAACGTGGCCGTATGAGCCTGTATGGCTACCCGCGTGAAACCACGCCGGAACTGGATGCCCTGCATAAGAGCGATAAGAACCTGACCGTCTTCAACGACGTCGTGACGTCTCGCCCTTATACCATCGAAATCCTGCAACAGGCGCTGACCTTTGCGAACGAGAAAAATCCGGACCTCTACCTGACCAAACCGTCATTGATGAACATGATGAAACAGGCCGGGTACAAAACGTTCTGGATAACTAACCAGCAGACGATGACCGAACGTAACACCATGCTGACGGTATTCTCGAAGCAAACGGACAAACAGTTCTACATGAACCAGCAGCGTACGCAGAGCGCGCGCGAATACGACACCAACGTGCTGGACCCTTTTAAAGAAGTGATGGCTGACCCGGCGCCGAAGAAATTGATCATCGTTCACCTGCTGGGTACGCATATCAAGTATGAGTATCGCTACCCGGAGAAATGGGGCAAGTTTGACGGCAAAACCGACAATCTGCCTGCCGGTTTATCGCAGGAACAGCAGGACGAATACAACGCCTACGATAACGCGAACCTGTACAACGACCACGTTGTCGCCAGCCTGATCAACGAGTACAAAGCAACGGACCCGAACGGATTCCTGCTCTACTTCTCCGATCATGGTGAAGAGGTTTACGACACGCCGCCGCATAACATTCAGGGGCGCAACGAACTGGCACCGACGCGTCACATGTATACCGTACCGTTTATGCTGTGGACGTCTGAAAAATGGCAGGCTGCGCATCCGCGTGATTTCTCGCAGGACGTTAACCGCAAGTACAGCAGCTCGGAGCTGATCCATACCTGGTCCGACTTAGCAGGGCTGAGTTATGACGGTTATGACGCGACGCGTTCCATCACCAGCCCGCAGTTCACGCCTATGACGCGCTGGATTGGCAACCCGTACAAGAAAAACGGCTTAAAAGATTACGATTCACTGCCTTACGGAGAACTCCAGGGTAATCAGTAAGAATTGCCTGATGCGCTCCGCTTATCAGGCCTACAGGTTTTCTGCAATTTATTGAATGTAGGCCGGATAAGGCGTTTACGCCGCATCCGGCAAAACAAAGCGCACGTTGTCTGCAATCTTTGAGGCCACTTCATTCAGGAGTGGCCTTTTTTTTCGCATCCCGTTAATGTTGCGAGCAATGCAACAGAGAAGGGATCGCTATGCATCACGACATCACGCAACTGCTCACCCGGCTAATCAATACGCCGTCTGAACTGCAAAAAATTCACTTTGCCAGCACCACCAGCCCGGCGCCTGAACTGGCGTATCAGGTCGATTTCCCACGTCTGGAAATTGTGCTGGAGGGCGAGTTTAGCGATGCAGGTGCGGCCACGCGCATGCAGCATCATGATGTCCTGTTTGTACCCGCAGGCGGCTGGAACTTCCCGCAATGGCAAACACCGGTGACCACCCTCAGCATTCTGTTTGGCAAGCAGCAGCTCGGCTTTAGCCTGGTGCACTGGGACGGCAGCCATTCGCACAGTCTCAATCGCCAGCACGTTGCCCGGCGTGGGCCACGTATCGGTTCGTTTCTGCTGCAAACGCTGCATGAAATGCAGATGCAGCCGCAGGAACAACACACCGCGCGGTTGATTGTCGCCAGCCTGTTGAGCCACTGCTGCGACCTGCTGGGCAGCCAGATCCAAACTGCTTCGCGCAGTCAGGCGCTTTTCGACGCCATTCGTGACTATATCGACGAACATTACGCCTCGCCGCTCACTCGTGAATCGGTTGCCCAGGCGTTTTATATCTCGCCCAACTACCTTTCCCATCTGTTTCAAAAAACCGGGGCCGTTGGCTTTAACGAATACCTGAATCATACGCGGCTGGAACACGCCAGAATGCTGCTGAAGGGTTACGACCTGAAGGTGAAAGAAATTGCCCATGCCTGTGGCTTTGTCGACAGCAACTACTTCTGCCGCTTGTTTCGCAAAAATACCGAACGCTCGCCGTCAGAATACCGTCGCCAGTACCACAGTCAGCTCACGGAAAAGAAAACTACTCCAGAATAATATGCGTTTGCTGCGGCGCGGAGAGCAGTTTACGCACTGCGCTCATCGCTTTCTGCGGCTCGCGCAGAAACGCATAAATACCCGACTGCACATAGCGACAGTGGGTAAAACGTTCTGCCCCGCTCAGCTCGATATCGGTGATCAACAGCACCGCATCGGCGCGCTTGATATCGTCGGCAGTTAGCGCATTTTCAATACCCAGCGCGCCCTGGGTTTCAATCTTGATGCTCCATTTTTCCTGTTGGCACAGTTTCTCCAGACGTTCAGCGGCCATATAGGTATGCGCCACACCGCTCACGCAGGCGGTGACTGCGACTAATCGTCTACCGGGGGATACCGTCATCGTCTTCTCCTGCTTCGGGTTTCATGCATGCTGGCGGGTCTCCCCGCCAGCCCGGTATTCGCGCTTACGCCGTTTGTGCGAGATGCGCTTCAATTTTGCCCATAATCGCGTCGGCGCGTTTTACGGCATCGCTGATATTAACCCGCACGATAGTTTTCCCGGCAAAACGCTCTTCAAACTTGATACCGATATCTTTGGTCAGAATCACGATATCCGCCGCCGCTACATCGCTTGCCGTCAGTTCATTTTCGAGGCCAATGGAACCCTGCGTTTCAACCTTCACGTCCCAGCCCTTGGCTTTTGCCGCGCTTTCCAGCGCTTCCGCCGCCATATAAGTATGTGCGACGCCAGACGGACAAGCGGTTACCGCGATAATCATGGTCATAATAGTTACCTCTTCAATCAGTTAATTTCGAAATCCAGATCCAGGTCGTCTTCTTTTTCCGCGACCGGTTTCGCATTTTTACGTGCCAGACTTTTCAGGAGATTCACGCACACCGCCGTCACGACCGCGCCAACGGCAATCGCCACGATGTAGCCGAGCTTGCCTTCCACCACCGGCAGAACAATCAGCCCGCCCCACCCGGCGTAGCACTGTGCGCCCATCAGCGCTGCCGTCACTGCACCACAAACGGAGCCGATCATAATGGACGGGATCACGCGCAGCGGGTCAGCGGCCGCAAAAGGAATCGCCCCTTCCGTCACGCCCACGCAGCCCATCACCAGCGCCGCTTTGCCCGCTTCGCGCTCTTCGCTACTGAAGTTTTTACGATTAATCAGCGTCGCGAGGCCCAGCCCCAGCGGTGGTACGCATATCCCGACGGCGGCAATCGCCACTACCGTATACACGCCCTGCGATACGCAGATCAGCATGAACGCGTAGGCCACTTTGTTCACCGGGCCACCCATATCAAACGCCAGCATCAGCGCCATAATGACCGCCAGTACGACGATGCTGCCCTGCTGCATACCTTGCAACCATTGGGTCAAACTGGCCGTCAATGCGCCGACCGGTTCACCCAGCCCCCACATCATGATGCCTGCGGTGATCAGCGTACCGATAATCGGGATCACGAAGATCGGCATCACCGAGCGCAGCACTTTATGCACCGGGATCTTTTTCAGGTAATAGACCACAATCCCGCCGATAATCCCGGCGATTAACGCGCCGAAGAAGCCTGCGCCAAAGCTGTTGCCCACCCACGCGCCAATCGCACACGGTGCCAGCGCGGAACGCTCGGCGATGGAGTAACCGATGTACGCCGCCAGAAACGGCACCATCAACGTCAGGCCGGCCACGCCAATATCAAACAGCTTTTTGAGGTTTGGATCGGTGGCGGCATCCGGCACCGCGCCCTTGCCGTATAACATGACGGAAACCGCCAGCAGGATCCCACCCGCCACAACAAACGGGATCATGTGCGACACACCGGTCATTAAATGCTGACGGGTGTTTTTTAGAATCTGCACCAACTCTTTCATCAGTTGCTCCCGGGCGTTACGCGCCCATATCCATAACGAGGTTGTGGAAACGATAGGCAATTGACGAAGTGACAGACAGTGGATAAAAGGGGCATTTACTGGATATTTGTGATCGCATCAGAAAAATGCGATCGGTCTCAAAAGTTCTGGTGCCATCTCTATAGCCCACCAGATGGGAACTTGTGAAGGATCTCTCACTTTACGCCGGATATTACATTTATCCAGTTTTTGACAGATTTGTCAGATAGCGAGGCCGCGCTCAACCCTCCATCCTGTTCCCTATATCGAATGATTTGGGAGATGAAGTGATGGCTCAGGTTGTAGAGTTTGTCTGTGAATTACCTAATGGCGTCCATGCACGCCCCGCCAGCCACGTCGAAACGCAGTGCAATAAATTTACCAGCACCATTGAATGGCACAACCTGCGCACCGACCGTAAAGGTAACGCCAAAAGCGCGCTGGCGCTGATCGGCACCGATACCCTAGTGAACGATGCCTGCCAGTTGCTGATTACCGGCGAGGATGAACAGGCCGCCTGGCAGCATCTCTCCCGCTGGATAAGCGAAGAATTTCCCCTGTGCGACGCGCCGCTGGCGCAGGCAGCCACGGTTGAACAAGCGCCGCTGCCGGAATCGCTCACCCATCTCAATCCAACGCTGTTTCGCGCGCAGCCCGTCTGTAGCGGTAGCGCAGGTGGCATTTTAACGCGTCTTGCCTCGCTCGATTTAAATCGTCTGGGCGATTTGCCTGCCTCACGCAGCGTGGAAGAGGAGCAACAGGCGCTGGACAGCGGCCTGGCACGGCTGACAAAAATGCTGGAACTGCATCTGCTGGACAGCGACACCACTGCCAGCGCGATTCTGGAAGCCCATCGTTCGCTCGCCACCGACACCTCCCTGCGCCAGCATCTGCTGGCTGGAGTGAACGATGGCCTGAGCTGTGCCGAAGCGATTGTTCGCAGCGCCAACCATTTCTGCGATGAGTTCGCCCGCTCCAGCAGCAGCTATTTACAGGAACGTGCGCTGGACGTGCGTGACGTCGGCTATCAACTGTTACAGCAAATTTATGGTGAACAACGTTTCCCGGCCCCCGGAAAACTGGCGCAGCCGACCATTTGCATGGCGGAAGAACTCACCCCAAGCCAGTTTCTCGAACTGGACAAAACCCTGCTCAAAGGTTTGCTGCTGCAAAGCGGCGGCACCACCTCACACACGGTGATTCTGGCGCGTTCTTTTAATATCCCAACGCTGGTCGGCGTGGATATTGACGCCCTCAACGCCTGGCAGGGGCAGCACATTTATCTCGACGGTAATGCCGGAGCTATCGTCGTTGCGCCAGATGCCGCAGTGACGCGCTATTACCAGCAGGAAGCGTGGCTACAGGAACAACTGCGCCAGCAGCAGAGCGTCTGGCTGAACCAGGAAGCGCGAACCGCCGATGGTTTACGCATTGAAGTGGCCGCTAACATCGCCCATTCGGTAGAAGCGCAGGCCGCCTTCGGGAACGGCGCGGAAGGCGTCGGTCTGTTCCGCACCGAAATGCTCTATATGGACCGCGCCTGCGCACCGGGCGAGGACGAGCTGTATAACATTTTCTGCCAGGCGCTGAGTTCCGCCAATGGCCGCAGCATTATCGTGCGCACCATGGATATCGGCGGCGATAAGCCGGTGGATTACCTCAATATTCCGGCAGAAAACAACCCGTTCCTCGGCTATCGCGCGGTGCGTATTTATGAAGAATATGCGGCGCTGTTCACCACCCAGTTACGTTCCATTCTGCGCGCCTCGGCGCACGGCAAGCTGAAAATCATGATCCCGATGATCTCCTCGATGGAAGAGATCTTATGGGTCAAAGAGAAGCTGGCGGAAGCCAAACAACAACTGCGTAATGAACATATTCCGTTCGATGAGCGTATTCCGCTGGGCATTATGCTGGAAGTGCCTTCGGTGATGTTCATCATCGATCAGTGCTGCGAAGAGATCGACTTCTTCAGCATCGGCAGCAACGATTTAACCCAGTATCTGCTGGCGGTAGACCGCGATAACGCCAAAGTCACCCGTCATTACAACAGCCTGAACCCGGCGTTCCTGCGCGCACTCGATTACGCGGTACAGGCGGTGCATCGCCAGGGGAAATGGATTGGCCTGTGCGGCGAGCTGGGCGCGAAAGGTTCCGTGCTGCCGCTGCTGGTTGGCCTGGGGCTGGACGAACTGAGCATGAGCGCGCCTTCTATTCCGGCGACCAAATCGCGCCTCGCACAGCTCGACAGCCGCGCCTGCCGCCAGTTGCTGAATCAGGCGATGGCCTGCCGTACCTCGCTGGAAGTGGAGCATCTGCTGGCGCAATTCCGCATGAGCCAGCAGGACGCGCCGCTGATCGCCACCTCCTGTATCTCGCTGGATAACGACTGGCAGAGCAAAGAAGAAGTGATCAAAGGCATGACCGATAACCTGCTGCTGGCCGGGCGCTGCCGTTACCCGCGCAAGCTGGAAGCCGACCTCTGGGCGCGCGAAGCGGTGTTTTCGACCGGGCTGGGCTTCAGCTTCGCCATTCCGCACAGCAAATCAGAACATATTGAGCAATCGACCATTAGCGTCGCGCGCCTGAACGCACCGGTACGTTGGGGCGATGAAGACGCACAGTTCATCATTATGCTGACGCTCAACAAACACGCCGCGGGCGACCAGCACATGCGGATTTTCTCCCGCCTGGCGCGCCGCATTATGCATGAAGAATTCCGTAACGCGCTGGTGAACGCGGCATCTGCCGACGCCATCGCCAGCCTGCTGCAACACGAACTGGAACTGTAAGAGGACGAATCATGGAAATGTATCTGGATACCGCAAATGTCGCGGAAGTTGAACGTCTGGCGCGCATTTTCCCGCTGGCGGGTGTGACCACCAACCCCAGCATTGTCGCCGCCAGCAAACAATCCATCTGGGATGTACTGCCACGCCTGCAAAAAGCCGTCGGCCCGGAAGGCATTCTGTTCGCCCAGACCATGAGCCGTGATGCGGCGGGTATGGTGGCGGAAGCGAAACGCCTGAGCAACGCCGTTCCCGGCATTGTGGTGAAAATCCCGGTCACTGCTGAAGGTCTCGCGGCTATCAAGTTGCTGAAAAAAGAAGGCATTCCAACACTCGGCACCGCCGTATACAGCGCATCACAAGGGTTACTGGCGGCGCTGGCAGGCGCCAAATATGTTGCGCCCTATGTTAACCGCGTCGATGCCCAGGGTGGCGACGGCATTGGCATGGTGCAGGAACTGCAAACGCTGCTGGAACGGCATGCCCCCAACAGCACAGTACTGGCAGCGAGCTTTAAAACACCTCGTCAGGCGCTGGATTGCTTACTCGTTGGATGTGAAGCAATTACCCTTCCTTTAGATGTAGCGCAACAAATGATCAACACCCCTGCGGTAGAGTCGGCAATAGAGAAGTTTGAGCAGGACTGGAATAACGCATTTGGTCATATCAACCTGTGAGGGAAATAGAGTATGGATCGCATTATTCAATCACCTGGTAAATACATCCAGGGCGCCGATGTCATCACCCGTCTGGGCGACTACCTGAAACCAATGGCGGAACGCTGGCTGGTTGTCGGTGACAAATTTGTCTTAGGCTTCGCTCAGGCCGCGCTGGAAAAGAGTTTCCGTGATGCGGGCCTGGCGCTGGAAATCGCTCCGTTTGGCGGCGAATGTTCACAAAACGAAATCGATCGCTTACGCGGCGTAGCCGAAAAAGCGCAGTGTGGCGCTGTATTGGGCATCGGCGGCGGCAAAACGCTCGATACCGCCAAAGCGCTGGCGCACTTTATGTCGCTTCCGGTCGCCATCGCGCCGACCATCGCATCTACCGATGCGCCGTGTAGTGCGCTGTCTGTCATCTACACCGATGACGGTGAATTCGACCGTTACCTGATGCTGCCGCACAACCCGAACGTGGTCATTGTCGATACCAAAATCGTCGCGGGCGCACCGGCTCGTCTGCTGGCCGCCGGTATCGGCGATGCACTGGCCACCTGGTTCGAAGCCCGCGCCTGTTCACGCAGCGGCGCCACCACCATGGCAGGCGGTAAATGCACTCAGGCCGCGCTGGCGGTGGCTGAACTATGCTACAACGTGCTGATTGAAGAAGGCGAGAAAGCGATGCTGGCGGCAGAGCAACACGTTGTTACCCCGGCGCTGGATCGCGTGATTGAAGCCAACACCTACCTGAGCGGCGTCGGCTTTGAAAGCGGTGGCCTGGCGGCTGCGCACGCTATCCACAACGGTCTGACGGCCATTCCGGATGCGCATCATTATTATCACGGTGAGAAAGTGGCGTTCGGTACGCTGACGCAACTGGTCTTCGAGAACGCGCCGGTAGAAGAGATTGAAACCGTCGCCGCCCTGTGCCACTCCGTCGGACTGCCGATAACCCTCGCGCAACTGGATATCAAAGAGGATATCCCGGCGAAAATGCGTAAGGTTGCTGAAGCGTCCTGCGCGGAAGGCGAAACTATCCACAATATGCCTGGCGGCGCCGACCCGGACCGCGTTTACGCAGCGCTGCTGGTTGCCGACCAGTACGGTCAGCGTTTTCTGCATGAGTGGGAATAACGGCTGATAAGGCCTGATTGACCGTTGTTCGTCGGGTGGCGCTACGCTTACCCGACCTACAATGGTTTAGTTTACCCTTGCTTCACGACCACCTTTTCACGCTTCTTCCTGCTCACCACCGCCAGCGCCAGGATAATTAGCACTATCCCCGCACCTTCGACCGGGCCTGGATTCTCGCCAAGCAGCCACCAGGAAAACAGTACGCCGCAAACGGGTACAGCCAGGGTGCTCAGGCTGGCGATACTGGCAGGCAAGTTTTTCAGCACAAACAGCCACAGGCTCCAGGCGAGCGCGGTCGCCAGTATTGCGCTATAGGCCAGCGCCCAGAAAACGATAGGCTGCCAGTCGATTTCGGGTTGCGGCACCAGCCAGGCCACAAGGCTCATCACCAGCGCGGCATACAACATTTGCCAGGCGGTCAACGACAGCAGATCAATCCCCGGATGACGGGTATACATCCGCTTGGCGACGATAGCGCTCGCTCCCCAGCTTACGCCGGAAAGAATCGCCAGCAACGCGCTTTTCATGGCGCTAAAATCAAGCTGCCACGGCTGCATCACCAGCACCAGGCCTATCGCGGCAATGCCGATGGCGGCATATTGCAGGCGTCGCAAACGCTCGCCCAGCAACAGCGCAGCGAGGATCACCACCCAGAACGGCATGGTATAGGTGAGGATGGCGACCTTCCCCGCGCCGCCGCTCACCAGCGCCCATTGAGCGAGGCCGATCATGCCGCAGGTCTGAAGTAAGGCGATAGCGAAGGTAAATTTAAACGGCGTCGGGCGCAGGCCGCGACCACGTACCAGCAAGACAAGGAATAAAACGAGGGTGCCAAAAATACAGCGCAAAGCAGTGAAGTCGAACGCGCCAACGTAGCCCGTGACCTGCTTCATGAAAATCCAGCTGTAACTCCAGATGAGGGTCAGTACGATGAGGCCACTAATGGCCAGGGGGTTGCTCTTTCCTGAGGCAGACATGATGAATCCCGTAGAGTGACGTTTTCTACGTGCACTATACGCCTCAAAAAAAACGTCAGCGACTGCTGCAAAGCAATCGCTGACGGATTAAGTGCTTAGATTATTGCAGGTCGAAACGGTCCAGTTCCATCACTTTCACCCATGCCGCCACGAAGTCTTTAACAAACTTCACGTGAGCATCGCTGCTGGCGTACACTTCGGCCAGCGCGCGCAGTACCGCGTGAGAGCCAAATACCAGATCCGCGCGGGTGGCGGTGTATTTCACTTCGCCGTTCAGACGGTCGCGGCCCTCGAAGAGCTCGCTGGTGTCGTCGGTGGCTTTCCATTCGGTGCGCATATCCAGCAGATTTGCGAAGAAATCATTGCTGAGCACGCCCGGACGGTCAGTAAAGACGCCATGCTTGCTGCCGTCGAAGTTCGCGCCCAGAACACGCATACCGCCCACCAGCACAGTCAGTTCCGGCGCAGTCAGGGTCAGCTGCTGAGCTTTGTCGATCAGCAGAGATTCGGTGGTTGCCGCGCCCGGTTCGCCGCGATAGTTACGGAAACCATCGGCGATCGGTTTGAGCAGCTCGAACATCTCGATGTCGGTCTGATCCTGACGCGCATCTACGCGGCCCGGCGTGAACGGAACATGAATGCTGACACCCGCAGCGCTCGCGGCTTTCTCAACACCCACAACGCCTGCCAGGACGATGATATCCGCCAGTGACGCCTTGCCGGATGCACGCTGGATTTTCTCCAGTGCAGGCAGCACGCGAGCTGCAGTCGCGTTCACCGCCCAGCCACGCTGCGGATTCAGCGCCAGACGAGCACCGTTGGCACCACCGCGTTTATCACCACCACGGAAGGTAGACGCGGAGGCCCACGCAACGGAAACCAGTTCACTCACCGAGAGACCAGAAGCAGCGATTTCCGCTTTCAGGCTCAGAATATCTTCTTCCGTCGGATGGTAAGTCGGCTGCGGCAGCGGGTCCTGCCAGATCAGATCTTCTTTCGGTACTTCCGGCCCGATATAGCGCGCTTTCGGCCCCATATCACGGTGGGTCAGCTTGTACCATGCACGGGCGAATGCTTCGTTAAACGCCTGCGGATCGTTCAGGAAACGACGGCAGATTTTTTCGAAGTCCGGATCAAAACGCAGCGTCAGGTCGGTGACCAGCATGGTCGGCTTACGTTTTTTCGACGGGTCGAACGGATCAGGAATAATTTCAGGCGCATCAACGGCTTCGAACTGAATTGCGCCAGCCGGGCTGCGAGTCTGAACCCACTCGTATTTGAACAGGTTCTCGAAGAAGTAGTTACTCCACTGGGTTGGAGTCTGCGTCCACACCACTTCCAGACCGGAAGTGATCGCATCTTTACCTACGCCAGTACCAAAGTCGCTCTTCCAGCCAAGACCCTGGTTTTCAATCGGTGCGGCTTCCGGGTCCGGGCCAACGTGGGTTGCCGGGCCTGCGCCGTGGGTTTTACCAAGAGTGTGACCACCGGCAATCAGCGCCACGGTCTCTTCGTCGTCCATCCCCATGTTGCCAAAGGTCGCACGAATTGCCGCCGCCGCAGAAAGCGGTTCACCGCTGGCGTTCGGGCCTTCCGGGTTCACGTAGATCAAGCCCATTTCAGTGGCCGCTAACGGACGTTTCGCCAGCTCTTCCGGGTCACGGTGAGCCAGCCAGGCTTTTTCGTCACCCCAGTTTACGTCGAGGTCCGGTTCCCAGACGTCTTCACGACCGGCACCAAAACCGAAAGTACGGAAGCCAGAGTTTTCCAGCGCCACATTGCCCGCAAGGATGAACAGGTCAGCCCAGGAAATTTTCTGGCCATATTTCTGCTTGATTGGCCACAACAGGCGACGCGCTTTATCGAGGCTTACGTTATCTGGCCAGGAGTTCAGCGGCGCAAAACGTTGCTGACCACGGCCCGCACCGCCACGTCCGTCAATAGAACGATAGGTACCTGCGCCATGCCACGCCATGCGGATAAACAAACCGGCATAGCTACCCCAGTCGGCAGGCCACCACGGCTGAGATTCACTCAGCAATGCACGCAGATCGCCTTTCAGAGCGGAGTAGTCCAGTTTGCTGAATTCTTTGCGGTAATCGAAGTCTTCCCCAAGCGGGTTAGAACGGTTGGAGTGTTGGTTGAGAAGGTCCACGCGAAGCTGTTTTGGCCACCAATCCTGGCTGGTCGTCCCTGCACCCGCACTCTGATCGTGACCGCCCTGATGGAAAGGACACTTACCTGCGGACGTTTTGTTCTCGATATCGTCTGACGTACTCATCAATATGCTCCCTCTACAATGTTACCGTTACGATATACAGCATCAGCATAGAGTTATAATTGAAATAATCCACAGATTCGATAGTTGGAAACTCTTAATTTGTTCGTTACAGAGATGTAGATCAAATTGGGCGTAAAAAAGCCCTCCGCAGAGGGCTTCATTCGTTATAAGCCAGGTCTGACACCCAGCGTATGGCAGATGGCGTAGCTCATTTCAGCACGGTTAAGTGTATAAAAATGAAAATCTTTTACCCCTTCCCGACTTAAAATCTTTACCATGTCCATCGCGATAGATGCACCCACCAGTTTGCGCGTCTCTGCGTCATCGTCCAACCCTTCAAACATTGTAGACATCCAGTGTGGGATACGCACATTGGTCATGTCAGCAAATTTCTTCGCCTGTTTAAAGTTAGAGACCGGCAGGATGCCTGGAATAATTTCAACATCGATACCCGCAGAAACGCAGCGGTCACGAAAACGCAGGTAGCTTTCCACGTCGAAGAAGAATTGGGTGATCGCGCGATTCGCCCCGGCATCAACTTTACGTTTCAGGTTGAGCAGATCCGCCTGCGCGCTTTTCGCCTCCGGATGCACTTCCGGATAAGCGGCAACGGAGATATCAAAATCGCCCACTTCTTTCAGCAAGCCAACCAGGTCCGCCGCATACATATCCGGCTTGCCGCTGCCTGGCGGCAGGTCACCGCGCAGGGCGACGATATGGCGAATGCCGTTGTTCCAGTAGTCCTGCGCGATGGCGCGCAGTTCATCACGGCTGGCATCAATGCAGGTCAGGTGCGGCGCGGCCTCAAGGCCGGTACGATCTTTGATGCCTTTAATGATGCTGTGCGTGCGGTCACGCTCGCCGGAGTTTGCGCCATATGTGACGGAAACGAATTTTGGCTTGAGGCTGCTCAGACGATCGATAGAGTTCCACAGGGTTTGCTCCATTTCACTGGTGCGCGGCGGGAAAAATTCGAACGAAACGTTAATATGCCCCTGGACTTCTGCCAGACTCTGATTCAGGGCTTCCCGCTGGTTGGCGTGAAAAAAGCTCATACCTTACCTCATCAATCGCGTGTCATTATTTGTTGTGTTGTGAACTGCTATACGTTTAGACGTCTAGATGTAAAGATGAAGGAAAAATGGGGGAAGGTCAATAGAAAGATCCGCGCAAACGGTGAGGAATATTCAGGCAAGATGAAAAAAATTCATCTTACTCCGGTGCTGTGAACTGATTCTTTAAAAGAGTTATCAACCACTCAAGTTTCGGCTGCTTTTCAGGCAACACCACGACGCCTGCGCTGACTCGCAGACTATTGTCTGATAATGGACGAAAAACAACACCCTGCCGCTGAATGGCGGCGAAAGATGCCGGAAGCAGGCTTAAGCCATCTCCATTTGCGATTCTGGCGAGCAGAACATCATGTTCGAGAGGCTCTTCGATGCAGGATGGCACATAACCGGCATGCTGGAAACGTTGACGAGTGTAATCAAAAAAAGCCGGGTTACGCTCTCGCTTGAACCAGAATAAAGGGCGAGAACTTAAAGAGGATAAAGAGATCGAAGCAGATTCTGCCTCTGGCCAGATAGCGGGCAAAGCGGCAATCAGCGGTTCTTGCCAACCAAGCGGTACAACAGATAATCCACCGATCTCAAGCGGCAGTGCCACCAGCGCCGCATCCAGTTTTCCTCGTTGCACCTGACGTACCAGTTCAAGAGAACTGTGCCGCGCGATACGTAGCGTATCAACCCGCGCACGTAGCCGGGTTTCTAACGCCGTAAAAACCCCCTGCTCAAACGCCGTGGTTAGCCCAATACGCAGTAATGGGCCATTTGCCAGCGCAAGTTTATCGAGCGCAGCATAGGTTTTCTCCTGCAACGCCAGCAGCGGACGAACGATCTCCAGCACGCGTGCCCCTTCCTCCGTCAACGTTAGCCCTCGGGTATGACGGACAAACAGCGTTACCCCCAGACGCTCCTCAAGCTGGCGAATATGACGGCTGAGCGGCGGTTGCGACATAAAGAGTCGTTGAGCGGCCCGGCTCATGTTGTTCTCTTCCGCCACCACGGCAAAGTAGCGTAGCAGGCGAATATCGAGAGAATGAATGGGGGTGTTTGTCATACCGAAAAGGTATCACGGAAACGGTATTATCCAAACAGCATCTGGCGGACTATTCTCCCGTCACACCTAAGATAAACGAGGATTTCCCCATGCATTCAGAACGTTTTATTACCGGCCAGGACATGCTGCAAAAAGTGGATGGTAAAGGAGGCAATGCTGTCGTCGAAAGCCTGAAAGATATCGCTCCAGACTTTGCCCGTTACCTGATCGAATTTCCGTTCGGAGATATCTATTCCCGCCCCGGTCTGGATTTACGCAGTCGAGAAATCGCCACAGTCGCTGCTTTAACTGCATTAGGAAACGCATCGCCACAGCTGAAAGTGCATATTGCGGCGGCGCTTCATGTTGGGTTAACGCAGGAAGAAATTACTGAAGTGATCATGCAGATGGCGGTTTACGCCGGTTTCCCGGCGGCGCTGAATGGCTTGTTTGCGGCAAAAGAGGTCTTTACCCATCAGCCGTAACGCCGGATGGCGATGCTCACGCATCTTATCCGGCCTACGTTTTGTATAGGTCGGATAAGACGTAGCCGCCGTCCGACAAATGGATTATTACAACAACTGCGCCAGACGGTTAATATCCGACTGAATCGCCCCGGCGGTGACATCGCGCCCCGCGCCTGGCCCACGGATCACCAGCGGGTTGTCGCGATACCAGCGGCTTTCGATGGCAAAGACGTTATCGCACGGCAGCAGTGCCGCCAGCGGGTGTTCCGGACGCACCGCTTCCACACCGACGCGCGCTTTGCCGTTGGCGTCGAAACGCGCCACGTAGCGCAGCACCAGGCCCATTTCCTGCGCAGCTTCAAAGCGTTGCAGCATCTGATCGTTCAGCTCATCACCGTTTTCAAAGAAGTGGTCGATCGAGCCATCTTCACAGTGCGACGGCACCAGCGACTCCACGCGAACCTGATCCGGTTCGATATCGTAGCCTGCCTCACGTGCCAGAATCACCAGCTTACGCATCACGTCTTTCCCGGAAAGGTCGTCACGCGGGTCGGGTTCCGTTAAGCCCTGCTGCCAGGCTTGATCCACCAGTTCGGTGAACGGCACGGTGCCGTCGAACTGCAGGAACAGCCACGAAAGCGTGCCGGAGAAAATCCCGCTGATGGACAGAATGCTGTCGCCGCTGTCGATCAGGTCGCGCACGGTATGGTTTACCGGCAGGCCCGCGCCGACGGTGGCGTTATATAACCAGTGACGCCCGGTTTTTTCGAACGCATCGTGGATTTGGCGATAGTTGTGGCTGCTGCTTGCTCCGGCCAGTTTGTTGGCGCTGATAACATGGAAACCGTGGCTGGCGAAATCGAGATACTGATCCGCCAGCTGTGGGCTGGCAGTGACATCCAGCACCACCAAATCATCATACGGGTGCGCGCGCATCCACAGGAACAGGGACTCTTCGTCCTGTTCGACCGCTTCATCTTCGAAGAATGCCAGCGCGCGGCTGGCGTCCAGCCCTTCATAACTCAGCAGGCTGCGGCGACTGTCCACCACGCCTGCCAGCGTGAATTCAAACCCGGTACGCGCCGAGAGTGTACTTTGCTCGCGCGCGAAGAGCTCCAGCCAGCGAGAACCGATGTTGCCCTTACCAAACAGCACCAGGCCGATGCGTTTTTCAGCGCGGAAGACAGATTGATGCAGGCCCTGAATCAGGCTTTCGGTTGGGCCGGTACGCAGCACGGCCACCAGGCTGATACCCTCTTCCGATTGCCAGGTAAATTCGACCGGCTGGCCTCTCAGTTGCTGCCAGAAACGGTGGCAGTGCAGCGGGTTACGGCTGACGCCCGCCCCGACAATCGCGACCAGCGCCAGGCCCTGACGTAAACGCAGCTCGCCCGGCAATCCGGCTTCATCAAGAATTTTTAGTGCGCTATCCGCCACTTCCGAGGTGTAGCAGAATTGCAGCAACTGGCGATCCGTATGAACGCCAACAGCCAGCGGACGAATACCCGCACGCTTCAGTAATTGGTCAATATCTTTATGCGCCAGCTTAAAGTCCTGGCTTGCCGGGACGCGGAATTCAATCAGGCAGACATCGTCATGGCTGGTGACAATACGCGCGCCCGTACCGGAGGCCAGCACGCGTTCAATACGCGTGGAGCCTTGATCCGGCGTATAGCTACAGCGCAGTTGCAGGTCGATATCGCTGCCGGAAACCGGCTGTAAGGTACGCGCGTGCAGTACTGGCGCGGCAAGACGCGCCAGTTCGCTGGCCTCATCGAGACGCAGCAGCGGCAGCAGGCAGGCATCTTTCACTTTACGCGGATCGGCGCTGTATACCCCGGCGACATCACTCCAGATGGTCACGCGGGAAACGCCCGCCAGCGCACCGATTTGCGTCGCGGAATAGTCAGAACCGTTACGCCCCAGCAGGACGGTTTCACCCGCGTTGTTGCGGCTGATAAACCCGGTAACTACCAGACGTTTACCCGGATGCTGCGCCATTAACTGTTGCAGCAGCGGGTAAGATAAACCTTCATCCACCTGCGGCTGGGCGGAGCGCTCGGCACGTAAAAACTCACGCGCGTCGAGCCAGGCGGCTTCCAGACCCTGCTGTTGCAACACGGCCGCCATCAGACGAGCTGACCACACTTCACCGTGCCCCACCACTTCCGCATACACGGCATCGGTGACACCGCCATCCAGCAATACGGCTAAACGTTCGAGGTCATGAATAAATGCGCTAATCAAGCCATCGGCAATCTCAGCGGGCAGCAGACCGCTAATCAGATCAGACTGATAACGACGCAGCGTCTGTTGAACCTGATGCGCAGAGAGACGATCGCTCTGGCTGAGTTTCAGCCAACTAATCAACTGGTTAGTGGTGCTACCGGCTGCGGAAACGACCATCATATCGCCGGGATGAGAATACTCTGCCATAATCCCGGCAACACGCAGGTAACACTTCACATCTGCCAGACTACTCCCACCAAATTTATGCAGTTGACGTTCGTTCGTCCCTGCCTGCGCAATCACACTCATTTTTATCCCTCGGCTGCAACCCGGAAGCCATTTTCCAGATCGGCAATTAAGTCTTCACTATCTTCAATACCGGTTGAGATACGCAACAGCGTCTCAGAAATCCCGGCGGCGGCGCGCGCTTCCGGCGCCATGCCCGCGTGGGTCATCGTAGCGGCGTGGGAGATTAAGCTCTCAACCCCACCCAACGATTCCGCCAGCGTAAACAGCGACAGCCCGCTCAGGAAACGGCGCAGCGTCTGCTCATCGCCGTCCAGCTCAAAGCTGAGCATCGCGCCAAACCCTTTCTGCTGGCGAGCGGCAATCTCGTGCCCCTGATTTTCCGGCAAAGAAGGATGATACAGTTTTTTCACCAGCGGCTGGTTTTTCAGGAAGTCGACAATCGCGTAGGCATTGCGTTGCGCCACTTCCATGCGCGGCGACAGTGTACGCAAACCGCGCAGCAGTAAATAGCTGTCGAATGCGCTACCGGTCACGCCGATATTGTTTGCCCACCAGGCCAGTTCGGTGACGATTTCCGGATCTTTGGCAATCACCACCCCGGCAACCACATCAGAGTGGCCGTTCAGATATTTAGTACAGGAATGCAACACCAGATCCGCGCCCAATGCCAGCGGATTTTGCAGCGCCGGGCTTAAGAAGGTGTTATCCACCACGCTGACCGCGCCGACTTCACGCGCCAGCCCACATATTTTCGCAATATCCACCACACGTAACAGCGGATTACTCGGACTTTCGACCAGCACCAGCTTCGGTTTTTCTTCCAGCGCAGCGCGCAGCGCCTGTTCGTTACCCTGATCGACAAACTTCACGCGATAACAGCCGCGTTTTGCCAGGCTGTCAAACAGACGATAGCTGCCGCCATAGCAGTCGTGCGGGGCAACTAACAGATCGCCCGGCTTCAGGAACACGGTTGTCACCAGATGAATCGCCGACATGCCCGTATTGGTCATTACCGCACCCGCACCACCTTCCAGCTCGGCCAGCGCCCGCTGCACCACATCACGCGTTGGGTTGCCGCGACGAGAATAGTCATGAGCGCGCGGCTCATTAAAACCGGTGAAATTATAGGTACTGGAGAGATGAATCGGCGGGACAACGCAGCCATACTGTTCGTCGTCATTTAAACCGCTGCGCACTGCGATGGTGGCTTGTTTACGGGTCATTGTGATTCGTTCCTGACTTAATCGGTGAAATGTCAGGCACCAGAGTAAACATTGTCACAATAGACGTCAATACATCTGGACATCTAAACTTCTTTGCGTATAGATTGAGCAAAAGACGAATAGCCGTTAAAATTATATGCATTAGCGCACAACTGCGGCGGCTCATATCGTGTCAGGGCCGCGTCACTACGGTAAACTATGCGCGATTATGGTCAGGGCCGAAGCTCGACCTTTTATTAATGATAAAGAGGATTAAGGTATCTCATGGCTGAATGGAGCGGCGAATATATCAGCCCATACGCTGAGCACGGTAAGAAGAGTGAGCAAGTAAAAAAAATTACGGTTTCCATTCCTCTGAAGGTGTTAAAAATCCTCACCGATGAACGCACGCGTCGTCAGGTGAACAACCTGCGTCACGCCACCAACAGCGAACTGCTGTGTGAAGCGTTCCTGCATGCATTCACCGGGCAACCGCTGCCTAACGATGAAGACCTGCGTAAAGAGCGCAGCGATGAAATCCCGGAAGAGGCGAAGGTGATTATGCGTGAACTGGGTATCGACCCGGAGACGTGGGAGTACTGATTCAGGGAGCGCGGCTCACGGAGTACGAGCCGCGCTTTTTAATGTGATGACACGGAGGTTGTGCCATGAAACCCTGTTTACTGGCATTCGGCCTGGTTTTGGCTTATCCGGCTTATGCCTGGGAGCCGCAAACCGGCGACATCATCTTTCAAATTTCTCAATCTTCACAAAGTAAAGCCATTCAGTTGGCCACCCATTCTGACTATAGTCACACCGGCATGATTGTTTTCCGCGAGAAAAAACCGTATGTCTTCGAGGCCGTTGGTCCGGTTATCTATACGCCGCTGCAAAAATGGATAAGGCACGGAAAAGACGGGAAATATATCGTGCGTCGTGTGGACGGCGGGTTATCGGCTCAGCAAAAACAGAAGCTGGCACAAACCGCGAAGCGCTATCTCGGTAAACCTTACGATCTGGCCTTTTCCTGGAGCGATGACCGCCAGTACTGCTCTGAAGTGGTGTGGAAGGTGTATGACAAAGCGCTGGGAATGAAATTGGGTAAGCTGCAAAAACTGAAGGATTTCGATCTCAGTAATCCGACGGTGCAGGCCAAACTGAAAGAACGCTACGGCAAGAATGTGCCGCTCAATGAAACCGTTATCTCCCCGCAGGCCGTGTTTGATGCGCCGGGGCTGGAAACGGTTGAGAAAAAGTGGCCGTTATTTTCGTGGTAGTGCGCGCTGAAGAAAATGCCTGATGGCGCTGCGCTTATCAGGCCTACAAATTCTGCAATCTGTAGGTCGGGTAAGCGCAGCGCCACCCGACAAGCAACCCGCAACCCGTAGGCCAGGTAAGCGCAGCGCCACCCGACAAGCAACCCGTAGGCCGGGTAAGCGCAGCGCCACCCGACAAGTAACCCGCAACCCGTAGGTCGGGTAAGCGCAGCGCCACCCGACAAGCAACTCCGCACCCCGTAGGTCGGGTAAGCGCAGCGCCACCCGACAAGCAACTCCGCACCCCGTAGGTCGGGTAAGCGCAGCGCCACCCGACAAGCAACCCGCAACCCGTAGGTCGGGTAAGCGCAGCGCCACCCGACAAGCAAACCCGCGCCCGACACGACTTACTCCGGATTACTTACTGATACCATTGAGTTTATTCAGCGTTTCTTCCATTTTTAGCGTCTGTTTCCGGTTCAGCGGATAGAAGTAAATCAAAATCACTGCCGCCAGGAACAGGCATAATGCCGGTAACAGGTTGGCCATGGTGTAGATATTTTCCTGCACCACGCTGGTTTGCACCGCGCCGCCGGTCGAGGAAGACTGATAACCGATAATCGCCAGCATAAAGCCGCCAATCGCCCCCGCGCACGCCTGACCCACTTTACGGGCGAAGAAGTTCACGCCATAAACGGTGCCATCTTCACGATCGCCGGTCACATACTGATGGTAGTCACAGACATCGGTCATAAATGCCCAAATCATCAGGTTGAACAGCCCGGCCCCCAGCGTCGCGAGGAAAAGGAATACCAGGTACACTTTCGCATCGGTGATGTGAATAAAGTACATAACCAGATACATCGCCACCGCAAACAGCAGCGCGCCGACGCTGGCCTCTTTTTTACCAAACCGTTTTGTCAGCCAGGATGCCGACGGTGCCAGCAGCACCAGCGAGCCGAAGGTAAACAACAGGGCGACGGACATTGCTTCTTTATTGTGGAAATAGTCATTAAACAGATAGGTCATGTTAGTGCCGGAAAGTCCCTGGTTAATCACAATCAGTAAATCGACCACCACTAAAACAATCAGCGCCTTATTACGCAGCAACCCTTTCAGTAAAACGGAAACAGGCATGCTCTCTTTTTTCTCTACGCGCACCCGCTCTGTGGTGAGTTGGCAGGTCAGCGTTAAAAAGATAAAACCCAGAATGGCGCAGCCTATTGAAATCCAGAAAAAGTGCTGGCCGGAAATCACCTGGCTTCCATCAACCAGGGTGGTATACATCAGGATAGGAATAAAGAAACCGGTTGTCCCCCCTCCGATTGCCGAGCCAATACTGCGATACGTTGAAAGCGAAACACGTTCGTCCGGGTTGGAGGTAATTGCCGCTGACATCGCGCCGTAAGGAATACTGACGGTCGATAACAACGAGCCATAAATAAAATAGGAACAGCAGATATAAATAATTTTCGCTGTATACGAAAAATCATGCACAAACGGCAGAAAAAGCACCACCGAAATAATGCAGAAAGGGTACTTCATCCTTCGCACCCACGGATTAAAACGCCCGGTTGCCGTCAGTTTCGAGGTATCACATAAGCGCCCAACGGTAACATCAACAAATGCATCGAAAAGTTTGGTGACAAAATAGAGCGAACCGACAATCACACCGGAAACGCCCAGAACGTTAGTGTAGTAAATCATTAAAAAGCTGTTGACCAACCCAAGAATAAAACAGGTTCCCAGGTCACCGCATAAATAACCTATTTTATCTCTGAATCCAAAAGGTCTGATCGCCACACTGCTGTTTTTCGTAATATATTCATTGCCAGGCATGATGTCACTCCTTAGACATATTATTCACGAAAATATATTTAGAGATGATTTAATTACGCTGGCAATTTTAGTTTCAGGGGAAGTGGCGACACCTTCTGTTTTTTGCCACCTGTGAATATAAAATGGCAAAAAACAAAAGATCGAGAAGATAACGATCACTAAAATAACACATTGCACATAAAAATAAAACATGGTTTTATTTTTTGCATTTTATATACATTCAAGATAGTAATAGAATTTGTCAATTACATTTCTTACAGATACAAAAAAGGCGCCTTTCGGCGCCTTTTTCGGAGAAGCAAAACTTATTTGCTGCCCGGGATGCTGAAACGCTTGTTGAAGCGGTCAACACGGCCACCGGTAGCAACGTCACGCTGCTTACCAGTGTAGAACGGGTGGCATGCGCCACAAACGTCCAGGTTCAGATCATGACCCGCAGTGGAGTGAGTCTTGATAACATTACCGCAAGAACAAGTTGCAGTAATTTCTACGTAATTCGGGTGAATACCTTTTTTCATGGGAAACCTCAGTTAAGGCCGCGTCGCTCTTCCAGCCCTAACGCCAGACACCACGCGATGTTGATAGTAAACTTCTCGGCTTTCGACGCATTTTTTCTGCATCAAAGGCGGCGGATCATACAGAATCTGAACAGGGTATGCAAACTGATCCGTTCTTCACCTGAATACAATGTGTATACTAACCCGCCACTTTTCAAGTCCAGGAAGAAAAAATGCCTGTTGCCCACGTCGCCCTGCCCGTTCCGCTACCGCGTACGTTTGACTATCTGCTGCCTGAAGGCCTCAGCGCCAAAGCGGGATGTCGCGTTCGCGTGCCGTTCGGCAAACAGGAGCGCGTTGGCATGGTGGTGTCAGTCAGCGAAAAAAGCGAACTGCCGCTGGATGAGCTGAAACCGGTCATTGAAGTGCTCGACAGCGAACCGGTGTTCACCACCTCGGTGTGGCGACTGTTGCTGTGGGCGGCGGATTACTATCATCACCCGATTGGCGATGTGCTGTTCCACGCGCTACCGATTCTGCTGCGTCAGGGGAAACCGGCCAGCCATGCGCCGCTGTGGTACTGGTTTGCCACCGAGCAGGGCCAGGCGGTGGATATCAATAGTCTGAAGCGCTCACCAAAACAGCAACAGGCGCTGGCCGCGCTGCGTCAGGGGAAAATCTGGCGTCATCAGGTCGCAGAACTGGAATTTACCGAAGCGGCGTTGCAGTCGCTGCGCAGTAAGGGCCTGAGTGAACTGGCCAGCGAAGCGCCTGCATTGCAGGACTGGCGCGAAGGCTACTCCGCCATTGGCGAACGACTGCGTCTGAATACCGAACAGGCTACCGCCGTGGGCGCGATCCATAGCGCATCTGACCGCTTCTCTGCGTGGCTGCTGGCGGGGGTGACGGGTTCCGGTAAAACCGAAGTGTATCTCAGCGTGCTGGAAAACGTGCTGGCGCAGGGGAAACAGGCGTTGGTGATGGTACCGGAAATCGGCCTGACGCCGCAGACTATCGCCCGCTTTCGTGAACGTTTTAACGCGCCCGTGGAAGTGCTGCACTCCGGGCTTAACGACAGCGAGCGCCTGAACGCCTGGCTGAAAGCCAAAAGCGGCGAGGCGGCGATCGTTATCGGCACGCGTTCTTCCTTGTTTACGCCGTTTAAAAACCTCGGCGTGATTGTTATCGATGAAGAGCACGACAGCTCTTATAAGCAGCAGGAAGGCTGGCGCTATCATGCCCGCGACCTCGCTGTCTGGCGCGCGCACAGCGAACAAATTCCGATAATTCTCGGCTCGGCGACGCCTGCGCTGGAAACGCTGCTCAACGTGCGCCAGCATAAATATCACATGCTGCGCCTGACGCGTCGCGCCGGGAATGCGCGGCCAGCTACGCAGCACGTGCTTGATTTAAAAGGTCAGCAGTTGCAGGCGGGGCTTTCACCGGCGCTCATCAACCGCATGCGCCAGCATTTGCAGGCGGATAATCAGGTGATTCTGTTCCTCAATCGCCGCGGTTTCGCGCCCACATTGCTATGCCACGACTGCGGATGGATAGCCGAATGCCCACGCTGCGACAGCTACTACACGCTGCACCAGTCGCAGCATCATTTGCGTTGTCACCATTGCGACAGCCAGCGCCCGATCCCGCGCCAATGCCCTTCCTGCGGTTCAACACATCTGGTGCCAGTTGGGCTGGGAACCGAGCAACTGGAGCAGGTGCTGGCCCCGCTCTTCCCCGGCGTACCGCTTTCCCGTATCGATCGCGATACTACCAGCCGCAAAGGCGCGCTGGAGCAATATCTGGCGGAAGTGCATCGCGGCGGCGCACGTATTCTGATTGGCACCCAGATGTTGGCCAAAGGCCACCACTTTCCCGACGTCACGCTGGTTGCCCTGCTCGATGTCGATGGCGCACTTTTCTCGGCGGATTTCCGCTCAGCGGAACGTTTTGCCCAACTTTACACCCAGGTTTCCGGGCGCGCAGGCCGTGCAGGTAAACAGGGCGAAGTGGTTTTACAAACGCACCATCCGGATCACCCGTTGCTGCAAACGCTGCTGTATAAAGGCTACGACGCCTTTGCCGAGCAGGCGCTGGCCGAGCGCCAGACCATGCAGCTTCCACCGTGGACCAGCCACGTGCTGATTCGCGCGGAAGATCACAACAATCAGCAGGCGCCAGTGTTCCTGCAACAGTTGCGTAATCTGCTGCAGGCCAGCCCGCTGGCGGATGACAAACTGTGGGTTCTCGGCCCGGTTCCGGCCCTCGCGCCGAAACGCGGCGGGCGTTATCGCTGGCAAATCTTGCTGCAACACCCTTCCCGCGTGCGCCTGCAACATATCGTCAACGGCGCGCTGGTCCTCATCAATACGCTGCCGGAAGCGCGCAAAGTGAAGTGGGTCCTCGACGTTGACCCGATTGAAGGTTAATTCTCAGGTTGCGAGCAAGATCGAGGAATCTAACAATCGTCACACTTTTTATGAAAATTCTGTAACAGATCGGATTAACTATCTGATAAAAGTGTGTCTGATGTCAGACACAGGGGACGTGTCTGCGCCAGTCAGCGAGGAGAAATCAGGTGAAGGCTAAAAAACCGGTTGTGGCCGCAACCATGAAAGACGTTGCTATGCAGGCGAAAGTCTCTACGGCAACCGTATCACGCGCATTAATGAACCCCGAGAAGGTCTCACAGGCAACGAGAACTCGCGTTGAGCAGGCCGCACTGGAAGTCGGTTACCTCCCGCAGGCGCAGGGGCGTAACATGAAACGCAATGAATCCCGGACCATTCTGGTCATCGTGCCGGATATCTGCGATCCCTTCTTCAGCGAAGTGATCCGCGGTATCGAAGTCACCGCTGCCTCGCAGGGTTATCTGGTGCTGATAGGCGACTGCGCGCATCAGAATCAGCAGGAAAAAACCTTCATCGACTTAATCATCACCAAGCAGATCGACGGTATGTTGCTGCTCGGTTCGCAACTGCCGTTTGATGCCAGCATTGAAGAGCAGCGCAATCTGCCGCCGATGGTGATGGCCAACGAATTCGCCCCGGAGCTGGGGCTGCCGACAGTGCACATCGATAACCTCACCGCCGCGTTCAATGCCGTTAACTACCTGCACGAGCTGGGTCATAAACGCATTGCGTGTATCGCCGGGCCAGAAGAGATGCCGCTGTGCCACTACCGCTTACAGGGGTACGTGCAGGCGCTGCGCCGCAGCGGTATCACGGTAGATCCGGCGTACATCACGCGCGGCAACTTTACCTACGAAGCGGGCGCTAAGGCGCTTGAGCAGCTTCTGGCGCTGCCGCAACCGCCGACCGCCGTGTTCTGCCATAGCGATATCATGGCACTCGGCGCGTTTTCCTGCGCCAAACGTCACGGTCTGAAAATCCCGGACGACCTGTCGATTATCGGCTTTGATAACATCTCGCTGGCGGAGTTCTGCGACCCACCGCTCACGACCGTTTCTCAGCCGCGCTTCGACATTGGTCGGGAAGCGATGCTGTTATTACTGAATCAGCTAAGTGGGCAATATGTCGACAGCGGCTCGCGTCTTCTGGACTGTGAACTGGTCATTCGCGGCAGCACACAAAAAATATGACATAAAAGTGTGGGGCTTTAGGACTTGCTTGTCTGGTCAAAGCCTCGTCGCTTAAGTAACATGTCGGGTTCACGAACGAATAAATACAGCGAAACGATAGTGGCACAACGAGATTATGTACGCCGCAGCCAACAGGCTCCTTCGCGGCGCAAAAAGAGCACCTCACGGAGTTCGCGGAAAAATCAAAGTAGCTTCCCGGCGGTATCACCGGCGATGGTGGCCATTGCCGCCGCGGTGGTCGTCGCCTTTATCGGTGGTTTGTACTTTATTACCCATCATAAAAAAGAAGATTCTGAAACGCTGCAAAGCCGTCAGATGACAGGGAATGGTCTACCGCCAAAACCGGAAGAACGCTGGCGCTACATTAAAGAACTGGAAAGCCGCCAGCCAGGCGTGCGTGCGCCAACGGAACCGTCTGCGGGCGGGGAAGTCATGAACCCGAACCAGTTGACCGACGAACAGCGCCAGCTGCTTGCGCAAATGCAGGCCGATATGCGCCAGCAGCCGACGCAGCTGACGGAAGTGCCGTGGAACGAGCAAACGCCGGAACAGCGTCAACAAACGCTGCAACGTCAGCGTTTAGCGCAGCAGGCTCAGCAAGCGCAACAGCAGCAACAATGGGCGCAAACGCAGCCTGTGCAGCAGCCGCGCACGCAACAGCAGACACAGCAACCTGCGCGCCAGGCGCAAACCACACAGCAGCCGCCGCGTCAGACGCAGCAGCCGAAAGCGGCCGCTTCTAACCAGCAGCCGTATCAGGATCTGCTGCAAACGCCTGCGCACACCACGACGTCTGCGCCTAAACAGCAGGCCGCCGCGCCGGTGACGCGTGAAACCACGCCGCCTAAGGCAACCGAGAAAAAAGACGAGCGCCGCTGGATGGTACAGTGCGGTTCGTTTAAAGGCGCGGAGCAGGCCGAAACCGTGCGTGCACAGCTGGCGTTCGAAGGGTTTGATTCGCGCATCACCACCAATAATGGCTGGAACCGCGTCGTCATCGGGCCTATCAAAGGCAAAGATAATGCCGACAGCACCCTCAACCGCCTGAAAATGGCCGGTCACGGAAACTGCATAAGACTCGCTTCCGGGGGTTGAAACCCCCGAAATACCCCCCATCTATAATGACATTCTGCCCCGCAAAGCTTGCGGGGCCCCTATTCCGTATTTGCAACAAGGGGTCTGCTCGTGACAACAATAGTAAGTGTTCGCCGTAACGGCCACGTCGTAATCGCCGGTGATGGACAGGCTACGCTTGGCAATACCGTGATGAAAGGCAACGTGAAGAAAGTCCGTCGCCTGTACAACGACAAAGTAATTGCCGGTTTCGCTGGCGGCACCGCTGATGCCTTCACCCTGTTCGAGCTGTTCGAACGTAAGCTGGAGATGCACCAGGGCCACCTGGTGAAAGCCGCCGTTGAGCTGGCGAAAGACTGGCGTACCGACCGTATGCTGCGCAAGCTGGAAGCCCTGCTTGCCGTCGCGGATGAAACCGCATCCCTCATCATTACCGGGAACGGCGACGTCGTTCAGCCGGAAAATGACCTGATTGCTATCGGTTCTGGTGGTCCATACGCCCAGGCCGCAGCCCGTGCCCTGCTGGAAAACACCGAACTGGGCGCGCGCGATATTGCTGAGAAAGCGTTGGATATTGCAGGCGATATCTGCATTTACACCAACCACTTCCACACCATTGAAGAATTACCGTCTAAAGCGTAAGGATTGACCATGTCTGAAATGACCCCACGCGAAATTGTCAGCGAACTGAACAAACACATTATTGGTCAGGACGCGGCCAAACGCTCCGTTGCGATCGCCTTACGTAACCGCTGGCGTCGTATGCAGCTTGATGAAGAGCTGCGTCACGAAGTAACCCCGAAAAACATTCTGATGATCGGCCCGACCGGTGTCGGTAAAACCGAAATCGCGCGTCGTCTGGCCAAGCTGGCTAACGCGCCATTCATCAAAGTTGAAGCGACCAAGTTCACCGAAGTGGGCTATGTGGGTAAAGAAGTGGATTCCATCATCCGCGATCTGACCGATTCCGCCATCAAAATGGTGCGCGTGCAGTCCATCGAAAAGAACCGTTTCCGCGCGGAAGAGATGGCCGAAGAGCGTATCCTCGACGTGCTGATCCCACCGGCCAAAAACAACTGGGGCCAGGCGGAGCAGCAGGCTGAACCGTCTGCCGCGCGTCAGGCATTCCGCAAAAAACTGCGTGAAGGCCAGCTGGACGACAAAGAAATTGAGATCGATCTCGCTGCTGCACCGATGGGCGTTGAAATCATGGCGCCTCCGGGAATGGAAGAGATGACCAGCCAGCTGCAGTCGATGTTCCAGAACCTCGGCGGGCAGAAACAGAAACCGCGTAAGCTGAAAATCAAAGATGCGATGAAGCTGTTGATTGAAGAAGAAGCGGCGAAACTGGTTAACCCGGAAGAGCTGAAACAAGACGCTATCGACGCGGTTGAGCAGCACGGTATCGTGTTCATCGACGAAATCGACAAAATCTGTAAGCGCGGCGAATCCTCCGGTCCGGACGTTTCCCGCGAAGGCGTACAGCGTGACCTGCTGCCGTTGGTTGAAGGCTGCACCGTGTCCACCAAGCACGGTATGGTGAAAACAGATCACATTCTGTTTATTGCCTCCGGTGCATTCCAGGTGGCAAAACCGTCTGACCTGATCCCGGAACTGCAGGGCCGTCTGCCGATTCGCGTTGAGCTTCAGGCGCTGACCACCAGCGACTTCGAACGCATCCTGACCGAACCAAATGCGTCCGTTACCGTTCAGTACAAAGCGCTGATGGCGACCGAAGGCGTGAACATTGAGTTCACCGAATCCGGTATCAAGCGTATTGCCGAAGCCGCATGGCAGGTTAACGAAACCACCGAGAACATCGGTGCGCGTCGTCTGCACACGGTTCTGGAGCGTTTAATGGAAGATATTTCCTATGACGCCAGTGATTTAAATGGTCAAAGCATCACAATTGATGCGGAATACGTGAGCAAACACCTGGATGCGCTGGTTGCAGATGAAGATCTGAGCCGTTTTATCCTATAATCGCGTTCAATGCATATTCATCACTGTTGATGGGGCTGAAAAGCCCCATTTTTATTGGCAAAAAATCACTATGACTGAAATCAGCCGCACCCAGGCCTGGCTTGAAAGCCTGCGCCCTAAAACGTTACCTCTGGCCTTCGCCTCTATCCTTGTGGGCATTACGCTCGCCTGGTGGCAAGGGCACTTCGATGCAACTGTGGCTGTGCTGTCGCTGGTTACTGCGGGCCTGCTGCAAATCCTCTCTAACCTCGCGAACGATTATGGCGATGCGGTGAAGGGCAGTGATAAACCCGATCGCATCGGGCCGCTACGCGGCATGCAAAAAGGTGCCATCACCCAGTCGCAAATGAAACGCGCGCTGATGATTACCGTGGCGCTCATTTGTCTTTCCGGTCTGGGGCTGCTGTTTGCGGCGTATCAAAACATCGGTGACTTTATCGGTTTCCTGGTACTGGGATTGCTCTCAATTGTCGCCGCAATCACCTATACCGTGGGCACTCGCCCTTACGGATATATCGGTCTGGGTGATATTTCTGTACTCATTTTCTTCGGCTGGTTGAGCGTTATCGGCAGTTGGTATTTGCAGGCGCATATGCTGAGCGCCACGCTGATTCTTCCCGCCACGGCGTGCGGGCTGCTGGCAACGGCGGTACTGAATATCAATAACCTGCGCGATATCGACAGCGATCGCGAAAACGGCAAAAACACGCTTGCGGTACGTTTAGGCCCGGTGGGCGCACGTCGCTATCACGCTTGCCTGCTTGGCGGCACACTGGTGTGTCTGGCACTGTTTAACCTGATTTCGCTGCAAAACGTATGGGGCTGGCTGTTTATTCTCGCCACGCCGCTGCTGTTCAAACAGGCGCGCTACGTCATGACGCAGCGTGAGCCGGTCGCAATGCGCCCGATGCTTGAACGCACGGTCAAAGGCGCGCTGCTCACTAACGTCCTGTTTATCGTTGGGATTATCCTGAGCAAGGCACTGGGTTAACTGACAAATATCAATTAACAATTGATGATTTTGCCAACAGTGCACAGAGCGCGATATACTGAAATCACTCGCAGCAACTGAGTGTTAATCCTATGAAATACGATACTTCCGAGCTTTGCGACATCTACCAGGAAGATGTCAACGTCGTGGAACCCCTGTTCTCCAACTTTGGCGGGCGGTTGTCGTTTGGTGGGCAAATCACCACCGTGAAATGTTTCGAGGATAACGGGTTGCTGTATGATCTGCTCGAACAGAATGGCCGTGGCCGCATTCTGCTGGTTGACGGCGGCGGTTCTGTACGCCGCGCGCTGATTGATGCGGAACTGGCGCGTATCGCCACCCAGAACGAGTGGGAAGGCATTGTGGTTTACGGTGCCGTGCGTCAGGTTGATGACCTTGAAGAGCTGGATATCGGCATCCAGGCCATTGCCGCCATTCCGGTTGGCGCAGCTGGCGAAGGCATTGGCGAAAGCGACGTACGCGTCAATTTCGGCGGCGTAACTTTCTTCTCCGGCGACCATCTCTATGCTGATAACACCGGCATTATCCTTTCTGAAGATCCGCTGGATATCGAGTAAATAATTCGCATATGATAAAGGGGAAATTTATTTCCCCTTTTTTATACACGGATGTATATATGCGATTTATAGTTTTAGGCGTTTTATATATTTCAGTTATTATTATCAAGCATCTGCAATGGAAAAACCTGATCACGGACGACGCTGGTAATATTATCTCCTATGTTAATCTCGTCTTTTTTTATCCGTTAGGTACCGCTTGCCTTGTGGCGGCTGCATTCTGCGTAATATTTCGTAAAACGGCGCAGCCGCAAATTATTGCCGGTACAAGCTGGGTGATGGGGATAATACTCCTGTTCAGCTGCGCCACACACTTCTGGCAATTTTTTAGCTGGGAGTACACCGCACCGAATGCGCCCATCACGCTGACGTTCCCGAGTAACGAGTGGAAAACGGTGGTGACCACGCCTCATGGCTACCGTATGACGGTGGTGATGAAAAATGCTCATGCCGGGATCTCCGTGATATCCAGCATGCAGGATTCAAGTAATGTTCATAACTTTGATGAATTACTCACATCACAGCAGATTCGCTTCAAGAGTAGCTATCAGGCGGATGTGTTTACGCTTTTTCCCTGTCAGGTTGACGGCTTCCGCTGCGCCTATCAGGACTATATCGCCACAACCGATGATGGCGATGAAAAACGGTCTATTTTGATGACGCTATTTGATAATACCCATTTTATCCAGGTGGCGGCGGTTATCGATCAGAAATATGATGATGAGTATTATGATGAAATCATGGGAATTATGCAGTCTGCAAAGGCTATAAAGGATTAAATAAAAACTTGCTATTTAAGCGGCTTAACTGGAGCACTCTTTGTGCTCATCATCATCCTTGGGAATAGCCTACTTATCCAGTCATTACATGGCGGATAGGGCTCCACTTAGCCGCCAATAAATTCTTTTGTTTCATATTTGAGACATACCCTCCCCCCTCTAAAAAATACCAATCGATATTCAATCATTTAATAATATTGCGTTATAGCTCAAGTTTTATGCCTTGACGGCCTACCTTTCACGTGCGATTTTCTTTATATCAAATAATAAACTGAGTTTCATATTTGAAACAAATTCATAAAAAATAATATTCGTTTCACTGGCGAAACGACATCAATTAATTCTCGCTGATTTTATCCGCGGCGGCGAGCTATTGCATATTGAATATGAAATAAGAGGTGAGCTATGCGTAAACAATTTTTCGCGCTGCTGCTGGGCGCATGCACCGCCGCATCCGCGCTGGCGGAAGGCGGTAAGCCCTTCCCGCATATTGGCTGGCGCAGTGCGGACAGCAGCGCCGGGTTAGATATTGGCGGGGCGTTGCGGGCAAATTATCGCTATGAAGACTGGAAAGGCAGTAATTATCGCGATCCGCCGCATCTGCGTTTTGATACATTCCGTATCGACAGCAGCGGTTTTTATAATAACTATTTCTTTGATGCCGGATTCTGGTTCCAGGATCACCATAAATATGCGATTGACCGCGCCTATGTGGGGTATCGGTTAGATCAGAATAATAGCGTGCAGCTTGGCATTCCCGGCAAGCCTTTTGGCCTGGAGCCGTATCCACAATTTGGCTGGTCATACGGCATTCCCTTTTATTTAGGGTTCGGCGCCAATGCCGGTAGCGGGGTAAATTACCAATATCACGATAATAATTGGTCGCTGGATGTGGCTTATTTCCCGTGGATGGAGCCTGAGAACCTGCGCTATGCGCCAGATGTCGGGGATTATGACCGCTTAAAAAATACCAATTATCCCAGCCAGCATCAGCAGCGTAATGAGAAACGCGATCAGGTGAACGTGCGGCTGGCGCGAACATTCCACGGCGGGGGCTGGAATAATGAGCTGGGCGGATCGCTGGCGCTGGCGCGATTGCACAATCGCGAGACCAATGATGACGGCACTTTCTGGGCGGCGGGCCTGCACGGAACCGTGCAAAACGGACCGTGGCAGCTCTCCTCACAGGTGATCCGTTACCAGTACGATCCGAAAAATCCGGCGGGCGTAAGCGACGATACCATTCTGATGGGTGGCAACGGCCTGACGCCGTCGTATTTAATCCCGGCAAAAGCCACCACCGCGTCGCTCAACGTGGCCCGTGATGTGGACGTCAAATGGGGCGCGGTATCAAAACTACGGTTCTATAACGATTACAGTGTGTTATGGAAAGACAAAAGCGACTGGAGTAACTCCCAGATGAACACCGTCGGGGTGCAGGTCTTCGCGCTACCGGTGATGTTCTGGGTCGACCTTAGCTGGGCGAAAAATGTTAATCCGTGGGGCGGTGCGCTTAACGCCACGGGCTGGACCAGCACACAGTCGGAAGGCAGCGGAAAATGGTATTTCCGCACCAACGTCAATATCGGCTACTATTTTTGATGACCGATATCCCGCGCGTTTACGCGCGGGAAGCGCCTGAAAACTATCCAATCGGTGCGGTTTAAGCAAAACAGCAAAATAAGTACTATCTACCATTCATCCAATCAATATGCAGTTTAAATATCCGTCCATTAATAATTAGCATCATAAATAATTCAATTTAAATCACTGATTCAGCATCAATGCCTGCAAAAAGAAAGCAAACGTTTGCGTTTAGATCTGGATCACACCCCTTCCGATGAAGATAATCGCAGCCCTGTGCGAAACCGCCCATACGTTTAGTGCGTCTATCAGGGGTCTCTCCACCCGCGAGAGTGGCGACAAAGCGGGGGCGATATTCGCACACTTTTTCTTTTTTTATCTCTGTTTACAAGGTATTAGCATGAAGATGTGTCGGGCAGCAGGTGCAGTTAAACCATCACGATTAACCGGTGGTCTCACCGCCCTGGTCACGCTTGCGGCCCTGGCGCTTCCCGCCAGCGCAGAAGCGGCTCTCTCCTTTAAGTCCGACAGCGAGTGTTTCGACGCCAACGGCAACGTCAGCAGCCTGAGCGATGTATTCAGCTGCGGTAAAGTTAGCGGCAGCGTTCGATCTCTTTACTACACCACCCACAACGCCTATTTCGCCAAAGGTTTTAACCAGGACACCATCAGCTACGGCGGCTTCCTGAAGTACGAAACAGCCCCGATGTACGGCTTCAATGTGGGTGTAAGCGGTCTGTTCCTGCGCGGCATTAACCATCCGCCGGAAGAACGCGTGATCAGCGACATCGGCGAAAACCAGACCAATATTGGCGAAGCGTATCTCAACTGGCGCTATGGCGATTTCCGCATCACCGGCGGGAACCAGCGTCTGGACCTGCCGTTTGTCGGCGACTATGACTGGCGTATTACCCCGATTCTTTATCAGGCGCTGGATATGCAGTACGGCAGCGGCGACGATTTCCTGCGCGCGACCAAAATCTGGCGTTATAAAGGCTGGGGCAGCGATCAGGTGAAACGCACCACCGCGTATACCGAAGTCACCGAAGAGACCGATGGCATGTGGGCCGTTGGCGCGGGTCGTCACATGATGTGGGATGACAAAAAGCTGACCGGGCAGATGTGGTACGAAAGCTACGCCGATTTCTCCAACATCTTCTACACCGAAGGTCATCTCCAGTGGCAGCAGGCGCTGTTCACGCCGGATGTAGCACTGCAATACATTCGCGGCACCAGTGAAGGAAAAGCGCTGGCGGGCGAAGTGGATAACCGCTCTTACGGCGCGCAACTGTCGCTGAACTTCACGCCAGCGCTCTCCTGGGCGGCGGGTTATGACCATATCGCCTCCAGCGGCAACAGCTACGGCTATGGTTCACTGGTAACGCCGTATGCGCATAACAGTTCATCGGGCCCGTATTTCGCGCAGCCGTACTTCACCAGCACTCAGGATCTGGGCAGCGGTGACGCATATGCCACTAACGTGAACTGGAACGCTAACGAGAACCTGACGCTGGGTGCACGCTATTCGTGGATGGACCTGACGCCGACGGTGAATACCGGCAGCCTGCGCCAGTCCGAGTATCTGGTTTACTTTATCTGGAACTTCCAGGGTGCGCTGAAAGGCCTGAGCCTGAGCGATTTTGTCGGCGTGCAGACTTCACCGCTGTATGAGAAAGACTTCTGGCAGAACCGTTTGACGTTGCAGTACGACTTCTGATTCCCGCTTTTCCCCTCTCCCTGTGGGAGAGGGCCGGGGTGAGGGCATCAGCGTGCTCCCTTCCCCATTCCATTTCCGCATCCCTTCCATTGATGAGATTCACTTTACGAATATTCATCATGGGTATAACCTGCCCTTAGCACATTTGTATGACAAATAGATTCTCGCTCAGGCGCACAAACGATGAACAAAAAACTAATCATGCCCGATGGCGGCAATCAGTGGTATCGCATCTGCCGTGACTTACTGCAACGCGCAGACATTGAAATCAACGGCAAACGTCCTTTCGACATTCAGGTTAAAAACAAACACTTCTACAAACGCGTTCTTCAGCAGGGCTCTCTCGGCCTGGGCGAGAGCTATATGGATGGCTGGTGGGAGTGCGAACAGCTCGATGAGTTTATCTCCCGCCTGCTGAAAATCGATATTGAGTCGCAGATTAAGCACAACCTGAAAGATTTAATGCACGTGGTGAGCGCGAAGATAATCAACCTGCAATCAAAAAAGCGGGCGTGGATTGTCGGGAAAGAACACTACGACCTCGGCAACGACCTCTTCACGCTGATGCTCGACCCGTACATGCAGTACTCGTGTGGCTACTGGCGTGACGCCAGCAATCTGCTTGAAGCACAGCAAAACAAGCTGGAGCTTATCTGCCGCAAACTCAATCTGCAAAAAGGTATGACGCTGCTGGATATCGGCTGCGGCTGGGGCGGGCTGGCGGCTTATGCGGCGGAAAACTACGGCGTGAAAGTCACCGGCGTCACCATCTCGGCTGAACAGCAAAAGCTCGCACAGCAGCGCTGCGCCGGGCTGGATGTGGAAATTCTGTTGCAGGACTATCGCGACCTCGACAGCAAATTTGACCGCATTGTCTCGGTGGGGATGTTTGAACACGTCGGGCCGAAAAACTACAAAACTTACTTCACCGTGGCCAATAAAAACCTGGCGGAAGACGGTATCTTCCTGCTGCACACTATCGGTTCCAATCAAAGCGACCTGAACGTTGACCCGTGGATCGATAAATACATCTTCCCGAACGGCTGCCTGCCGTCGGTTTCACAACTTTCTTCCGCCTGTGAGCCCTTCTTTGTGATTGAAGACCTGCACAATTTTGGCTCTGACTACGATAAAACCCTGATGGCCTGGGAACAGCGATTCCAGGATTCATGGGGCCAATTAGAAGATGTCTATTCAGCCCGTTTCAAACGGATGTTCACCTACTACCTGAAAGCCTGCGCCGGTGCCTTCAGGGCCAGAAACATTCAGCTCTGGCAGGTGGTTCTGACGCACGGAGTACCGGGAGGGATTAACGTCCCACGGTAATTTGGGGCGCCTCTGCCCCTACACGATGTGAGCAAGGAAAAGAAAAATGGAAAACGAAGCAGTATTAAAACAACAAAAACATGAAGCCCATATGTTGGCGTTTTGCTGGACGGTTGCCATTGTCGGCTTTGTCTTTATTTTGAGCCTGGCCGTTAAGTTCTGGTAACGCACAGTGCCGGGCCCGCGCGATGCGAAACCCGGCAGCCTGTTTTATTTCGCTTGCGGATAATCGATATATCCCGCTTTTCCGCCGCCAAAGAACTGCTCTTTCACTGGCTGGTTCAGGGGCAGATCGTTTTGTAAACGATACGGCAAATCCGGGTTGGCGATAAACGGACGACCAAAACCAATCAAATCCGCCCAGCCGTTTTGCAGCGCCTCTTCCGCACGCGCTTTGGTGTATTTACCGGAGTAAATCAGCGTGCCACGGAATATCAGACGCAGCGCTTCTTTAAAAGCCGCTGGCATCACCGGCGCATCTTCCCAGTCCGCTTCGGCAATATGAATATAGGCAATGCCGAGATCGTTCAGCACGCTGGCCGCCGCCAGATAGGTTGCTTCCGGCGTATCGTCGCGAGAACCCATCAGGGTGGTCAATGGCGCCAGGCGAATACCGACGCGTTCTTTGCCAATCGCGTTCGAAACGGCAGTAACCACCTCTTTCATAAAGCGCTGGCGATTTTGCAGTGCGCCGCCGTATTGGTCATCGCGCAGGTTAGCCTGCGAATCAATAAACTGGTTGATGAGATAACCGTTCGCGCCATGCAGTTCGATACCATCGAAACCTGCGGCAATCGCGTTACGCGCAGCCTGCGCATAGTCATTCACGATAGCGGGGATCTCTTCAGAAGTCAGCGCACGCGGCATCGTATGTTGTAGCATCTCGCCCACGCCGCTCTCCGGGCCGCAGCCTTTTACATCCACAAACACCTTCACGCCTTCGGCCTGAATAGCAGATGAAGAAACCGGTGCGGCGTGGCCCGGCTGAAGCGTGGTATGCGAAACGCGGCCAACGTGCCACAGCTGCGCAAAGATTTTACCGCCCGCCTGATGCACGGCATCGGTGACCTTTTTCCAGCCTGCAATCTGTGATTCGGTGTACATTCCCGGCGTCCAGGCATAACCCTGGCCCTGCTGGCTGATCTGCGTACCTTCGCTAATAATGAGCCCGGCGCTGGCGCGCTGTGCGTAATATTCCGCCATCATATCGGTGGCGACATCGCCCGCTCCGGCACGTGAGCGGGTCATCGGTGGCATAACAATTCGGTTTTTCAGCGCGACGGCATTCAGTGCATAGTTTTCAAATAACATCATCATCTCCTGGTGAGGGTAACAAACAGGCGGTTCTCATGTTTTTTGGAAAACCGTCTTGCCGCACGCTTATTTGTAGAGTTCAGCGCTCATGGTGACGCGGTTGCCCATGTGGGCGCTGGTGATTTTGTACTGAGAGGCATTCATCTCTTTCGCTTTCTGCGCAATCACCGATTCAGCAGAATCGAGGGTAGAGGCGGTTGCCGTTACGCTTTGTGCGGATGCGCCAAAGGCCATAACGGAGAGAAGAGAAGCAGCTGCAATCTGAGTGAGGGTTTTCATAATGGGTATCCTGTATTCGGCATAACGTTGCGTTCGGCAACTCGATGGCGACAAGAATACGGCGGTAAGCAGGCGGGATAAACGGTCATTCCGGCAATAGACTATTGCGATTTTGTTCATAAACCTCTGGGATTATCTTTCATCGACGCAAAGGTTGGTTTTGTATGCATTTTATTCACATTGCCAGGTTATGTAATTAAAGAAAATAACCAGCAATATTGTAACTTTAAAGAATAGGCATATTATTCGCGCTCTTTTCAATAACGAGTAATAACCAAATGAAAAACTTATCTGGCGCCATGCTGCTTGCAGTTTCATTCTTTTTTTCAGCTTTAATTACCCCGGCACACGCGGGCAGCAACGTGCGTTTTTCCGGTGAGATTTATGGGGCATCTATAACATCAACCAGCAAGTGCGTCGACGATGCGATTTACCGCATGCAGGCACAGCGCTGCGCCGCAGAGGGCGAGGTGCCGGTCGTCTCTACGGTCAGAGACATCACACCTCATGGTGCTCGCCCGATGCGGGAAGTGGTGATTTACAGCTATTAATTAAAGCGCTGTAAAAATACCACTATTAATAAGAATCAAAGAATAATCGCTTAATTATTTATTCCCTGACGCATTAATGCTAATGCATTGCTAATGATTGTTTCTGTCGTTAATAAGGCAAGTCTTTCATCGTTACGCATTCGGGAAAATGGCACTAAAACCAAACTTAATAAAGACGTAAACAGTAATTCCGCCGTCAAATGTGGGTTTAATTTCCCTTCCTGCTGCCAGCGTTTCACGGAGGCCAGCGTTTGCTGATAGCGATCCTCGCCAAAGCGCGCGTTAAGATGCTGGCGCAGCACCGGCATTTCCCCAATCACCTCCTGCATCCATAATGGTGCAAACCACTCGTAGCACGCGGCAAGTTCTGCCAGCGTTTTGACCATCTCGGTCAGCGCGGTAACCGGGTCTTCTGGATGCGCGGCAAAAATCGCTGTGATCTCACTTCTCAACGGTAAGAAACGTTCTTCAATCACCACGTCCAGCAGCTGTTCGCGCGAATTGAAATAGTAATGCAGCATGGCGGGTGTCACGCCAGCCTCGCGGGCAATCGCGTTCAATGAAGTATGACCAATACCCTGCTGCGAAAAGAGCCGCAGCGCGATATCAAGCAGATGCTCGCGGTTATCGCCGCTCGGTTTACTGCCGCGCGGGCGGCCCGGCTTACGTGTTTTTAGGAGTTTTGAGTTGTCTTTTTGTGCCGTCATAAGGGAGCGATCTCTTGACCAGTGAAGCATCTTCCATAAATATTAATTATACAGTTAATTAATTTCAAGTGAGCACACTATGGAGTCCGATACCGTGACTCAAAAAACGTCATCATCACACGCGGGCGCGCCTTCTATCCGCCTGCTGTTCAGCGCATTGCTGCTGGTGATGCTGCTCTCCGCGCTCGATCAGACGATTGTCTCGACCGCGCTTCCCACCATCGTTGGAGAACTGGGCGGGCTGGATAAGCTCTCCTGGGTGGTCACGGCATATATTCTGACCTCCACCATTGTGGTGCCATTGTACGGAAAATTTGGCGATCTGTTTGGCCGTAAGCGGGTCTTGCAAATTGCTATCGTCCTGTTTTTACTGGGCTCGGCTCTGTGCGGTGTCGCGCAGAACATGACGCAGCTGGTGCTGATGCGCGCCCTGCAAGGGCTCGGCGGCGGTGGACTGATGGTGATCAGTATGGCGGCGGTGGCGGATGTCATTCCGCCTGCTGAGCGTGGCCGCTATCAGGGGTTGTTTGGCGGCGTGTTCGGCCTGGCGACGGTGATTGGCCCGCTGATTGGCGGCTTTATCGTTCAGCACGCGTCATGGCGCTGGATTTTCTATATCAACATTCCGTTGGGGCTGTTCGCCCTTTTGGTGATCGGCGCGGTCTTCCATGCCAACACCAAACGTAACCAGCATGAGATAGACTGGCTTGGCGCGATTTATCTGACCATGGCACTGGTATGCATCATTCTGTTCACCACTGAAGGCGGCACCGTTCGCCCATGGAGCGACCCGCAGCTATGGTGCATTCTCGCCTTTGGCCTGGTGGGCATTGCCGGATTTATCTATGAAGAGCGGCTGGCGTGGGAGCCTATCATCCCTCTGTCGTTATTCCGCAACCGCAGTTTCCTGCTGTGCAGCATGATTGGTTTTATCATCGGGATGTCGCTGTTTGGCTCGGTGACGTTTTTGCCGCTCTATTTGCAGGTGGTCAAAGAGGCGACGCCGACGCAGGCGGGCTTGCAGTTGATTCCGCTGATGGGCGGGCTGCTGCTGACCTCGATCATCAGCGGGCGGATTATTAGCCGCACCGGGAAATATCGCCTGTTCCCGATTCTCGGCACGCTGCTGGGCACGGTGGGCATGGTGTTGCTGACGCGCATTACGATCACCTCGCCAACCTGGCATCTGTATCTCTTTACCGGCGTGCTGGGAATGGGATTAGGGCTGGTGATGCAGGTTCTGGTGCTGGCGGTACAAAACACCGTCGCACCGAATCTGTACGGCGTGGCCACTTCCGGCGTGACCCTGTTCCGTTCGATTGGCGGTTCTATCGGCGTGGCGCTGTTTGGCGCGGTGTTTACTTCCGTGTTGCAGTCAAACCTGACGCGTCTGCTGCCAGAAGGCGCGGAAGTGCCGCGCGATATGAATCCCGCCACCATCCATCATCTACCCGATGCGGTGCGTACGGATTATCTGGATGCCTTTGGCTCGGCCATCCACGCGGCCTTTATTATGGCAGCGTGCATTATGGTGCTGGCGTTTGTGCTGTCGTGGTTGCTGAAGGAAGCGCCGTTGAAAACGCGGCATGAGTAGTGAGCGCCCTCACCCCGGCCCTCTCCCACCGGGAGAGGGAGAAAACCAGCGCAGAACATTAACACGCATGCGATCGGTTCCCTCTCCTGTGGGAGAGGGTTAGGGTGAGGGCAACTCCCGCACCCAATTAATATTCTTTTGATGACCTACCTATGTAATAACTTTTTTAATTACACAACCCATATTTTCTCCATTATTTTTATTCCTGCCCCCGTTAATTTCACAAAATCTCCTTTTTTCCTCCATTATTTTTTGTACGAAACAGAAAGAAAAAAAACAGCTTCAGAAAATACTTTCCATTGGTCATCATCGACGTATAATGAGCCAAAATGAGAACGATCGTTCTCACTATTTCAAAACGCGGAGAAATGCATGACCAGCAAACTGGAAGCCCGACAGAAAGCACGGCAAGACGACATCATTGCCGCCGCACGCCGCTGCTTTCGCAACAGTGGTTTCCACGCGGCCAGCATGTCGCAAATCGCCGCGGAAGCGAAGCTCAGCGTCGGGCAAATCTACCGCTACTTCGCCAATAAAGACGCCATTATCGAAGAGATGATCCGCCGCATCATCGACTACCGCATCGCCGAGATGGAAGGCAAAACCCAGACAAAACTGATGCCACATCTGCTTGCCTGCCGCTTTACACTGAGCGAGGATGACGATGCCTTAATGCTCGAGATGTCGGCGGAAGCCACGCGCAACCCACAGGTCGCCGCCTGGCTGGCGGAGGCCGATGAACGCATGTTCAACAATGCCTGCGCCCATCTGCAAAAAGAACACCCTCACCTCAGCCCGGAACGCGTGCGCTGCTGTGTGGAAGTGATCGCGGTCATGATGGAAGGCTCCATCTACCGCCGTTTAACGCCGCAAAAAGTGTCACCCGAGGCGTTAGAAAAAATCTATCAGGAAATTATAAATATGCTTATCACTGCTAAGTAATTTAATCCTGTAAATAACGGGGGAGTTAATTCCCCCTTTTTTGTCATTTCCGGGCGACCGGCGATGCGGATTCGTTCACCCTTAAATCCTCGCAATCTATTTGCGGGGAGGACGTCATTCACCTTGAGAATAAAGATGAAATACATCACAACCACACTTGCCGCATTATTTCTCCTGAGCGGATGCGATAATGCGCAAACATCAGCGCCCCAACGTCCGGAGCAGGAAGTGGGTGTCGTAACATTAAAAAGCCAACCCGTTTCGGTGGTCAGCGAACTGACCGGGCGCACAACTGCGGCGATGAGCGCGGAAGTGCGTCCACAGGTCACCGGCATTATCCAGAAACGGCTTTTTAATGAAGGCGACAACGTCAAAGCCGGGCAGGCGCTGTATCAGATTGAGCCGGACAGCTTCCGCGCGGCCTATAACGAAGCCGCCGCCGCGCTGAAACAGGCGCAGGCGCTGGTCACCGCCGATTGCTCGAAAGCCCAGCGTTACGCGCAGCTGGTGAAAGAGAACGGCGTATCGCGCCAGGATGCAGACGATGCGGCATCAACCTGCGCGCAGGACAAAGCCAGCGTTGAGTCAAAAAAAGCGGCGCTGGAGAGCGCGCGCATCAACCTGAACTGGACCACCATCACCGCGCCGATTGCCGGGCGCATCGGTATTTCTTCCGTGACGCCAGGCGCGCTGGTTTCCGCCGAGCAAACCACCGCGCTGGCGACCATTCGCGGCCTCGATACCATGTACGTTGACCTCACCCGCTCAAGCGTCGATCTGCTACGCCTGCGCAAACAATCACTTGCCACCAACAGCGACACCATGAACGTGGCGCTGATTCTGGAAGATGGCTCAACCTACAGCGAGAAAGGCCGCCTGGCGCTCACCGAAGTGGCGGTGGATGAATCGACCGGTTCCGTCACCCTGCGCGCCGTGTTCCCGAACCCGAAACAGCAGCTTCTGCCGGGGATGTTTGTGCGCGCCAAAGTTGATGAAGGGATCATGAACGATGCGATCCTTGCGCCACAGCAAGGCGTCACGCGCGATGCGAAAGGCGTTGCCACGGCGATGGTGGTCAGCGCGGATAACAAAGTTGAACAACGTGAGCTGGAAACTGGCGATACCTACGGCGACAAATGGCTGGTGCTAACGGGCCTGAAAGCGGGCGATAAACTGATTGTTGAAGGCTCGGCAAAAGTGGTCGCAGGCCAGCAGGTGAAACCCGTTGAAGTGCAGTCCACCGGAGGAAACGCCTGATGTTTGCCCGTTTCTTCGTGCGTCGCCCGGTTTTTGCCTGGGTTATCTCTATTCTGATCATGCTGGCCGGGATGCTGGCTATCAAAACGCTGCCGGTTGCGCAGTACCCGGATGTTGCGCCGCCGTCGATTAAAATCTCTGCCACCTATACCGGGGCATCGGCACAAACGCTGGAAAACAGCGTAACGCAGGTTATCGAACAGCAGCTTACCGGGCTCGATAATCTGCTCTATTTCACTTCCACCAGCAGCTCTGACGGTTCGGTGAGCATTACCGTGACCTTCGAACAAGGTACCGACCCGGATACCGCGCAGGTGCAGGTACAGAACAAAGTGCAGCAGGCCGAATCGCGCCTGCCAAGCGAAGTTCAGCAGGCCGGCGTGACGGTGGTGAAATCCCAGAGCAACTTCCTGCTCATTATGGGCGTTTACGATAAAACCGATAAAGCCAGCAGTTCGGATATCGCCGACTGGCTGGTGAGTAATATGCAGGACCCGATGGCCCGTCTCGACGGTGTCGGTAGCCTGCAAGTGTTCGGTGCGGAATACGCGATGCGCATCTGGATGGACCCGGCGAAGCTGGCGTCCTACTCGCTGATGCCATCAGATGTACAGACGGCGATTGAAGCGCAGAACGTGCAGGTCTCTGCCGGTAAAATCGGGGCGTTGCCATCGCCAGATACCCAACAGCTGACCGCCACCGTGCGCGCGCAGTCGCGTCTGCAAACGGTCGAACAGTTCAAAAATATTATCGTAAAAAGCCAGTCTAACGGCGCGGTGGTGCGCATCGGCGACGTGGCGCGCGTGGAGATGGGCAGTGAAGATTACACCGCTATCGCCAAACTGAACGGTCACCCGGCAGCCGGGATGGCGGTAATGCTGGCACCTGGCGCAAACGCCCTGAGCACCGCCACGCTGGTGAAAGAGAAAATCAACGAATACAAACGCAATATGCCGCAGGGCTATGACGTCGCGTATCCGAAAGACAGCACCGAATTTATTAAAATCTCCGTTGAAGACGTGGTGCAGACGCTGTTCGAGGCGATTATCCTCGTGGTCTGCGTGATGTATCTGTTCCTGCAAAACATCCGCGCGACGCTGATTCCGGCGCTGGCAGTGCCCGTTGTGCTGCTCGGTACCTTTGGCGTACTGGCGCTGTTCGGCTACTCCATCAACACCTTAACGCTGTTTGCGATGGTGCTCGCCATCGGGCTTCTGGTGGATGACGCCATTGTGGTGGTGGAAAACGTCGAGCGAATAATGCGCGACGAAGGGCTGCCCGCCCGCGAAGCCACGGAAAAATCGATGGGTGAAATCTCCGGGGCGCTGATTGCGATCGCGCTGGTGCTCTCGGCGGTATTCCTGCCAATGGCCTTCTTTGGCGGCTCGACCGGGGTGATTTACCGTCAGTTCTCGGTCACCATTATTTCGGCGATGATGCTCTCGGTGGTAGTGGCATTGACCTTAACGCCTGCGCTGTGCGGCTCGATTTTGCGCCACACTCCGCCACATAAAAAAGGCTTCTTCGGGGCATTTAACCGCTTCTATGGTTCGACCGAACGCAAATACAAACACAAAGTGCTCAACACGCTAGGCCGCTCCGGGCTGGTGATGGTGGTGTATCTGGCGATCTGCGGCGGTATGGCGCTGGCGATGTGGAAACTGCCCGGCAGCTTCCTGCCGACCGAGGACCAGGGCGAGATCATGGTGCAGTACACGCTGCCTGCGGGAGCAACCAATTCACGTACCGCTGAAGTGAGTAAGCAGGTCACCGACTGGTTCCTCAACAACGAAAAAGACAACACCAACGTTATCTTCACCGTGAACGGTTTTAGCTTCAGCGGCAGCGGACAGAACGCCGGGATGGCCTTCGTTTCGCTGAAAAACTGGTCCGATCGTAAGGGCGCGGAAAATACCGCTCAGGCGATTGCCCTGCGCGCCACCAAAGAGCTCGGTGCCATTCGTGATGCAACGCTGTTCGCTATGACGCCGCCGTCGGTCGATGGTCTCGGACAGAGTAACGGCTTTACCTTCGAACTGATGGCGAGCGGCGGTACCGATCGTGCTGAACTGCTGAAAATGCGCGATGAACTGATTGGCAAAGCCAACCAGGACACCACGCTGCACGCCGTTCGCGCTAACGATATGCCGCAAACGCCGCAGTTGCAGGTAGATATCGACAACAACAAAGCGGTGTCGCTGGGCCTGTCTTTAAGCGATGTCACCTCGACGCTTTCCAGCGCCTGGGGCGGCACGTATGTGAATGACTTTATCGACCGTGGGCGCGTGAAAAAAGTGTATATCCAGGGCGATAGCGATTCCCGCTCGGCGCCGTCGGATCTCAGTAAATGGTTTGTGCGCGGCAGCGATGACAGCATGACGCCGTTCTCCGCTTTCGCCACCACACGCTGGGAATACGGCCCGGAAAGCCTGGTGCGTTACAACGGCGCAGCCGCCTATGAAATTCAGGGCGAAAATGCCACCGGTTCCAGTTCCGGTACGGCGATGACCACCATGGAAACGCTGGCCAATAATCTGCCTGCGGGTTCCACCTGGGCCTGGAGCGGGTTGTCATTACAGGAAAAACTGGCCAGTGGTCAGGCGCTGAGTCTGTATGCCATCTCTATTCTGGTGGTGTTCCTGTGCCTGGCGGCGCTGTATGAGAGCTGGTCGGTGCCGATTTCGGTCATCATGGTTATCCCACTCGGCCTGCTGGGTGCGGCGCTGGCGGCATGGATGCGCGGCTTAAGTAACGACGTTTACTTCCAGGTGGCGCTGCTCACCACGATTGGCCTGTCATCGAAGAACGCCATTCTGATTGTTGAATTTGCCGAAGCCGCCGTAGCCGAAGGCTACTCGCTTTCTCGTGCGGCCCTGCGTGCGGCGCAGACGCGTTTACGCCCGATCATCATGACCTCGCTGGCGTTTGTCGCCGGGGTAACGCCGCTGGCGATTGCCACCGGGGCTGGCGCAAACAGCCGTATTGCCATCGGTACCGGAATTATCGGCGGTACGTTGACCGCAACGCTGCTGGCGATTTTCTTTGTTCCATTATTCTTTGTGCTGGTGAAACGCCTGTTCGCCGGTAAACGCCGTCAGGGGTAAGTTATGTTTCGTCTCTCTGTTTTATTTATTGCCTTCCTGAGCGTCGGCTGTGTATCACTCGATCCAAACTATCAACGGCCAGATGCGCCCGTCCCGGCAACGCTGCCGGGCACGCAGGGCCAGGCGACGGCGGTGATCGGTAACTGGCAGCAGGTAGTGAAAGATGCCCGCCTGAACAAAGTGGTGAGCATGGCACTGAACAGCAACCGCGATGTACAAAAAGCGATTGCCGATATCGATGCCGCGCGTGCTCAGTATGGCGAAACGCGCACCTCGCTGTTCCCGACGGTGGATGCCGAGTTAAGCGGCAGCCGTAGCCGTACGCTGGCGAACGGCGTGGCAACGTCTATGCAGGCGGATGGCGCAGTGTCCAGCTTCGAGCTGGATCTGTTTGGCCGCAACCAGAGCCTTTCTCGCGCCGCGCGGGAAACCTGGCTTGCCAGCGAATACACCGCGCAGAACACGCGTCTGACGATGATCTCCGAACTCACCACCGCGTGGGTAACGCTTGCCGCCGATAACAGTAATCTGGCGCTGGCGCAGCAGACGATGAACAGCGCGGCGGATTCGCTGAAGATAGTGAAACGGCAGATGGAAGTCGGCACCGCCGCCGCGACGGATGTCAGTTCGGCGATGAGCGTGTATCAGCAGGCGCGCGCCAGCGTTGCCAGCTATCAGACGCTGGTGATGCAGGATAAAAACGCCATCAACCTGCTGGCCGGGCAAACGGTGCCCGACTCGCTGCTGCCGGGCACGCTGGAAAGTTTAGGCGACAACACCATTACGCTGGTACCGGCGGGCGTGTCCTCCTCGGTGCTGCTCAACCGCCCGGATATTCAGGAAGCGGAGCACAACCTGCTGAGCGCTAACGCCAATATCGGTGCGGCGCGCGCGAACTTCTTCCCGACAATTTCCCTGACCGCCAGCGCGGGCGTAGGCAGCGATTCGCTCTCGTCACTGTTCAGCCACGGCATGAAGGTGTGGTCGTTTGCACCGTCCATCACCCTGCCGCTGTTTACCGGCGGCAGCAATATGGCGCAGCTTCGCTATGCGGAGGCGGAGAAAAAAGGGCTGATTGCGACTTATGAAAAAACGATTCAGAGCGCGTTTAAAGATGTCGCCGATGCGCTGGCGCGTCGTCAGACGCTGAGTGAAGAGCTGGACGCCCAGCGCCAGTATGTCGCTGCTGAACAGCAGACGCTGGATATCGCGATGAAGCGTTATCAGGCCGGGAGCAGCGATTACCTGACGGTGCTGACCGCACAGCGTACGTTGTGGTCGGCGCAGCAGTCGTTGATTGCGCTGCAACAGACCGAGCTGGATAACCGCATTACATTGTGGCAATCGCTGGGCGGTGGGGCCACCCTCACCCCGCCCTCTCCCTGAGGGAGAGGGAGAAAGGCAGCACAGTGCACAATCGGTCCCCTCTCCCTTTGGGAGAGGGCTAGGGTGAGGGGTGAAACCGCCCCCACAATCATAAAAAGGAGCTTCTATGTCGCGCATCGCCCCCTCATGGGTGCTGACGCTGGGTCTGCTGACCGCCATCGGCCCACTCTGTACTGACTTTTACCTTCCCGCGCTGCCGGAAATCACCGACCAGCTTCGTGCGACCGGCACGCAAACGCAGCTTTCTTTAACGGCCGCGTTAATCGGTCTCGGCCTCGGCCAGCTGTTCTTCGGCCCGCTAAGCGACCATATTGGCCGCAAAAAACCGCTGGCGCTGTCGTTGCTGCTGTTTATTTTCTCTTCCGCGATGTGTGCGATGACCCAGGATATTCACCTGCTGATTGGCTGGCGTTTCTTACAGGGTTTCGCCGGGGCGGGCGGCTCCGTGCTGTCGCGATCTATCGCCCGTGACCGCTATCAGGGCGCGATGCTGACGCAATTTTTCGCCCTGCTGATGACCGTCAACGGTATTGCACCTGTGCTCTCGCCGGTGCTTGGTGGCTATATCATCACCGCTTTCGACTGGCGCACTCTTTTCTGGTGTATGGCGGGGATCGGCGTGCTTCTGCTGCTGTTAAGCCTGGCGGTGCTGCCTGAAACGCTGCCCGCGAAAAGCGCCGTCACCAGCCAGGAAACGCGTAATACGCCGCTGCTGAAAAACCGCCGCTTCCTGCGCTACTGCCTGATTCAGGCCTTTATGATGGCCGGGCTGTTTTCATATATCGGCTCTTCCTCGTTTGTGATTCAGAGCGAGTACGGCATGAGCGCGATGCAGTTCAGCCTGCTGTTCGGCCTGAACGGCATTGGCCTGATTATCGCCGCGCTGATTTTCTCGAAGCTTTCTCACCGCGTGGCCGCCGAAGTGCTGTTGCGTCGTGGCTTGCTGCTGGCGGTCGCCTGCGCGGGTATCACGCTGCTGTTGGCCTGGCTGCATCTTGCTATTCCGGCGCTGGTTGGCCTGTTCTTTACCGTCTCGTTTATGAGTGGGATCAGCACGGTATCCGGCTCTGAAGCGATGAGCGCAGTCAGCAGCGAGCAGTCTGGTACAGCATCTGCGCTGATGGGTACGCTGATGTTCGTCTGCGGCGGCATCGCCGCGCCGCTGGCCGGCCTGGGTGGCGAAACCATGCTCAAAATGAGTCTCGCCATGGCAATTTCCTACGCCATCGCCCTCTTCTTCTCGCTCAGCAAAGTCCGATAAAATTCACTGCGGTAATAAAATATTCCAAATTTATTACCGCAGTAAGTCACTACCCATCTGCATTCCCTCTTATTCGCCAGGCTTTAATCGTGATACCCTTCACACGAAAGGAATAAAAAATTCCTTATACTGATTGCCACTGACGAAGACGAGGCCACTATGAGTATCGACCTGAGCAAACTGCTGACCGAGCGCCGCAACGCCAACAGTACCAATATTGACACCCTCTCCACCGAAGAGATGCTGGCGGTGATCAACCGCGAAGATCAGCTGGTTGCTCACGCAATCACGCCTTATCTGCCGCAGATTGCCCAACTGGTTGACGCCGTCGCAGCGGCCTTTCAGAAAGGTGGTCGCCTGATTTATAGCGGTGCAGGCACCTCTGGCCGCCTCGGTATTCTTGATGCCAGCGAGTGCCCACCGACGTTCGGCACCCGCCCGGAACAGGTCGTTGGCCTGATTGCTGGCGGGCATAAAGCGATTCTCAGTGCCGTTGAGAACTCTGAAGATAACGTTGCTCAGGGCGCGGAAGACCTGAAAGCGCTGAACTTTACGTCCAATGATGTGCTGGTCGGTATCGCCGCCAGCGGGCGCACGCCATACGTCATTGGCGCGATGAACTACGCCAAAAGCGTGGGCGCGCTGGTCGCAACCATTACCTGCAACCCGCACGGCGAAATGGCACAACTGGCCGATATCGCCATTACCCCGGTTGTGGGCCCGGAAGTGGTGACCGGCTCAACCCGCCTGAAAGCAGGTACCGCACAGAAACTGGTGCTGAACATGATTACCACCGGCGCGATGATTCGCAGCGGCAAGGTCTACAGCAACCTGATGGTCGATGTGGAAGCCACTAACGCCAAGCTGATTGAGCGTCAGGTGTCCATCGTGATGGAAGCGACCGAGTGTGACCGCGAATCCGCCGTCAATGCGCTTAACGCCTGTCATCGCCACTGTAAAACCGCCATCGTGATGGTGCTGGCAAACCTGAATGCTGACGAGGCCACCACCCTGCTCGCAGAAAATAACGGCTATATCCGCAAGGCGTTACAGCAAGGCTAAACCGTCCTGGAGAACAGATTGAATGGCGAAAATAAATAAAGAGATGATAGCCCGTCTCCTCTCCCTGGTGGGGGGAGCCGGAAACGTCGTTCAGGCCGGGAACTGTATGACCCGACTGCGCTTAACCCTGCGTAATGAACAACAGGCCGATATCGCCAACATCCGCCAGGTGGAAGGCGTGCTGGGCGTGGTGGTCAGCGAAGAGCAGTTCCAGATTATCCTCGGCCCCGGCAAAGCGCAGACGGCCGCCGAAATGATGAACGCGCTGCTGGAAGATTCGCCCACGGCCGAACCTTCACTGGCTGACGTCGCCAGCGAAAAGAAAAAAGCGCTGAAAGAGAAACAAACCAGCGGAATTCAGAAGTTTTTGGCGAAGTTCGCCACCATTTTTACCCCGTTAATCCCTGGCTTTATTGCCGTGGGCCTGCTGCTTGGCTTCGCCACGCTGGCGGAACAGATGTTCGTACTGAAAAGCGCCCATCCGAACGCCACGCTGGTGGAAGTGATTGGTTATATGAAGGTCTTCAGCAAGGGGATGTTCACCTTCCTGAGTATCCTCATTGGCTACAACACGCAAAAAGCGTTCGGCGGATCGGGCGTAAACGGCGCGATTATCGCCTCGCTGTTTGTGCTGGGCTATAACCCGGAAGCAACGGTTGGGTTTTATTCCGGCATCACGCAGTTCTTCGGTCACGATATCGATCCGCGCGGTAACATCATCGGCGTGCTGATCGCGGCGATTCTGGGCGCATGGGTGGAAAGACGGGTACGCAGCATCATGCCCGCCAACCTTGATATGATCCTCACCTCCGCCATTACGCTGCTGATTATGGGTGCGGTCACCTTTGTGGTGATTATGCCGCTCGGCGGTTACCTGTTCACCGGCATGTCCTGGCTGTTCCTGCATCTCAACGGCAACCCGTTCGGCTCTGCGGTGCTGGCCGGGCTGTTCCTGCTGGCGGTTATGTTTGGCGTGCATCAGGGTTTCGTGCCGGTCTACTTCGCGCTGATGGATGCACAGGGCTTCAACTCCTTGTTCACCATTTTGTCGATGGCGGGCGCAGGTCAGGTCGGCGCGGCGCTGGCGCTTTACTTCCGCGCGAAGCATGGCGCGCTGCTGCGTACGCAGATTAAAGGGGCGATCATTCCCGGTCTGCTGGGCGTCGGCGAACCGCTGATCTACGGCGTCACGCTGCCGCGCATGAAACCGTTTATCACCGCCTGTTTTGGCGGCGCGTGCGGCGGCTTCTTTATCGGCCTGGTCGCGTGGATGGGCCTGCCCGTCGGCCTGAACACCGTCTTCGGCCCGTCGGGCCTGGTGGCGCTGCCGTTAATGACCTCCAACAGCGGTATCTACGCCGGGATGGCGGTTTACGCTGCGGGCCTTGCGGTAGCCTACTTCTGCGGTTTCCTGCTCACCTGGTTGTTCGGCAGTAAAAACGTCGATCTCAGTTAATCCCCCGCCCCCGGCCTGTGCTGGGGGCTTCTATTTCTGCGTGCTATGATTCTCGTCTGATAAAAATTAAGACGAGATCACAACAACATGGGTTCCACCAGAAGAGGGATGATGAACGTCCTTATCGCCGCCGTGCTGTGGGGAAGTTCAGGGGTATGCGCGCAGTACATCATGGAACAAAGCCAGATGTCCTCGCAGTTTTTAACTATGACGCGCCTGCTATTCGCGGGGCTGATTCTGCTGACACTCTCTTTCGTACATGGCGACCGCATCTTCCGCATTATGAAAAACCGCAAAGACGCGCTCAGCCTGCTGTTCTTCACTCTGGTGGGCGCCCTGACGGTACAGCTGTCGTTTCTGATGACCATTGAGAAATCCAACGCTGCCACCGCGACGGTGCTGCAATTTCTGGCCCCGACAATCATCGTGGCGTGGTTCTCGCTGGTGCGTAAATCTCGCCCCGGTATGCTGGTGTTTGCCGCTATCGGCACCTCATTAATCGGTACGTTTTTGCTGGTCACCCACGGTAACCCGACATCACTTTCTATCTCCGGCGGCGCGCTGTTCTGGGGGATTGTCTCGGCCTTTACGGCGGCGTTCTACACCACCTATCCGTCACAGCTGATTGCGCGTTATGGCACGCTACCGATTGTCGGCTGGAGTATGCTCATCGGTGGCGCGGTGCTGCTGCCGTTCTACGCAGGCCAGGGCGAGAGCTTCACGCTTTCCGGCAACGTGGTGCTGGCGTTCTTTTATCTGGTGGTGATTGGCACCTCGCTGACCTTTAGCCTGTATCTGAAAGGTGCGCAGATGATTGGCGGCCCACGCGCCAGCATTTTGAGCTGCGCCGAACCGCTGAGCAGCGCGTTCCTGTCACTGTTGCTGCTCGGTATCACCTTCACCCTGCCGGACTGGCTGGGCACGCTGCTGATCCTCTCCTCGGTTATCCTGATTTCGCTGGATTCCCGCCGTCGCAGTACGCCGGTAGAGCGTCACTAAATTGTCCAGAATCGCCAGCTGCACATATAGTTAAGGGGAATGAATTCCCTATAAGGATATGAGCATGAAAATGATTCCGGTGCTGTTTTCTCTGGCGGCCTGTCTGGCTGCCTCCGGCGCGGCGTATGCCGAGTCGCCGATGGAAGGACTTAAGTTTGAGCAGCAAAAGCGGCAGGTGATTGAGGACGTGAAGAAAAACTGCGCCCCGGCGGGCGCGGTGTCGGACGATCAATTTGCGAATCTGGTGCTGGCGACGGAAGAGAATCGTCTGCGCGTGCGGGAAGCGACGCTGGCGCTGGAACGCAATGATACGGAACGCTATGGCGCCGCAGTGAAACAGGTACAGTGTCCGAAAGCGGAGTGATTTCCCGTAAATGATGGCCGGATACGCGCAGCGCCATCCGGCAATATTCATTAACTCACTTTCACCTTCGTCGCCACCAGCGTGGCCGTCAGCAGCATCAGGCAGGCGGAAATCGCCAGCGGCGACAGCACGCCGAAATGGTCCAGCGCAACGCCGCCCAGCGCCGCACCGCAGGTGTTGGCGAACTGGATCACCGCCACCTGAATAGATCCCGCTTTCTCTGCCTGATCGGAGAGCGAGCGGGTGATCCACGTCGACCAGCCAACCGGAATCATCGCAAACGCAAATCCCCAGATAATCGCCACCGCAGACGCAACTACTGGCGAGTTCCCCCAGAAAATCAGCGCCAGCGCGCTGAGCGTCAGCACGAAGGGCGCACAGGCCAGCGTGCCTTTTACCGAACGTTTCAGAATAGCGGATGAAAGCGAGGTGCCGACAAAGCTGGCAATCCCAAAGCTCAACAGCACCAGCGTCAGGCCATCCACGCTAAAGCCTGCCAGCGTGGTATAAACCGGGCGAATATAAGTGAAGAAAGAGAACTGACCAACGAACACCAGGAAGATGGCGCTCATTCCCGCCAGTACGCCGGGGCGCTTCATCAGGCTGAACATGTTCTGCTGCTGGTGCGCCGCTTCGCCAGGCAGCGAGGGCAGCGCTTTAATCACCCACAGAATACACAGCGCGCCCATGATTGCCGCACCGTTAAACACATTGCGCCAGCCAATGATTCCACCGAGAAAACTGCCAAGCGGCGCGGCGATCACCAGGGCTATCGATACCGCGCCAAAAATGACCGACAGCGCTTTGGGCACCACGCGCATTGGCACCAGCCGAATGGTCAACGACGCCGACATCGCCCAGAACCCACCCAGCGCCAGGCCGAGGCAAGCGCGCCCCAGCAGCAACAGCGCAAAGCTATTGGCGAACGATACCAGCAGGCAGGAGAGCGTGAGTAACACCGCAAACATCACCACCACGTAGCGGCGATCGGTGCGGCCAATGACGTGAGTGATAAACAGGCTGGAGAACATCGCCACAAACGCGGTCATGGTGACCGACTGCCCCGCCAGGCCTTCAGAGATACCCAGATCCTGCGCCATCGGCGTCAGCAGGCTGACGGGCAAAAACTCAACGGTAATCAGGCAGGCGACGCAGAAAGCGACCGCAAAAACGGCTGACCAGTTCGGCCGTGTAACGGTATCTTTAGGTTGTGAAGAAGAGAGCGATTCGGTCATAGGCCACCTGGTGTTTGTTCGCATGCGGGAAAGTTGCGCAGTGTAACACCCTGAGTGTGACCTATTTAACGTTTTGACAACTTTTTTGGCGTACCCGCCGCCAGACGCAGCGGGTCATTCTGAAGCCGGATTAATCTACCAGCACGATTTTCAGCGCAAACAACAGCGCCACCAGAATCACACACAGGTTAAGATCGCGCCAACGTCCGGTGAATAACTTCATGATGCAATAGCTCATAAATCCAAGCGCAATGCCTTCGGTGATCGAAAAAGTAAACGGCATCATTACCGTCGTAATGAACGCGGGTACGGATTCTGTAAAATCATCCCAGTTAACGCGTACCAGGCTGGATGTCATTAACACGCCCACAAAAATGAGCGCCCCGGCCGTGGCGTATCCTGGCACCATTTCGGCCAGCGGCGAGAAAAACATAACTAGCAGGAATAATGCCCCGACAACAATGGCGGTCAGACCGGTTCGCCCGCCTACCGAAACACCAGAAGTACTCTCGATGTAAGCAGTAACAGAGGAGGTACCAATAAATGCGCCCACCACTGAACTCAGGCTATCGACAAATAGCGCTTTTTTCATATTAGGAAACTTGCCATGCTTATCAATTAACCCGGCTTTATCCGTTACACCAATTAATGTTCCGGATGAGTCAAAGAGATTAATCAGCATAAAAGAGAAAATAATTCCCCCAAGGCTCAATGATAGCGCACCTTTTAAATCAACCTCACCAATTGTTCCCCCGATAGCGGGTGGCGTAGAATAAATACCGTTAAAGTGAACATCTCCAAAGAAAAGGCCGCAACAGGATGTGATAACAATAGAAACCAGAACCGCAGCATGGAAGTTTCGGGAAGAGAGAACAGCGATAATAAAGAATCCTAAAATACCCAACAAGACACTATGAGAACTTAAATCCCCGATAGCCACCAGCGTATCTTTGTTTGCAACGATCACGCCTGAGTTTTTCAAACCCATCATTGCGATAAATAATCCAATCCCGCTGGTAATGCCCGTTCGTAAACTGATTGGGATATTAGCAATCATCCAGTAGCGAATTCGGAACAACGTGAGCAGAAACAGGCCAATCGCGCCCCAGAATATGGCACCCATTCCGGTTTGCCAGCTGACGCCCATCGCGCCCACCACTACAAAGGCAAAGAAAGCATTCAACCCCATAGCCGGGGCCAGCGCGACGGGAAGATTCGCGACAAGCCCCATTGCAATGCTTCCCACACCCGCTATCAGACAGGTGGTGACAAATACCACCTTCATGTCCATCTGCGCCGCACCTAAAATTTGCGGGTTAACAAAAACGATATACACCATCGTTAAAAAAGTCGTAAATCCCGCGATCACTTCAGTACGTACCGATGTACCATGCTGACTCAACTTAAAAAAGCGGGCAAGAAATCCGATATCATCCTTTGTACTATCGCTTGTATTATTGTTCATGATTATCATCCATTGGCAAGACTGCCCATTTGAAATTACGCCTCCTCTTTTTAAAACAGATAATCCCTTTTGTTCAGTGATAGTTATCACATTGCTCAGGCATGATAAGCGATAAACTTTATGTCATAACAAAAACTCAAAAATGATAATAAACAAATCAATTTGATAAAATCAAAATGAGAAATAAAATGAACACATCAATTAATTACAAATATCATAAAATTAGCAGAACACAGCGCCAGGAATTACTCGCCGTAGCTCGTAAAGACGCCCCTGCAGATTATATTATTGATAACGTCACATTACTCGATTTGATAAATGGCGGAGAAACCCCGGGCCCTATCGTTATCAAAGGCGGGTACATTGCCGGTATTGGCCCGGAGTATCATGAATGTACGGCGCAACACCGTATTGATGCCAAAGGCGCGATTGCCGTACCTGGCTTTATTGATGCGCATCTTCATATCGAATCCAGCATGATGACGCCCGTCACTTTTGAAACAGCCACTTTACCTCGTGGCCTGACAACCGTCATTTGCGACCCACATGAGATAGTCAATGTGATGGGTGAAGCGGGGCTGGCATGGTTTATTCGCTGTGCCGAGCAAGCAAAACAGAATCAATATATTCAGATCAGTTCCTGCGTGCCTGCGCTGGAGGGAAGCGATGTTAACGGCGCCCGCTTTCCGCTGGAACAGATGCTGCACTGGCGAGATCACCCCCTGGTGACGGGCCTGGCGGAAGTGATGGATTACCCGGGCGTTATCGCCGGGCAAGATACTCTTCTCGATAAAATGGATGCTTTTCGGCACTTAACCCTGGACGGCCACTGCCCGGGATTAAGCGGCACCGCGTTAAATGCCTACATTGCGGCAGGAATCGAAAACTGCCATGAAAGCTATAGCCTGCAAGAAGGTCGCAAAAAGCTGCAGCTCGGTATGGCGTTAATGATCCGCGAAGGCTCCGCGGCCCGTAATCTTGATGCGCTTGCGCCGCTGATCAACGAAAGCAATAGCCCGCAATGCATGTTATGTACGGATGACAGAAACCCCTGGGAGATTGCCCATGAAGGCCATATTGATGCGCTCATTCGTCGGTTAATCAACCAACACAATGTGCCTTTGCATATCGCGTATCGCGTCGCCAGCTGGTCAGCGGCTCGCCACTTCGGCCTTCATCATCTTGGTCTGCTCGCACCGGGTAAACAGGCTGACATTGTGCTGCTCAGCGATGCTCGCCACGTTATCGTGCAACAGGTGATGGTTAAGGGAGTACCGGTGAATGCAGAAACGCTCAGCGCAGAAGAACCGGCCAGGCTTTCTCAAACGTTGCCGCCCTATGGCAATACGGTTCAGCGCACACCGCTGGTCGCCTCCGATTTCAACGTTTCATTCACGCCGGGAAAACGCTATCGGGTGATTGATATCATTCATAATGAGCTCATCACGCAGGCCGGAGAATGTCTCTGTACAGAGGACGGTTTTGATCGTGACGACATCTGCTATATTGCCGTGCTTGAGCGTTACGGTCAGCAACTCGCGCCGGCTTGTGGGCTGTTGGGCCGCTTCGGTCTTCAAAAAGGCGCGCTGGCGGCGACGGTCAGCCACGACAGCCATAATATTGTCGTCATTGGACGGACGACCGAAGAGATGGCGCTGGCGGTCAACCAGGTGATTCAGGATGGTGGGGGATTATGCGTCGTCCACGATGGACGGGTGCAAAGCCATCTCCCTCTGCCGGTTGCCGGCCTGATGAGCAATGAAACGGCTGAAAGCCTCGCACACCATATTGATGCTTTAAAGAATGCAGGTCGTGAGTGCGGGTCGCTTCCTGCAGAACCCTTTATTCAGATGGCATTTTTGTCGCTTCCGGTGATCCCCGCGCTGAAACTGACCAGCATGGGGCTTTTTGATGGTGAAGCATTTACCTTCACCACGCTGGAGATGACCCCTTAATTCCGGCAACCGTGAGATTAATGGAGCCAACGCACCCCATCTTCATCGTGGAATAACGCGTTGTAACGAACCTGAAACGCGTTCAGTTCCCCGGCGTTTGGCTCCAGCTCTCGCATAAACCCTAACGCCAGCCGTACCTGCGCATCGGTAATCGGTGCCGCAAGACGCGATTTTTGCAGCAAGCGATGCCAGCGATGCATGCTCTCTTCGCTGCTGTCGACAATAAACACCTGCCAAATCAGCAGCACCTGCGCGGCATTTTGTAAATGTGCCTCGTTCGGGCGTTCAAGATAGTGAAGGTACTCGTTGCCAGGCTCCTTCCCCAGTTGATCGATCATCGATTCTATAGGCATTGGCGTAATGCCCATACGTTCACTCAAACGACGAATCGCCCGGCGCGGGCCGGATGTCATCACCCGGAAACCCACCACAAAAACCACCACCAGCGTCGCCAGCATTATCCAGATCATGCGCCCTCTCAATGTCGTTCAACCCCGACATCATAAAGAGAATTTCAGCGCTGGCGATGGTTTTTTGTGTCTTCAGGCTATCCCTGTCGTTACCGTGAAAGTCCGCGTCTCCTGCGGAGCAACCTGGATAAGCGTGCCGTTACGCTGCGCGGCGAGATGACCTTCTGGTCGGCAGGTGGCAGGTAGCGCAAACGCCGCGACCTGCTGATCGCCGTTGTACAGAATCCAGCGTGTAACGTAATTCAACTCTGCACTGGAGAAACGGGTCACATACGTCGTGCCATCCGGTGCGGTCATGCTGAACTCGGGGCGGTCCGTATAGGCATCCAGCTTATCCGCAAAGAACACGATTTCGGGATCGTAAAACGCCGGTTGATTAAGCGTCGCCAGTGACGCTTCGCCCTGCAAAATCCGTTGATTGAACGCCAGCCACTGCTCGGTAGGCTTAACATGAGCAGGCACCGACTCACGCAGTTTCAGCGCTTCATCCGGGATATTCTGGCTGAACGTGGCATCTGGCACATAGGCATAGTTCATATGGCACATGTACTGTAGCGGCATCGCGACTGACGCCAGATTGGTTACTGCCATCTGAATATCAAACAAAGCGCTGGATTTTCGTAATATCACGGCTGGCTGGGCCTGGTAGTGATGGCCAAATCCCATCACGTATTCATAGCAACCCGAGATACGCAATGCATCACCATCGAGTTCCAGCCAGGCTTCGTCCATTGCGGCGCAGGCCATCTCACCATGCAGTGGATGTGTATCTTCCGCTGACGGGCAGCCGTTAGCCAGTAGCCCCGAATGGAATGCGAAACAACCATAGGTTGCCACCACTTCCGTCGCCGGTTTAGGCTGACTGAACATATTCCGCATAGTCAGGTCATGGCCATCGAACTGCGCATCCCAAATCATCTGCCCCAGCCAGGGCAAAATCACCAGGTAACCACGGTTATTCTCTATTTTCAGCCCTTCCACGCCGCTGGCGTAACGAAAAGCGGTCGCGGTGAAATCGTCATTTTTTAGCAGCGTGCGCGGTTGTTCGGCAAAAAGCTCACGCCATAATGTAATACGCGTTGTCATCATCGTTCTCCTCAGGAAGCTGTTGCTTCCGCCAGGTTGTTGCGCACTTTGCTTTCACGCCAGAAGTAGATGCCGACGTAAACAAAGCAGAACATAGAAACCAGGAATGAGAGTTGAAGCGAGTGGAACATATCTGCGACGTAGCCCTGAATCGCCGGAACGACTGCCGCGCCAACAATCGCCATGACGATCACCGCTCCCGCCATCTCGGTATGTTCGTTATCCACCGTATCCAGCGTGCCGGCATAAATCGTTGCCCAGCAGGGCCCGAAAAGAATACTGACCAGGACGGCGACATAGACGGCGCTGAAACTTGGAGCAAGCGCAACATATGCAAGGAACAGCGCACCAATGATGGAGTAAAGAATCAGAACTTTTTCCGGGTTAAATCGCGTCATCAGAATGTTGGCGACAAACTTACCGATAAAGAAGCAGGCAAAGCTGTAAACCATAAAGTTAGAAGCATCGCGCTCGTTGATATCACCCAGCTCCAGCGCAAGACGGATGGTAAATGACCACACCGCCACCTGCATGCCGACGTACAGGAACTGCGCCACGATGCCGCGACGGAAGCGGGCATTACCGGCCAGGTAACGTAACGTGTCGACCGCGGATGGGCGTTTATGGTTGGCTGTTTGCGCCACTTTACAGGTTGGGAAGCGAGTGAGCAGGAACAGCACCATGACCACTACCAGCACCATAATCATGTACTTATAAGGCTCAAGCGTGTTCTCGAGCATTAACACCTTAAAGTTATGGATCTGTTCGGCATTCATGCCCGCCATCTGTTTTTGCAGGCTATCGCCCTCAGAGAAGACGAGGTATTTGCCCAGCAAAATGCCTGAAGCGGCGCCAATCGGGTAAAACGTCTGGCTGATGTTCAGGCGCAAGGTGGCATACGCTTTCGGGCCTATCATCGAACTGTAGGTGTTCGCGGCGGTTTCCAGGAAGCTCAGACCAATCGCAATCGCAAATATCGCCGCGAGGAACATGGTGTAAGTCGCCATGTGAGATGCCGGGAAGAAGAGCGTACAACCCACGATATAGAGCGTTAGACCAATTAAAATCGCCACTTTGTAACTGGTGTTTTTAATCACCAGGGATGCCGGAATCGCAATTAAAAAATAACCACCGTAAAACGCACTCTGCACTAACGCAGAGGCGAAATTACTGAGCGAGAATACACTTTTAAACTGCGTAATCAAAATATCATTTAATGCGGCTGCGCATCCCCACAATGGGAATAAACAGGATAACAAAATAAACTGGAACAGAGGGGTCTTATTCAGATAGCCATCGGGCATCTGAATGATGTTTTTATCGTTCATAGTGCTACCTTTTACAGTGCAGGGTAATTATTCGTTTAAGGTTAAATACTCATTAAATTGTTCAATGCTTGGGTAGGATGACTGGGTGCCTTTCCCGGTGACGCTAAAAGCGGCAAAGAGAGCGGCTTTTTTCATGGCGGCTTCAACATCGCCGCTCTGGACGTAATAGTGAGCAAAGCAGCCAATAAAGGCATCGCCCGCGCCACTGGTATCTACAGCACTTACTTTGAAAGCTGGAACGTGAACTTCCTGGTCACGCGTCATCCACAGCGCGCCCTTTTCGCCCATCGTGACAATAATATTATTCAGCCCTTTATCAACCAAAGAACGCGCGGCAATGCGAATATGATCATACGTATCGACAGGAAGACCGGTTAATATCTCCAGTTCAGTTTCATTTGGCACAAAGAAATCACATTTACAGGCATATGACATATCGAGTTCACGTAATGCCGGTGCCGGGTTTAATAACACTTCAATACCGTGTTTTTTACCGAATTCAATGGCGTGATAAACCGTTTCCAGCTGTACTTCCAGTTGTAGCACAATAAGCTGACATTTTTTCAAATCTTCCGCTGCGCGATCGATATCTTCCGGTGAAAGAAATTTGTTCGCCCCTTTAATAATAAGAATGCTATTACTTGAATTGGCATTCACAAAAATCGGCGCAACACCGCTGCTGGTACAAGGTACTTTTTCTACATATGTCGTATTAATGCCCCAGGACTCAAGGTTACGAATGGTGTTATCCGCAAAAATATCGTCGCCAACTTTGGTTAGCATCAAAACTTTAGAATTGAGCTTGGCCGCTGCCACAGCCTGATTTGCCCCTTTACCGCCACAACCAATCTTAAAGGAAGGCGCTTCCAGTGTTTCCCCTTCTTTAGGCATCTGGTTGGTATAGGTGATGAGATCCACCATGTTGGAGCCGATAACCGCGATATCCATTTTACTACCTCTCAGAAACAATCACACAACAATGATATTAAAATAACATTATCATGTTACTTCCGTATCATTTGTGACTGTGATCGCGATTGCATCATCATTTTATTGATTATTTATTGTGCTAACAAGATTAGTTAGCACCAGAGAAAAACCATGAAAAACGCCACAACATGCTGAAACAGCGCAAGTTAAGCGCAAAAACCTCGTTCTTTCGCTCTTTTATTTCACCGTGACCAGACGTATAGTGAATCAACTATGTTGATGTTCCAAAACAAACAAAAATGTTACGTAAGGAACATGTACAACACGCTTTGCGGAGAGAGTGAATGGAAACGAAGCAAAAAGAACGCATTCGACGTTTGATGGAATTATTGAAGAAGACCGACCGAATCCATCTGAAAGACGCGGCGCGAATGCTGGAAGTTTCGGTGATGACCATTCGACGAGATCTCAGTCAGGACGATGAACCTCTCCCGCTGGCACTTCTGGGCGGTTATATCGTGATGGTGAACAAACCCGCCGCACCAGCATCCCCTTCTACTTCGGTGAAAAAAGCACACCATCGTGACGACCTTCCGGTTGCCATATTGGCCGCAGGAATGGTGAATGAAAACGATCTGGTCTTCTTTGATAATGGGCCGGAGATTCCGTTAGTGATCAGTATGATCCCGGACGATATTTCCTTCACCGGCATCTGCTACTCACACCGCGTGTTTGTGGCACTCAATGAAAAACCCAACGCCACGGCGGTGCTTTGTGGCGGTACCTATCGCGCACGAAGCGATGCCTTTTACGATACGAATAACCCTTCGCCTTTAGATGCGCTCAATCCGCGTAAAGTGTTTATCTCAGCAAGCGGCGTGCATGAGCATTTTGGCGTCAGTTGGTTTAACCCCGACGATCTCGCCACTAAGCGTAAAGCGATGGAGCGTGGACAACGAAAAATTCTACTGGCTCGCCATGCCCTTTTTGATGAAGTTGCGCCTGCCAGTCTCTCTCCCTTATCCGCCTTCGATATATTGATAAGCGATCGTCCGTTACCGGCAGATTATGTTATCCACTGCCGGAACGGTTCGGTAAAAGTCATCACGCCGGATTCGGAAGACGAATAACTTACTGAAAAAACACCGCAATCTTATTAAACATCGTCGGGTCAGACTGGTTGCGCTGTACTTTCACCACGTCTTCCAGCTTGTCTATCTGGCTCATCATCTGCTCCAGCCGCTGGTCATCGTTGACCAGCAGCCAGATATGGCTTTGATCGCTGTCCTGAATCGGTAGGCAAAGGATGCCTTCGACGTTAAACGCGCGGCGGGCAAACAGGCCGCAGACGTGGGTCATGACGCCGGGGTGGTTGCGAACGGTGAGTTCGAGAATGACGTTATCGTGTGCTGTGTTTTGCATGGTTTATTCCCCCACCATTTCAGTATTGGCCGCACCCGGCGGTACCATCGGATACACTTTTTCCTGCGGGTCGATACGCACGTGGATCAGCGCCGGACCCGGTCGATTGATAATGGCCTGCAGCGCGCCCTGCGGGTCGGTTTCGCTGTTTAAGTCGCAGGTCGCCAGGCCGAAACCGGCGGCAATTTGCATAAAGTTGATCATGCCCGGATAGGTCGCCGCGAACACGCCCTGTTTGTAGAACAGGCTCTGTTGTTGATGCACCAGGCCCAGCGCTTCGTTATTCATCAGAATGATTTTCACGTCCAGCTGATTTTCCGCCGCCGTCGCCATCTCCTGAATATTCATCATCAGGCTGCCATCGCCCGAGAAGCACAACACTTTGCGATCCGGATTCGCCAGCGCTGCGCCAACCGCCGCAGGCAAGCCGAAGCCCATCGTGCCAAGGCCGCCGGAAGTCAGCCACTGACGCGGGCGATTGAGCGGATACGCCTGGGCAGTCCACATCTGGTGCTGGCCCACGTCGGTGGCGATAATCGCGTCGTCGTTCACGCAGGCAGCAACGGCGTTGATCAGGCCATAATGGCTTAATGGGTCCGTTTCCTGCGGAATCGCGCACGGGAATTCCTGTTGCAGTTCAGCCACTTTTTCACGCCATGCATTACGCGGCTGCGCGTCAATCTGCGGTAACAGTTGCGCCAGAACATCATCGACATCGGCCTGAATCGCGACATGTGCCTGCTTAATTTTCCCCAGCTCGGCGCGATCGATATCGACGTGAATGATCTTCGCATTCGGGCAGAACTCAGCCACTTTACCCGTCGCCCGGTCATCAAAACGCGCCCCTAAAACAACCAGTAAATCAGACTGTTGTAAAATAAAGTTGGTACTGCGCGCGCCGTGCATCCCCAGCATGCCTAACGACAGCGGATGCGCTTTCGGCAGCATACCTAACGCCATCAGGGTCATGGTGGTCGGCAAATTCGCTTTCTCGGCCAGCTCGCGCACGCGCTCCGGCGCGTTAATGACGCCGCCCCCCAGATACAGTACCGGACGCTGCGCGGCGTTGATCATCGCGGCGGCTTCACGCACGCTCTCAGCGCTGAATTCAGGCGTTGGCGCGCGGTCGCCAGGCTCCGGCAGTTCATTCAGTTCGATTTCAGCGGTCTGAACATCCTTAGGAATGTCTATCCACACCGGGCCCGGACGGCCAGACTGCGCAATGCGGAAAGCGTCCGCAATAACCTGCGGTAACTCCGTGATGTTGCGGACTAAATAGTTATGTTTGGTGATGGGGATAGAAATGCCGTAGGTATCGACTTCCTGGAACGCGTCGGTGCCGATTAACGAGGAGGCCACCTGGCCGGTGATGCAAACTAACGGAATCGAGTCGAGACGCGCGTCGGCGATGGCGGTCACCAGGTTGGTGGCGCCGGGGCCGCTACAGGCCATGCACACCGCCGGTTTCCCCGCCGTACGCGCCATACCCTGCGCGATAAACCCGGCGCCCTGCTCGTGACGCGCCAGAATATGGCGAATTTTTTTGCTTTGGCTTAATGCATCGTACAGCGGCAGCACGGTGCCACCGGGGATGCCGGTGACCATGGTGATCCCCTGACGTTCCAGTAAATGGACGATCAATTCTGCGCCGGTAAAGCGTCTGGTCTGTGATGTTGTGCCCGAACTTGCCATGCTCCAGTCCTTTTATTCTGAGCCGACTTTCCGGGGAGGGGTCCTTAAACGAAAAACCCCGCCCGGTTTGCGCCGGCGGGGTTTTGGAATCGTATGTTGTTCCGGACCCTACGGCGCATTGCCGACGACCACCACCACACGCACGACGACCACCGCGGCTGGTAGCGCGGTTTTTAGTAGGGTCGACGTCATCATGGAAGGAGTCATTAGGGACCTGTTTATCAATTCATCAATTGAATTCATACAAACACAGGTTGTGAAAGCTGGCAACGGAAAAAAATTCATCTGCGCGAAAATGTCTGCGCGATCACACTCCAGAGTCATGCTGAGACTGGCAAGATTAGTTGCCGTCACCGTCTATAAATCCTGCCTGGCTGCTACAAATCATTCACATATCTGATGGTTAAATTGTCATCTTGATATGGTAGATTCCACCCGCATTTAGGGTAATAAGCAGCAGCTTATTCTTATATTTTCTTTTTTTATAAAATATCAGAGAAATGAAAAGCCAAAGAAACGTCACTATCTTACTGATGCTGGTGTTGCTGGTTGCCGTCGGACAGATGGCGCAAACCATATATATTCCTGCAATTGCTGATATGGCACGCGATCTCAACGTTCGCGAGGGCGCGGTGCAAAGCGTCATGGCCGCCTATCTGCTGACCTATGGCGTTTCGCAACTTTTCTATGGCCCACTATCTGACCGCGTAGGTCGCCGCCCGGTGATCCTCGTCGGGATGTCGATTTTCATGCTGGCGACGGTTATCGCCATGTCCACCCACGACCTGACGGTGCTGATTGCCGCCAGCGCGTTACAGGGAATGGGTACAGGCGTGGGCGGCGTAATGGCGCGCACCCTGCCGCGCGATCTGTACGAGGGCAGCCAGCTTCGCCACGCTAACAGCCTGTTGAATATGGGTATTCTGGTGAGCCCACTGCTCGCACCGCTGATTGGCGGGCTGCTTGATACCGCCTGGAGCTGGCGTGCATGCTACGGCTTCCTGCTGACCCTGTGCGTGATTGTTACCTTCAGCATGGCGCGCTGGATGCCGGAAACGCGCCCGACCGGTGCGCCGAAAACGCGTCTTATCAGCAACTATAAAACGCTATTTGGCAGCAGCGCATTCAACTGCTATTTGCTGATGCTGATTGGTGGCCTCGCAGGCATTGCGGTGTTTGAAGCCTGCTCCGGCGTACTGATGGGCGCGGTGCTTGGTCTGAACAGCATGGTGGTGAGCATTCTGTTTATTCTGCCGATCCCGGCGGCATTCTTTGGCGCATGGTTCGCCGGGCGTCCGAATAAACGTTTCTCTACGCTAATGTGGCAGTCGGTCATGAGTTGCCTGGTCGCCGGGCTGATGATGTGGATACCGGGCCTGTTCGGCGTGATGACCGTCTGGACGCTGCTGGTGCCCGCCGCACTGTTCTTCTTCGGCGCGGGGATGCTCTTTCCGTTGGCGACCAGCGGTGCGATGGAACCCTTCCCGTTCCTCGCCGGTACCGCAGGCGCGCTGGTCGGTGGCTTGCAGAACATTGGTTCCGGCGTGCTGGCATGGCTTTCCGCGATGATGCCACAGACGGGTCAGGCCAGCCTTGGCCTGCTGATGACACTGATGGGCCTGCTGATTTTCCTCTGCTGGCTACCGCTGGCTTCACGCTTTCATCAACATCAGCAGCCGGTGTAAGCCGCCTGCTCCTGCAACCAACCAATAAACGCCTCGATTTTCGGCCACTGACGGCCAGGCAGCGTAGTGACGTAATAGTGCTGATGACATTTCAGCGCCATGTCGCCGAAGGGAGCCACCAGCTCCCCGCTATCGAGGCGCTTTTGTACCAGCCTTTTGCGCCCCATTGCCACGCCAATATGATTCATCGCGGCAATCACCGCTAAATCTGAACGATCGAAGCCAATGCCCGATGATGTCGGCAGATTCACTGCAAAATGCTGCGCCCAGCTGTGCCATTCATCGGTGCCTGAGTCGTTGCTCCACGCCTGCCTGTCGTGCAGCAATGTGCAGTGCGGCAGATTCACCAGCCGTCCATGCAGATCAAAACGCCGCGCGTAATCGGGGCTGCACACCGGCAAAATTTCTTCATCCATCAAAAAATGATGCGTGAGCTGCGTCGATGGCGCATCGTCGAAGTAAATCGCCAGGTCGATGCCCGCCCGCTGTAAATTAACGTTGTCATTCCCGGTTAGCATAGTCAGCGAAATTGCTGGATAGCGGCGGGTGAAATCACCCAACGCGGGTACCAGCCAGCACTGAGCAATGGACGGACGCGAATAAACCGTCAGCGTGCCGGAGAGCTCCTGGTTTTTGATGTCCAGAATTTCCTGGTTGAGGGTATCGAGCGACGATTTCAGCGCCCAGAACACCCGCTTTCCTTCGTGCGTCAGCTCTACTTTACGGTGCGAGCGGACAAACAGCTGAATGCCCAGCTCCTCTTCCAGTTGGTTAATGCGATGGCTGACAGCGCTGGGGCTCAGCGAGAGTTCATCCGCCGCCAGCGCAAAAGACTGATGCCTCGCCGCAACCTCAAAAGTGTAAAGCTTCGATAACTGCCAGCCGTTCAGCAGCCGATTTCGCACATCGCGCAGGGGATCCATAACCGCCTCATCAAACCCAAATAATGCTTATCAGTGTAAAAAAATACGCTGCAAAAATCAGCGCAATGATGAATCAGAGTGAACCATCTCGCAATTTACCCTCATTATTCGACATAACTCACCACTTTGATTCAATCTGGCTCATGTGAAAGGTCAAATACATCGTTTGTCAGGCTATGCCCATTTTCTGTCCAATAGGGGCAGGTTAATCACAGGGCAAGGTGAGATATGCACTCTCAAATCTGGGTTGTGAGCACGCTGCTGATAAGCATCGTGTTGATCGTTTTGACCATCGTGAAGTTTAAATTCCACCCGTTTCTGGCGCTGCTGTTAGCCAGCTTCTTTGTGGGCGCGATGATGGGCATGGGCCCGCTGGATATGGTTAATGCCGTGGAAAGCGGGATTGGCGGTACGCTGGGCTTCCTGGCCGCCGTTATCGGCCTGGGCACCATTCTGGGCAAAATGATGGAAGTCTCCGGTGCGGCAGAGCGCATTGGGCTGACGCTTCAGCGCTGCCGATGGCTCTCTGCTGACGTCATTATGGTGCTGGTGGGGCTGATTTGTGGGATTACGTTGTTTGTGGAAGTGGGCGTCGTGCTGCTGATCCCACTGGCGTTTTCCATCGCCAAAAAAACCAATACGTCGTTGTTAAAGCTGGCGATTCCGCTGTGTACTGCATTGATGGCCGTTCACTGCGTTGTGCCACCGCACCCGGCTGCGCTGTTTGTGGCCAATAAACTGGGCGCGGATCTGGGTACGGTTATCGTCTACGGCCTGCTGGTCGGGCTAATGGCCTCACTTATCGGCGGCCCGCTATACCTGAAATTCCTCGGTCATCGCCTGCCCTTTAAGGCGGTACCCGCCGAGTTTTCAGACCTTGAAGTACGCGATGAAAAAACGCTGCCGTCGCTTGGCGCAACGTTGTTTACGGTTCTCCTGCCGATTGGCCTGATGCTGGTGAAAACCATCGCCGAGCTCAATATGGCGAAAGGCAGTACGCTTTACACGCTGCTGGAGTTTATCGGCAACCCGATAACCGCCATGTTTATCGCCGTGTTTGTGGCTTATTACATCCTTGGCCTGCGTCAGCACATTGGCATGAGCACCCTGCTGACCCATACGGAGAACGGTTTTGGTTCCATCGCCAACATTCTGCTGATTATCGGTGCGGGCGGGGCGTTCAACGCTATCCTCAAAAGCAGCGGCCTGGCAGATACGCTGGCGCTGATCCTCTCCAACATGCATATGCACCCGATTCTGCTGGCGTGGCTGGTGGCGTTGATTCTGCATGCGGCGGTTGGTTCCGCCACGGTAGCGATGATGGGTGCAACGGCGATTGTCGCCCCGATGCTGCCGCTTTACCCAAACGTAAGCCCGGAGATCATCGCCATTGCTATTGGTTCTGGCGCAATTGGCTGCACGATCGTCACAGATTCCCTCTTCTGGCTGGTGAAACAGTATTGCGGCGCGACCCTTAACGAAACGTTCAAATACTATACAACGGCGACATTTATTGCCTCCGTCGTTGCACTGGCATGCACATTCCTGCTTTCCTTTATCATCTAAGCGCAAAGAGACGTACTATGGAAAACATTCAAAAACTCATCGCTCAATATCCTTTAGTGGACGACCTGGTCGCGCTCAAAGAGACCACCTGGTTTAACCCCGGTACCACCTCTCTTGCGGAAGGTTTACCCTATGTTGGCCTGACGGAACAAGACGTTAAGGCAGCACACGACCGTTTGACACGTTTTGCGCCGTATCTGGCAAAAGCGTTTCCGGAAACCGCCGCAACCGGCGGAATTATTGAATCTGACGTGGTGGCAATTCCGGCCATGCAGCAGCGGCTGGAAAAGCAGTTCGCCCAGAAAATTAGCGGCGAAATCCTGCTTAAGAAAGACAGTCATCTGCCGATTTCTGGTTCGATTAAAGCCCGTGGCGGCATCTATGAAGTGCTGACCCACGCCGAGAAACTGGCGCTGGAAGCGGGCCTGCTGAGCACCGAAGATGACTACAGCGTGCTGCTCTCGCCTGAGTTCAAACAGTTCTTCAGCCAGTACAGCATCGCGGTGGGCTCAACCGGGAATCTGGGGTTGTCGATCGGTATCATGAGCGCCTGCATCGGTTTTAAGGTTACCGTGCATATGTCCGCCGACGCCCGCGCCTGGAAAAAAGCGAAGCTGCGCAGCCACGGCGTAACGGTGGTCGAGTACGAAGAAGATTACGGCGTGGCGGTCGAACAGGGGCGCAAAGCGGCGGAGTCAGACCCGAACTGCTTCTTTATCGACGATGAAAACTCCCGCACCTTATTCCTTGGCTATGCCGTCGCCGGGCAGCGCCTGAAAGCGCAGTTTGCCCAGCAGGGGCGTGTGGTCGATGCCGATCATCCGCTGTTTGTTTATCTGCCGTGCGGCGTGGGCGGCGGCCCTGGCGGCGTGGCATTTGGCCTGAAGTTGGCTTTTGGCGATAACGTTCACTGCTTCTTTGCTGAGCCAACTCACTCGCCGTGCATGCTATTGGGCGTGTACACCGGCCTGCACGATGCGCTTTCCGTTCAGGATATCGGCATTGATAACCTGACGGCGGCAGACGGGCTGGCGGTAGGCCGCGCATCCGGCTTTGTAGGCCGCGCGATGGAACGCCTGCTCGACGGGCTTTATACGCTCGACGATCAGACCATGTACGACATGCTGGGCTGGCTGGCGCAGGAAGAAAATATTCGTCTGGAGCCTTCAGCACTGGCAGGTATGGCCGGGCCGCAGCGCGTTTGCACATCCACCGCGTATCAGCAGATGCACGGTTTCAGTACCGAACAACTTAGCCACGCCACCCATCTGGTATGGGCGACGGGCGGCGGCATGGTGCCGGAAGAAGAGATGGCGCAGTATCTGGCGAAAGGGCGTTAACGACCACTAGCTTTGCTGGAGCATCATCATCAGCTCAACGGGTGAACGATGGTGCTTCAGCAGATCGCGCATCGCTTTCATATGCGGCGCGGAATGGGTGAAGAAGTGGCGATAGCCTTCGCACAGGGCGCTTTTGCCTGCATTCAGACGATGTTTTGGGCAATCACCCTGACACAAGCGCAGCACAGGGCATTGTCGGCAAGTCTCCGTCAGCGCGTGCTGTTTGTTTGCGCCAAAAGCCGCGACCTCTGGCTGTGCGTTTAGCACCTTCAGCGGTTGCTCGTGAATATTGCCCAGCCGATACGCCGGATAGACATAGTGATCGCACTGATAAAGATCGCCATTAGATTCCAACGCAAAAGCGTGGCCACAGCGCTCACTTTGCGCACACATTTGGGAAGGATAGCCACACCAGACCCCCAGCGTGGAATCGAAAAGTTGCACGTAAACGCGGCCGATATCTTCTCTCACCCAGACGGAAAAGACGCGCGTCAGGAAGGTTCCCCAGCTTTCTGCGGTCAACGATTCTGCGCTTAACTGACCGTTTTCACCCTGCTCAACCAGTGGGATGAACTGGATAAACGGCGTGCCGAGTGTACGTAAGTAGCGATAAAGCGCCTGCGGATGCTGACTATTAAGGTTATTGACGACCACCAGCAGGTTGAATTCAACGCGATGTGTGGTCAAAAGATGGATAGCATCGACAACTTTGTGATGAGTGGGCTTGCCGCTATTGCTAACCCGAAGTGCATCATGCAACGGCGCGGGACCATCGATAGAAATTCCTACCAGCCAGTTATGCTCGCGGAAAAACTGACACCACGCATCGTTAAGCAGAATACCGTTGGTCTGGAAGGCATTAGCAATGCGCTTGCCATTTGCGTAGCGCTGCTGAAGCGCGGCAACACGTTTAAAATAATCCAGCCCGCAGAGCGTAGGTTCGCCACCCTGCCAGGCAAACAGCACTTCATCGCCCGGCTGCGCGTCGATATGTTGACGAATAAACGCCTCAAGCGTGTCGTCATCCATTACGCATTGTTGTGGTTTTTCAATATAGAAGCAGTATCTGCAACGCAGATTACAACGGGAACTGGCCGGTTTGACCATGACCTGACAGCCTGTCATAGATAATCCTTTATCAATAACCCCACCTGACGCAGATGCGTTACCGCAAACAGCAACGCCAGTGAGAGAACCGCAAGCGCGATAAAAAACTTATCGCGCACCACGCGGGGTTGCGCAAAATCATTTTGAGCAACGTCCATTAAAATGCGATTTCGAGTATATCGCCAAAGCACCGGTGCGGCTATTGCCAGTACCGCAATTGAGATCCAGAACAAAATCCCTGCCTGATGCCAGTTATGTTTTATCGCTAGCAGCATCAGTGCAGCGTAACCAAGTAGGGTACGAAACCAGGCAAGCGAGGTACGCTCAGGCTGCAGACCTGGATCACTCTCCCTGCGCGCTTTACGGTTAGCCGGCATAAAGCACAAGGCCCATCACAATGGCGGCAACAACCATTAAAATCACACTGATAATCAGTAAGCTATGGGTGTAAGGCAGGTCCTCCTTCAGCCGCATCGCTTTTTCATTACGCAGCCAGCGCAAATAACCGTAAATCGCCAACCCGCCCGCGAACAAACACAGCAAAAGTGCCAGGAGTTCACGAATGACCGGCGTTGCGAAGTCAGGCGCCAGCTGGTCAAGGCCGACGCCCGCCGCCAGAAAGCCCAGCGATGTGCGGATCCACGCCAGAAAAGTGCGTTCATTCGCCAGCGAGAAACGGTAATCCGGGGCTTCTCCGAGGCGGGAAATTTTCATTGTGGCTCCTTGTCGTTGGGCTTAATCGGTCATCAAAACTTCTGCTTTTTCTCTTCCACTTTGACGCCCTGTGTTGGCAGCCCAGTGTCGTAATCTCGCACTACCGGTGAATAGCCGTCTTCCGGGCGCGGGCGAAATGCCCCCATCCAGCGCGGCGTCGCATCGTTGCGCCAGGGGCGCAAGCTCCACTGATAAGTACGGAACGGATCGCGGATTTTATCCATATAATCCAGTAAATCATCGTGCATTTTATCGCGTATCGCGGCGAATTCCTCGACGTTAATCAAGTTGTTAAGTTCGTCTGGATCATTCACGCGATCGTACAATTCGTCACTGGTGAAAAGATTTAGCACCAGTTTAAAGCGATCCGCTACCCAACAGCGCACCGGAATAAACCCGCCAAAACTGTCGTGTTCTATTTCATAACGGTTAAACTCCACCATCACACCGCGTGGAGAATCCACCTTAAGTATATTTTCTCCAGGTAGAATATCTGGCTTATCAATACCCGCCAGCGCCATCATTGTAGGCAACAGGTCGATATGGCTAACTGGGGTATCCACCTGTGCAGCCCCCCCTTGAGGGGCGCGGATAATCAGTGGAATGCGCGTGATGTCATCGTACATCGCTGCCCCTTTACTGATCAGTTTATGCGCCCCCATCATTTCACCGTGATCGGAAGTGTAAATCACCCACGTATTTTCGCGCTGTTCAGGGGTTAATGCGTTGATAACACGACCAATCTGATCATCAACAAAATCATTGCAGGCAAAGTACATCGGATGATGATACAACCCGCTGTTATCAACCGGGGAAGGCATTGCCTCAGCCCACAGACGATGATGTTCAGGTTTATTCACGAGGTCATCACGCGCTTTCGGCCCCAGGTCGTAATAGAAATCCTGATACTTCTCCAGATACTCAACCGGGCAGGTGAAAGGATGATGCGGTTCATCATAGGAGACCACCATCAGAAACGGTTCATCGTCGCGTTGCGGTTGTTGCAGAAAATCCACCGCCCGGTTGCTGATGCGATGGGCCCAAGTGAAGGTTTCGTCAATCTGGTGATTCTGCAAATCTTCAACGCTATTCAGGCCATTTCGCCACAGGCCAATCTCCTCATCGGTCAGCTCCGCCAGGTAGTTAGCGCCGTCATACCAGTATTGCGGATCCCACTCTGGCGGGCATACCCCGGTGCCGAAATAGTCGTGTCCATCAAGATGCCACTTGCCGATGTAACAGGTGTGGTAGCCCGCATCCTGGAAATAGCGCCCCATGGTGGAGATATTTTTCCCTGGTGCGACATTGTTCGTCCACGGCCCGGACTGATTCGCATAAATACCGGTAAACAGCCCGGCGCGTGCGGGCGTGCATACGGGCGAGCAGGTATATGCTGAGTTAAAACGTAATCCTTCGCGGGCAAGCTGGTCGATATGCTGCGTGTTGAGCGCCTTCCCGCTATAGCAGCCCACCATGTTGGTGGCCTGGGTGTCCGTCATGATGAAGAGAAAATTTGGGCGTTTCATAGGGAATCCTTCGCGTAAGAGGCTGTTTTACGGCTGCGTAAGCTGTCAAAAATCAGGTAGATAACGACCAGTGCGGTGATGCAGTAGCTGATGATGGCGATCCAGCGAGTCGGGTATCCGCCAAATTGGGCAAGGCCGGTATAGACGCCAATCATCGCGAACAAAACGCCAAGAGAGGCGATCTTCACGTTTTTCCACGGTTTCATGTCCACCGCAAAAGCGTCGTGAAACTTAAACGGCGTCGCTCGTGGTTTAATTGCGCCAATGATCAGCATGACGACAACGTTGATACAGAAGGTGCAGGCCAGCACATAGAGAAAATGGAAATCGAATTTCACCAGGTAATTGATGGTGATATAGCTGACTATTCCCAATCCCATCGCCACCTTCGCTGCGAGCGCAGGAATGCGGGGGAAGAAAAAGCCCATGATGATAATGGTGACTAACGGAACGTTATAAATTCCGTTGAGCTGTTTCATCCAGCTGTATAACCCCTGCGGGGCATTCGCTATCCACGGCGCAACCAAAATAGAGACTACGGCCACAATAAAACCAAAACGTCGTCCAACCACAACAAGCCTGTCTGGTGTCGCTTGCTCATTAATAATTCGACGATAGATCCCCATACTAAAGAGCGTTGATGCGCTATTCAGAAAGCCACAAAACGCGCTGATAATGGCACCAAATAACACCGCGCTGAAGAATCCAATAAGCGGTAACGGCATAACCCTGTTAACCAGAGCCGGATAAGCCATATCGGCTTTTGGCAAATCCTGAAAGAGATGAAATGCAATAACGCCAGGTAGCACCAGAATCAGCGGATCAAGCATTTTCAGCACCGCAGTCAGGAGCGCGCCCTTTTGCCCTTCCGCCAAACTTTTTGACGCCAGTGTGCGCTGAACGATACCTTGATTCGTGCACCAGTAGAACGTATTCACCAGAATCAGACCGGTGAATGCAGCCCCGATAGGTAGAGGGTCAGAGTTGCTGCCGACAGAGTTAAGCATTTCGCTATGATCGGTAGTGAGTTTGCTAAGACCCGCAGTAAAGCTTCCCTCCCCCATCACCACCAGACCAAAAAAGGGTACCAATAAGCCGCCGATGACCAGACCGATACCGTTAATGACATCCGCGACGGCTATCGCGCGCATACCCCCAACAACCGCATATAAAATGCCGGATAACCCCAGCATCGTAACCAATATCCAGATGGCGGCGCCATGTGAAATACCGAACGTTTCGGTGACATGGAACATGCTATTAAAGGCTAACGCTCCCGAGTACAAAATGATGGGTAAGAAGCAGATCCCGGTCGCGATAAGAAAGCAGAAATCGATAATTATGCGGGTCGTTTTGTCGTAACGTTCTTCGAGAAAATCGGGGATCGTGGCAATGCCACGTTGCAGATAGCGCGGCAGGAAGATTAGCGCGAGAAAGATTAATGTCACCGCCGAGGTGACTTCCCAACCCATCACCGACATCCCGCTTTTGTAGGCCTGGCCGGAGAGCCCCACCAGTTGCTCGGTCGACAGATTGGTGAGCATCAAAGAAGCGGCAATCACCGGTGCTTTGAGCAAGCGACCAGCCAGAAAATATCCCTGCTGGGAACCGGTATCCGCTTTGCGGACTTTCCACCAGGTAATCACGGCAACCAACAACGTAAATCCGATAAAGCTCACAATTTGCTGAATATTCATTTTTTAGCCCTGAATCATAATCTAACCCCGGCGGCTGTAATATCTGAATACCACCGGTCTACAGGCATAGATTTTTCAAAATAAATACGTCGCTTCCCTGGCATCACCGTTTTCTGATAACGTTTGTGTCAGGTTGCAGGCATAATTCTCCGACGAGTAATTAAAATGAATGGAAAAAAGAGTATTTCGCATGTAAAAAACGAAACCACTTTTAATATTCCGCTACTGATTAACGAAAATGTGATCTCTAGCGGAATTTCGTTGCTCTCTCTTTGGCATACCTTTGCCGATGAACGTTATCAGGTATTTTGGCCACGCGATAAGAAAAAACCGCTGATCGCGAACTCATGGGTGGCCGTCTACACGGTACAGGGCTGCGGTAAAATCTTGCTTAAAAACAACGATCTGATCACACTCAATGGCAACTGCATTATCTTTTTGAAGCCTACAGACATCCAATCCTATCACTGTGATGGTTTACTCTGGGAACAGTACTGGATGGAGTTTATCCCCACCAGCGTAATGGAAATTCCGATATTACAGAAAGGTATTATTTATAACGGAGAAATCTTTAGTGCTGAATTAAAAGAGGTCTCTGATTTAATTACCAGCGATAATGCCATGCAACATAATCTCGCCGTTGCTTATCTCACGAAAATTATATACCAGTGGATTTATCTTATTTCCCAGAATGAGAAAAAAGATCCGCAGCGAAATCAGGTCGAGAAGTTAATTACCGCGTTGCATGCCAGCCCACAAAAGCGCTGGACGGTTACCGAAATGGCACGATTTATCCCCTGTAGTGAGGCGTGGCTGCGCCGTCTTTTTCTTCGTTACACTGGCAAAACACCTAATGAGTATTATCTGGATGCCAGGCTGAATCTCGCACTGTCATTATTAAAGCAGGAGGGAAATACGGTAGGTAATGTGGCAGATATGCTGAGCTTTTTTGATGCTTTTCATTTCAGCAAAGCATTTAAACAGAAATTTGGCTACGCTCCTTCGGCGGTGTTAAAACATCAGGGGCAGCGCCCACAGGACGCTGCCCCTGGCGGTTAATTCAATTCCGGCCAATACTCCCTATTCGCCTCAACCAAATCATCAAGAATCGCCTTCGCCACCGATGCGCTCGGCACCGTTTTCGACAGCGTAATCGCCTGCCACAATTTCTGGTATGAGCGCTCTTCCCAAGCATCCACTACCAGTTTTTCGACCATCACCTGCTGGCCCATCATCCCTTTCTGGAAGTGCGGGATTTCACCAACGGTCAGCGGCTCTGGTCCGTTGTGGCCCACCAGGCACGGAATTTCGACCATCGCGTCAGCGTCAAAGTTAGGAATGGCGCCATTATTCGGCACAATCAACAGCATGCGCTCCTGAGTATTGAAGGCAATCGCCGCCGCCAGATCGACGATGTAAGACGCGTGTTCATCGATTTCCAGCTCGCCTGCGGATGAGTTACCCGCTTCAATAATTGCCCGGCAGGCGCTGAAGACATGTTTCTCGCGGTGGTCCATCACTTCGTTGGCACGCGTGCGTTCCGGATTGGAGTGGGCCACCACGTAGTCCGGGAACAGGTAATATTTCAGGTACGTGTTGGGCAGGGTTTGCGGGTCGAGGGCCTGTACATCTTTCGCCTTGGCAAAGGTATCGTTCCAGCTGGCTTCCGTATGTGGATCGTTAGAAGGCGGTACATAGCCATGTTTGGCCACATATTCGCGTAATTTCGGCATCAAATCGTTACCTTGCAGATCCTCGATGGAGGTCCACCAGCCGAAGTGGTTCAGGCCGTAGTAGCGTACGCGCATCTGTTTGCGGTCTTGCAGGCCCACGATTTGCGCCATGCGCCCTTCAATACCGATCGGCATATCGCAGATGTTGAGGATTTTCGCATTCGGGCGCAGGCGGCGGGTCGCTTCCGCCACAATCGCCGCCGGGTTGGAGTAGTTCAGCATCCAGGCGTTCGGCGAATATTTTTCCATGTAGTCCACCAGCTCCAGCACACCGCCGATGGAGCGCATGCCGTAGGCAATCCCACCCGGCCCGCAGGTTTCCTGACCCAGTACGCCGTGGCGCAGCGGGATTTTTTCATCTTTTTCACGCATCGGGTATTTGCCAACGCGGATATGCGCCATCACAAAATCAACATCGGTAAAGGCCGCTTCTGGATCGGTGGTGTAGCTGAATTCGATATCCGGAGCCTGCTCTTTGAGAACGATTTTACAGGCCTCGGCGATCACTTCCTGACGCGCCCCGTCGTTGTCGTAAAATTTCAGTGAACGCAGAGGGAAACGATCCTGGTTTGCCAGCAACATCAGGACGATACCGGGAGTAAATGTGCTGCCGCCGCCTGCGATAACAACTGAGAATTTTTTCATGATACTGCCTCCGTCATGGTGGATTGTTCGGTCGGGAAAGATTCTTTCATTAGGGTTTCCAGCTGGTCGCGAACCTGGGGGACATGCAGGCCGACAATCACCTGAATTCCGTTGCCACGGCGCACGACGCCGTGTGCGCCCAGCGCTTTAAAGATCTCGTCACTTTGCGTATGCGCCATGTCTTTCAGGGCTATGCGCAGTCGGGTGGCGCAGTTATTGATACTTTCAATATTTGCCGCGCCGCCCAACGCTTGCAGGAATCCGGCGGCCTGACCCAGTTTGGTGTCAGGTGCGCCTGCGGCGCTGGTTTTGCCGCGTACAGCCTGGTAATCGGCTTTGCTGTAGAGTTTGATTTCGCTTTCTTCGCGGCCCGGCGTTTTCAGGTTGAAGCGCAGAATCAGGGTGCGGAAGATGACGAAGTAGAGCGCGGTAAAGCACACGCCAACGCCAATCTGGATAAACATCATCGACGCATGGTTGTGGAACATCGGTATCCAGTTTTGCGGCAGGAACTGATCCAAAAGGCCACCTCCGAAGTTGCCGACGACACCGCACATATACATCACCGTCGCCATCGTTGCGGCCAGCACGGCGTGTACGGCGAACAGCAGCGGCGAGATAAACAGGAAGGTGAACTCCAGCGGTTCAGTGATGCCAACCAGCATCGCCGTCAGCGTGGCGGGAATCAGCAAACCAGCGACTTTGACGCGGTTTTCCGGCGCGGCGGTGAAGTAGAGCGCCAGCGCAATGCCAACGGAGCCAAAGACCTTCGAGTTGCCGTGCAGGGCGAAACCGCCTTCCGGGAACAGTACTTTCAGCGGTTCAGTGCTCTGGCTGAATTCCTGTAAATGCTGCGCCCAGTAAACCTGAATGCCGCTTTCAACCACCGCCGGGCCAAAGATGAACGGGCCATAGACGAAGTGGTGTAACCCGGTCGGAATCAAAATACGTTCCAGGAAGATATAAACCCATACACCCAGCGCCCCGGCAGAGCGTAAAAATGCCTGCAGTGATTCAATGCCTAATTGCACTTTGGGCCAGCCGAGCAGGGTTAACCAGGCGCAGGGGATCATCGCCAGGAAAGCGACAATCACCACAAACGATGTTCCCTGGAAAATACCGAGAAATACCGGCAGGGGTTTATCAAAATAACGGTTATGCAGCGCAGTAACGATACCGGAAATAACGATCGCGCCAATAATACTGGTGTCGAGCGTTTTTATTCCGGCGATCATCGTCAGGCCACTACCGGCGGTAGGATCGACGGAAAAATCGACGCCAAAAAAGTGGCCCCAGGTCATTCCCATCGCGTTAATAAAGTAGTTCCAGGTGAGGAAACTCACCAGCACCGCCAGACAGGCTCGGCCCTGCGCCTGCTTTGCCAGGCCAATCGGTAAGCCAACGGCGAAAATAAGCGGCATGTTGCGAAATACGGTCCAGCCGCCTTCTTCAATAATATGAACAATCTGAGCAAATAAATTATCGGGAGCCGTGAGCGCTTCGCCGACAAACATCGGGTTACGCAACATAATGGCGATACCCACCACGATCCCGGCAAAAGGAAACAGCAATACCGGGGTAAACATGGCGCCGCCAAAGCGTTGTATTTGACTGAGCATTTGGTAATCCTCATTTAACAACTTGTAGGGTGAGTGGCTTTATTTATCTTCTCTATCAGCCTGCTTCGAGAATAGGAATTTGCCGGGCAGACAACATGTCGCGCCGGTTCGATTCGTGATCCCATTCATGGTTTTAATTGCGCTGATGTTGTCTACTTTTTCGTAGAAAAATAGACAACATGAATTTGCACGCAAAGATTCACCGAGAGAATACGGTTTATCTTAATGATATGTATGAATTAATAATTAGAAACAGAGGTTCGATTCTTACCGCTTACCCTAAAACAGAGGTCTACTGGTGATCTACAAATCTATCGCTGACAAACTGCGTTTACGGCTCAATTCTTCCGATTACAGTGTGGGAAGCCCGCTTCCGGCCGAGAAAATTCTCGCGCAGGAATTTGGTGTTGCACGCATGACCATTCGCAAAGCGGTGGATATGCTGATTGCATGGGGGCTGGTCGTCCGTCGCCACGGCAGCGGGACCTACGTGGCGCGCAAAGATGTTCATCATGAGACCACCAACCTCACCGGGCTGGCGGAGGTGCTGCGCCAGCAGGGGAAAGAGGTGGTGAGCAAGGTCCTGGTGTTTGAAGTGATGCCTGCGCCGCCTGCCATCGCCAGCCAGCTGCGCATTCAGATCAATGAGCGGATCTACTTTTCACGCCGCGTGCGGTATGTAGACGGGAAACCGTTAATGCTGGAAGACAGCTACATGCCGGTGAAACTGTTTCGTACGCTCTCGCTGGGGCATCTGGAGGGGTCAAAGTTTGATTACATCGAGAAGGAGTGCGGAATAACCATCAGCGGTAACTATGAAAGCCTGACGCCCGTACTGGCGGACAGGCAGCTGGCGCAGTCGATGAATGTGCCGGAACAGACGCCGCTGCTGCGTATTACCTCTCTTTCCTACAGCGACAGCGGCGAGTTCCTTAATTATTCGGTGATGTTCCGTAATGCCAGTGAATATCAGGTGGACTACCATTTACGGCGCGTCCACACCGATAATAGCCCGTTAACCCATTCCCCAGAACAGCACCGCCAGTAGCTGCGGGGTAATGATGCGCAGGAACATCACCAGCGGATACACGGTGGCATAAGAGAGCGCAGCCGCGCCGCTGGTCGCGTGCAGGTTGTTGGCGAAGGCCAGTGCGGGCGGGTCCGTCATTGAGCCTGCCAGCATGCCGCACAGGGTCAGGTAATTCATTCGCGCAAAAATACGCGCCAGAATACCCACGGTAATGAGCGGTATCGCGGTAATGAAGATGCCATAGCCAATCCAGCTCAGACCGTCGCCGTGCACCAGGGTATCGACAAATTCGCCGCCCGATTTCAGGCCAACCACCGATAAAAACAGCACAATACCCAGCTCACGCAGCGCCAGGTTGGCGCTCGGCGGCATAAACCAGTACAGCTTCCCAATGCTACCGATACGCCCGAGGATCAGCGCCATAATCAGCGGCCCACCGGCGAGGCCCAGTTTTAACGCCACCGGGAAGCCGGGAATAAACAACGGCACAGAACCCAACAGTACGCCAAGGCCGATACCGATAAAGACCGGAAGCATTTGCACCTGTTGCAGTTTTTGCTGCGCGTTGCCCAGTTCAGCCGCCACGGCATCGATTGCCGCCGGGCGCCCCACCAGATTGAGGATGTCACCAAATTGCAGCGTCGCATGGCTGCTGGCAACCAGTTCCACGCCCGCACGGTTCAGGCGCGAGATAACCACGTCATAGCGCTGTTTGTAGTGCAAATCGCGGATTCGCTTGCCGAGCACCTTCTCGTTGGTGACCACGATGCGCTCTACTTTCATGTCGGTACCGCGCGTGGAGAGCGACGTTTCAACCTCTTTACCGATCACCAGTTGGGCATCGTGCAGATCGGCTCGTCGGCCCACCAGATGCAGCAAATCACCCTGCTCAATGAGCGTAGCGGGCGATGGCACCATCAAGATGTCACCGCGTTTCAGGCGCGAGCAGATAATTTTGTCGCTGTTCAGAATGGGGACATCCTGAATCGCCATACTGTGCAGGTTTGGGTTTTCGACGCAAATGTTGATGGTTTGCAGATTTTCGTGATTGTTACCCGCTTGTTTATCAAAACGTCGGGCTTCTTTCTCGACATTAATGCGAAAGAACAGGCGCAGCAGCCACATGGTGAGGAGGATACCGCAGATGCCGAAAGGATAAGCCATCGCGTAGCTCATGCCCATTTGATCGACCACATCAAACGGTACGCCAAGATCGCGCAGAATTTGCTGACCCGCGCCCAGCGCTGGCGTGTTGGTGACCGCGCCGGAGAATATCCCCAGCACCACCGGCAGCGGAATAGCGAAGATTTTATGCAGCAGCGTCGTCACCACGCCGCCCAGCAGCACAATCAATATGGCGAAGAGATTAAGCCTAAGCCCGGAGACGCGTAATGAGGCAAAGAATCCTGGCCCCACCTGAATCCCGATGGTGTAGACGAAGAGGATCAGGCCGAATTCCTGAATAAAGTGCAGCATCGGGCCGCTAAGCTCGACGCCTGCCATTTCGACAAAGTGTCCTACGATTATCCCGCCAAACAGCACGCCACCAATACCGAGGCCAATACCGCGGATCTTGACGTTGCCTATCCAGAGGCCGACGACGGCAACCAGAGCAAGCACACTGACGGTCATTGCTATATCACTCATACAATTTTCCCTGTGAATAACATTACCTGTAGTGGGGATTCTCGCAGAAATGCCGAGGGTTGTATGGGGATTTGCGCACAATTACTTTGGATTTTTAGCAGGCACAAAAAAGCCCCGTCTTAAGACGAGGCTTTAGATTGCTGACAAAGTGCGCGTTGTTGTTGCCGGATGCGGCGTGAACGCCTTATCCGGCCTACAAAATCATGCAAATTCAATACATTGTTAGCTGTTCAACGCCGGGCGCTCGCTGATGGCGATACGCTGCGGGGCGATTTCTTCCGGCACGTTGCGGGTTAAATCGATATGCAACAAGCCGTTAGTGAACGTTGCGCCTGCCACTTCCATATTTTCAGCCAGTGTGAAGCTCAGGCTGAACGCCTGGGTGACCAGACCCTGATGCAGCCATTTGGTCTCTTTTTCCTGCGGCTGCGGCGTGCCTTTCACGGTCAGGCGCGTGCCTTCCAGTTGAATATCCAGATCTTCCTGACGGAAACCGGCCAGCGCGAGGGTTATGCGATAGTGGTTATCGTCGCTTTTTTCAATGTTATAGGGCGGGAAGCTCTGGCTTTCACCGGCGTTTTGCAACGCGTTAGCCATTTTGTCAAAACCGATCCATTGACGCAGCAGTGGGGATAAATCGTAGTTACGCATAATACATTCTCCTTCTAAGAAGCGAGTGAAGTCCTGCGAATCATGAAGATTCGCATTAGGCTCCCTGACGGCAAGCCTGGGTAATTTGAGCCGCCGTAGCGGCTCACTGAATTAGTTGATTTCGATGCGGCGCGGTTTATTCGCTTCAGGAATCACGCGCTCCAGCTCGATATAGAGCAGACCATTCACCAGGTTTGCGCCACGCACGTGGATGTTTTCCGCTAACTGGAACTTGCGTTCAAAGTTGCGCTCGGCGATGCCCTGATAGAGATAGGTACGCTCTTTCTGCTCAGCCGCATGAGCGCCTTTCACCACCAGCATGTTGTCCTGGGCGGTGATTTCCAGCTCGCTTTCAGCAAAACCGGCAACGGCAATCGCAATGCGGTAGTGGTTTTCGTCTACCAGCTCAACGTTGTACGGAGGGTAGCCGCCGTTACTCTGGGTTTGATTGTTTTCTAACAGATTGAACAGGCGGTCAAAACCAATAGCAGAACGGTATAGCGGGGATAAATCAAAGTTACGCATAATCAATAGCTCCTGAAATCAGCGAGAATTTTTACGGCCTTCCATCATGGACAGGCGGTGATACCCGAAGCACCCATCAGGCGTGCTCCTCATTGGGCTACACTCTTAAAATGTGTTCTGAGGAACGATTTTCAAGGGCGCGGGTCTTACTTTTTTTGCACTTTCGTGCTGAAGGCATAGACTGGGGTAGAGCACTATTGGTTAAAGTGCGACAACCGCCACAGAGCGGGAAGCCAGGACTATCCATTTTCGCTACGGGTGGCTATAACCCGTACAGATGAGCCCTCCCGGCTCCGATACGATGATTAAATCATGATAAAAAATAATCTGCTTAAGCTGGCTCTGTTCAGTGGGATGATGTTAGTAGGCGGCTGCTCAAGCGTGATGTCGCATACGGGTGGCAAAGAGGGAACGTATCCGGGTACGCGAGCAAGCGCGACCATGCTCGGTGATGATGACAGCAACTGGGGGACCAAATCGCTGGTGGCACTCGACATGCCATTCACTGCGGTGATGGATACCCTGCTGCTGCCGTGGGACATGTTCCGCACCGATAGCTCCGTGCGTTCACGCGTAGAGAAGAGCGAGCAGGAGACGCTGGCGACGAACTCAGTTATTCCGCCAGCGCCGATGCCTTCGCCGTAATTCAGAGGCCGGTTTCGGTTATCCATAGCTGACGGAAGCCCGCCGTCTCTTCCATCCAGGCAATGTTATTGCCATCGGGTGAGAAAACGACAGCATCCGCAGACGGCGGGTTACCGTGATCGGTTGTCAAAAAGCGCACGCTTCCGCTCGCCGCATCAGCTATCGCGATTCTATTTTCCAGCACAAAGCCCAGCGCATTCCCCGACGGATGCCAGTTAAACGCCGACTGAATATCACTCTCAAGATGGGTAAGCTGACGCGGCTCCCCGCCTTCTGGCGATATCAGCCACAACTGAACCACCCCGCTTTCATCGCGCATCAGCACCGCGATTTCCGTGCCCTGCGGGTTGCTGCGCACCCAGTGACGCGGCACATTCACAAGCCCTGGGTACGCCCGTTGATGCGTGAAGGTTAAGCGGCGCTGCACTACGCCTGCGGGCGGTGCGGGTAGCGTGGTGTCCGTTCCGGCGAGCGGCGCATCACCCGCCTGTTTCCAGCCCTGCGCGGTTTTAGGCAGTTCGAGAATAAACAACTCAGGCACTTTCTCGCCCTTCACCGACAGCGTATCGCCGATAAACGCCAGCGTCTCATTCCCCACCCAGCCCTCTTCATAGGCACGATTGATCTCGTCGCTGCCCGGCTGCGGCGCGGGCGTGGTTTTACTGACCAACACGCACCAGTGGCTACCGCTGTATTCACGCGGATGCTGAGCGGTGACCTCCACCGGGCCAAACGGGACGGCAACGCCGACGTTGCGCAGATCATGCGCCGGGTTGTATTCGTGCATCACGTGGTCGTTATAGGTAAAGCTGACATTCTCACCGTTAGGGCTAAACACATGCACGTGGCTCCCGCCACGCAGCGCGCCAGGCGTGTAAGGCGCAGTGATATCCATCGCATCAAGGTTGCGGGTTTCACCGCAATCAGTCACCACGCCCCGGCGATGATGGAAGTCATAGTGCCAGCCAGCATCCGGTTTTTCCGGGCCGTGGATAAACACATATTTCTCATGCAGAGGATGAACGGTCACCACGCCGACGTGCGCACCCTGGGTAGCGCGGTAAATAACGTCGAGCTCGCCGGTATGAATATTCACGCGTTCGATAGTCTCACCGGTAAATGAGGCCCCCGAAGGACGCACATCAAACACCAGCCACTGACTGTCTGGCGTCCAGGTATTGATGTTGGTGAGCTGATGATGGCGAGAAGCGAAGGTGACCTGTTTCATGGTGCAGTCCTGATGCAAGACAATTTCCGTCATCATACTTCACACAGAGTTCACTTTCAGGCATTAGCGTATCGCCATCTCAACTTTGATGAGCAAAAAGATGGAACATTTCGACGTAGCGATTATCGGCCTCGGCCCGGCTGGATCTGCGCTGGCGCGGAAACTCGCAGGGAAAATGCGCGTCATCGCGCTGGATAAAAAGTGTCAGTGCGGCACGGAAGGCTTCAGCAAACCCTGCGGTGGACTGTTAGCGCCGGATGCGCAACGGGCGTTTATTCGCGACGGAATTACCCTCCCCATTGAGGTTATCGCCAACCCACAGATATTCAGCGTCAAAACGGTCGATGTTGCCGCCGGGTTGACCCGCAATTACCAGCGAAGCTATATCAACATTAATCGCCATGCATTTGATTTATGGATGAAATCATTAATTCCCGACGTGGTGACCGTTCATCACGAGACGCTGTGCCGAAAGGTATGGCGCGAAGGTGAATTGTGGCACGTACTGTTTCAGGTTAGCGGCGAGGAACAACACATCACAGCCCGCTGGCTGGTAGGTGCCGACGGCGCGAATTCACTGGTGCGCCGTCATCTTTATCCCAAACACCAGATTCGCAAATACGTTGCGATACAGCAGTGGTTCGCCGAAGCGCATGCTGTGCCGTTTTACTCCTGCATTTTTGATAACGCGGTGACGGACTGCTATTCATGGAGCATCAGTAAAGACGGCTATTTTATCTTTGGCGGCGCGTACCCAATGAAAGACGGCCAGACACGCTTTGAGGCGCTGAAAACAAAGATGGCAGATTTTGCGTTTCATTTTGGCGAGCCGGTAAAAAGCGAGAAGTGCATCGTACTGTTTCCGTCGCGCTGGCAGGATTTTGTTTGCGGTAAAGAGAACGCGTTTCTGATTGGTGAAGCGGCAGGGTTTATCAGCGCCAGTTCGCTGGAAGGGATCAGTTATGCGCTGGATAGTGCGGAGTTGCTCAGCCAGATTCTACAGCGGCAATGTGAAGACGCTAACCGCGCTTATACGCGCGCGACGCTCAGCCTGCGCCTGAAACTGCTGGGAAAAATTATGAAAGCCAGAATACTGACACAGCCGCGCCTGCGAAAAGCCATTATGCGCAGCCGTATCAGCGATATTCGCGTGCGTAATTAATTTAGCGCAAACTTTTCAATGGCGTACGCCACGCCATCTTCAAGGTTGGATTTAGTGACGAAGTTCGCCGCCTCTTTCACCGACGGAATGGCGTTATCCATCGCCACGCCGACGCCTGCGAATTCAATCATTGCGATGTCGTTTTCCTGATCGCCAATCGCCATGATCTCTTCCGCTTTAATGCCCAGCGCATCGGCCAGTGATTTCACGCCAGTGCCTTTATTGACGCGTTTATCGAGGATTTCGAGGAAGTACGGCGCACTTTTCAGCACGGTGTACTTCTCTTTCACTTCCGCCGGAATTTTCGCAATCGCTTTATCCAGGATGGCAGGCTCATCAATCATCATCACTTTCAGGAACTGCGTCGCCGGGTCCATTTTATCGGCTTCGCAGAAGACCAGCGGGATTGTGGCAACGTAGGATTCATGCACCGTGTAATAGCTGATGTCGCGGTTGGCGGTATAAAGCGTATTGCGATCGAGGGCGTGGAAGTGCGAGCCCACTTCGCGCGCGAGCTGTTCCAGATAGCGATAGTCGTCATAGCCCAGTGCGGTTTGCGCCACCGTGCTGCCATCACCCGCTTTCTGCACCAGCGCACCGTTGTAGGTGATGCAGTAATCGCCCGGCTGTTCCATGTGCAGCTCTTTCAGATAGCTATGCACGCCTGCGTATGGGCGACCCGTGGTCAGCACCACGTTAACGCCACGCGCACGCGCGTCGGCGATCGCCTTTTTGACAGCAGGAGAGATAGTATGGTCCGGCAACAGCAAGGTTCCGTCCATGTCGATTGCAATAAGTTTGATAGCCATGAATACCCCAGGTTAGATGAGTCCTTCCTCATGCTAACGCGATTCCGCTCAAAAAACAGCAGCCGTGACGGGTTAAAACGGGGATGCAACGCGCCTGGCGTGCTCCCCTTTTGTTGCGTAGTTAGCCGAAAAGTTTGCCGTTTTTCAGCAGATCCATTCCTGCGCTGAGTAAATCGTTATGCGCCTGCGGGTCAACTTCGCCCTGCGGCGAGAGCGCATCAATGACTTTCGGCAGATATTCCGCCAGCATATTCGACGCAGAACCGGTATCGATGCCCAGTTTTTGGCCGAGATCGGAGACCGCCGGCGTGCCCAATGCCGATTCAAGCTGATCGCCACTCACCGGCTGGTTGCTGTGCTGATTGCTAATCCACGTGGACAGAATGTCACCCAACCCACCGTTTTGCAGTTTTTGCAGCAATGCCTGAATGCCGCCCTGCTCGTTCACCCAGTTCAGGATAGCCTGATACTTCCCGGCGTCGCCGTTAAGAAACGAGCCGACAACTTCATCAAAAAGCCCCATCTTCCACTCCTTTTAGTGGTGAATACATGATGAGAGAAGTATAGGTCAGTGTGGGCTGAAGTCGTCTTTTTCAGTCCCACAAAACATCAAAGCTTTTGGCGTTAGCTGGCGTAAACTCCCGCCAAATCACATTTGCCAGAACAAGGACCGTTCGATGAAAAAACGACTTTTTATCTTAATCTTACCTACTGTTATATCGCTCAGTGGATGCGCGACCATGATGCTTGAGGAGCATGTTGATGATGTTCACCAGGAAGGGCAGGTTGTCACAACGGATAAAATCATCGGTATCATTAAAGATGAAAAGAGCGGTAAGTGGCTTTTCGCGGGGGAAAAATCGAACTATCCAGTCAGTAACATCCGCGGTCGACTTGCAAAAGCTATGGATAACCCCGAATTTGATAAGCGTTATATGAACTCACCTCAAAACGCGATCACGATTTTTTATAATCAGAGCTACGGTGCCGACTTGTTCTATGACGTGGGCTCGTTCGATGAACAGCAATTGAAGAAAGTACAAACGTTTGCACCTGATATTCAAAAGGGACAAAACATCAGGGCCTTTGATTTAAGTTTTTACCTTTCAAGGAATGATGTTATTGCCAAAAACGCGAGTGACCGAATCGAGCGCATTGATAAGCCCTTTACCTTCGAAATCAGAGAGGAGGGTACTGCTTACAGCAAGGCGTTCTACCCACTATCCGTCGCTGTCGATATCGTCACCTCCCCGCTACAGCTACTTGCGCTGCCGTTTGTGATTTCGAACTTGCATCAGTAGACGAAAAAAAACGCCTGAATAAATTCAGGCGTTTTGTGCTGGCATTGTTTTGCCGGATGGCAGCGTAAACACCTTATCCGGCCTACAAATAATCTTTTGTAGGCCCGGTAAGCGCAGCGCCACCGGGCATTTGCCAACGGTTTAGATATCGATATTCGCCGCTTTCAGGGCGTTCTCTTCGATAAACGCGCGACGCGGTTCAACGGCATCACCCATCAGGGTGGTGAACAGCTGGTCGGCAGCAATCGCATCTTTCACGGTAACGCGCAGCATGCGGCGGCTTTCCGGGTCCATGGTGGTTTCCCACAGCTGTTCCGGGTTCATCTCGCCCAGACCTTTATAGCGCTGAATCGCCAGTCCTCGACGAGACTCTTTCACCAGCCACTCCAGCGCCTGCTCGAAGCTAGCAACCGGCTGACGGCGTTCACCACGTTCGATGAAGGCATCTTCTTCCACCAGACCGCGCAGTTTCTCGCCCAGCGTGCAGATACGGCGATATTCCGGCCCAACCACGAACTCGTGATCCAGCGGGTAATCGGTATCCACGCCGTGCGTACGCACGCGAATGATCGGTTCGAAGTGGTTCTGTTCGCTGTTATGGCGAACATCAAACTTCCACAGGCTGCCGTGCTGTTCGTTTTCGTTCAGCTCGGTAACCAGCGCATTCACCCAACGGGTGACGGTCTGTTCATTCGACAGATCGTCTTCAGTCAGCGTCGGCTGATAAACCAGCTCTTTCAGCAGCGCTTTCGGGAAGCGACGCTCCATACGGCCAATCATTTTCTGCGTGGCGTTGTATTCAGAAACCAGTTTTTCCAGCGCTTCGCCCGACAGGGCTGGCGCGCCTTCGGTGGTGTGCAGCGTTGCGCCATCCAGAGCAATGGTAAGCTGGTACTGATCCATCGCTTCATCATCTTTGATGTACTGTTCCTGCTTGCCTTTCTTCACTTTGTACAGCGGCGGCTGCGCGATGTAGACGTGGCCACGTTCAACAATTTCCGGCATCTGACGGTAGAAGAAGGTCAGCAGCAGGGTACGGATGTGCGAACCATCGACGTCCGCATCGGTCATGATGATGATGCTGTGATAGCGCAGTTTATCCGGGTTGTATTCGTCACGGCCAATACCGCAGCCCAATGCGGTAATCAGCGTGGCAACTTCCTGAGAAGAGAGCATCTTGTCGAAGCGCGCCTTCTCAACGTTGAGGATTTTACCTTTCAGCGGCAGAATCGCCTGGTTCTTACGGTTACGCCCCTGTTTTGCAGAGCCGCCCGCAGAGTCCCCTTCCACGAGGTACAGTTCGGAGTGAGCCGGGTCGCGTTCCTGGCAGTCGGCCAGTTTGCCCGGCAGGCCTGCTAAGTCGAGCGCGCCTTTACGACGGGTCATTTCACGAGCACGGCGTGCCGCTTCACGCGCACGCGCGGCGTCGATAATTTTGCCGACCACAATTTTCGCGTCAGACGGATTTTCCAGCAGGTATTCGCTCAGCAGTTCGTTCATCTGCTGTTCAACCGCCGATTTCACCTCAGAAGAAACCAGTTTATCTTTGGTCTGAGAGGAGAATTTCGGATCAGGGACTTTTACGGAGACTACCGCAATCAGGCCTTCACGCGCATCGTCACCGGTGGCGCTGACTTTAGCTTTTTTGCTGTAGCCTTCTTTGTCCATGTAGGCGTTCAGGGTACGGGTCATCGCCGCACGGAAGCCTGCAAGGTGCGTACCGCCATCACGCTGCGGAATGTTGTTGGTAAAGCAGTAGATGTTTTCCTGGAAGCCGTCGTTCCACTGCAGCGCAACTTCGACGCCGATACCGTCTTTTTCGGTGGAGAAATAGAAGATATTCGGGTGAATTGGCGTTTTGTTTTTGTTGAGATATTCAACAAACGCCTTGATGCCGCCTTCGTAGTGAAAGTGGTCTTCTTTGCCGTCACGCTTGTCTTTCAGGCGAATAGACACGCCGGAGTTAAGGAATGACAGTTCACGCAGGCGTTTCGCCAGGATGTCATACTCAAATTCGGTGACGTTGGTAAAGGTTTCATGGCTCGGCCAGAAACGGACCATGGTACCGGTTTTTTCGGTATCGCCGGTCACGGCCAGCGGAGCCTGCGGCACGCCGTGCGCGTAAATCTGACGGTGAACTTTGTTATCGCGCTGGATAACCAGTTCCAGTTTCTGCGACAGGGCGTTAACCACGGAAACGCCTACGCCGTGCAGGCCGCCGGAAACTTTATAGGAGTTATCATCGAATTTACCGCCTGCGTGCAGTACGGTCATGATAACTTCGGCGGCGGACACGCCCTCTTCCGGGTGAATGCCGGTTGGGATACCACGGCCATCATCCTGTACGGATACGGAGTTATCGCTATGGATGGTGACAACGATGTCTTTACAGTACCCTGCGAGCGCTTCGTCGATAGCGTTATCCACAACCTCGAATACCATGTGGTGCAGACCGGTGCCGTCATCCGTGTCGCCGATATACATACCCGGGCGCTTACGCACCGCATCCAGCCCTTTCAGGACTTTGATACTGGAGGAGTCATAAGAATTCGACATCAACGTTTCTCGCTCATTTAAACTTGGGTTAATCCGTTATTTTACCCTTTTCCACGGTAAACATCTTCGAATTTTCATCCGACATGTCCATAACGTGTTCAGCGCTGATCGCACTGACAAAAACCTGTGACTGCGTCGCTTTTAAGCGGCTGGCCAGCAGCCCGCGACGCGCGTCATCAAGTTCAGAGGCAAAATCATCTATCAGGTACAGGCAGCGCCGACCGCTTTCACGGGTTAGGAACTCGCCTTGTGCCAGGCGCAGTGCGCACATCAGCAGCTTAAGCTGCCCGCGCGACAGCGTATCTTCCACCGGCGCGCCGTCGGCGCGTATGCGAAAGTCCGCTTTATGCGGGCCGTGCGCGGTGTAGGTCAACATTCTGTCACGCTCGAAGTTCCGCTCCAGCACCTCGGCATAATCCGTCTCTTTTTCCCAGCCGCGCTGGAATGAGAAGGTGAGGGAGAACTCCGGTAAAAACTGTTTGCAGGTATCCGCCATATCCTCGGCGATACCGGTGCTGTATTCGGCACGCCAGCGGCTGATTTGTTCCGCCAGGGGAATCAATTCTTTATCCCAGGGGCGCAGCTGTTCATAGCGGCTGACCTGGCGCAGTGCGGCATTGCGCTGCTTCAGCAGGCGCTTGAGGTTGCTCCAGGCGGTAAAGAACCCGGCTTCGTTGTGGAAGCATCCCCAATCAAGGAATGCTCTTCTGTATTTGGGGCCGCCGTTGAGTAAAGTAAACCCCTCGGGCGTGATGAGCTGCATCGGCATCAGCAGCGCCAGTTCGGCAACTTTGTGACCGTCCGTGCCGTCGATGCGTACTTTACTGTCGCCCAGCTTATCTTTGGTGAGGCCGATGGTGGTTTCGCGCTCTTCGCCCTGCAAACGCCCGTGCAGCACGAACGCGTCCTGTTCATGGCGAATCACGCGACCAATCTGCAAACTGCGAAACGCCCGACCATGGCCGAGCGTATAGATGGCTTCCAGCACGCTGGTTTTGCCACTGCCGTTTGCGCCAACCAGGAAGTTAAAGCCGGGAGATAAGGCGAGATCCGCGCTTTCGATGTTGCGAAAGTCGCGGATCAACAAGCGGGTGAGCGACATTACAGTCTCATTGGCATGACAACATAGGCAGCCGACTGTGATGCGGCATCTTCAATCTGAACGCTGGAAACAGAGTCCGTCAGCAAAATACGTACGTTTTCACATTTCAGGGCATTCAGCACGTCGAGGACGTAACTGACGTTAAAGCCAATTTCCATCTCGGTACCGGAATAGTTGACGTCCAGAATCTCTTCCGCTTCTTCCTGTTCCGGGTTGTTGGCGGTGATTTTCAGCTGATTTTCGCTGACAAACAGACGCACGCCGCGGAATTTTTCGTTGGAAAGAATGGCCGCACGGGCAAATGCCTGCTTGAGAATATCGCAGCCGGCATCCAGATGTTTGTCCGGGTTCTTCGGCAATACGCGACGATAATCCGGGAAACGGCCATCAACCAGCTTAGAAGTGAAGATAAAATCGCCGACATGCGCGCGGATGTTATTACTGCCAATTTGTACGCGCAGCGGGTTATCACCGCCGTCGAGCATACGCATCAGTTCAATCACGCCTTTACGCGGCACGATCACCGAATGATTCGGCAGCGATTCGCCGACCGGCATAGAGCATACCGCCAGACGGTGGCCATCGGTCGCCACGGTACGCAGCTCTTCACCTTCGGTTTCGAACAGCATGCCGTTTAAGTAATAGCGAACATCCTGATGCGCCATCGAGAACTGGGTCGCTTCAATCAGACGTTTCATGGTCGCCTGTGGCAGGGTGAATTCCACCTCGCTCTGCCAGTCGTCCAGATTCGGGAAATCTGCGGCAGGCAGCGTGGAGAGCGAGAAACGGCTACGGCCAGAACGGACCAGCATACGGTCGCCTTCCAGCTGCACGGCGATCTCGGCGCCTTCCGGCAGACCACGGCAGATATCGAAGAATTTACGCGCCGGGACGGTGGTTGCGCCGGGTTCGTGCGTCTGTACCAGCGCCACGCGAGCGACCATCTCCATTTCTAAATCGGTACCGGTCAATGACAGCGTACCGTCAGCGACCTGCAACAACAGGTTTCCGAGAATAGGCAGCGTCGGGCGGCCACCTAACGGGCCACTCACCTGTTGTAACGGTTTTAATAAATGTTCACGTTCTACGGTAAATTTCATAGCGTCACGACGATAATGTTCTGATTAAATTTGAAAAATCTTCTTTGATATCGTGGCTCTCTTCACGCAACTGCTCAATCTTGCGGCAGGCATGAAGCACGGTAGTATGGTCACGACCACCAAATGCGTCGCCAATTTCTGGCAGACTGTGGTTGGTCAGCTCTTTAGCCAGCGCCATCGCCATTTGACGCGGACGCGCCACCGAACGGGAACGCCGTTTGGAGAGCAAATCCGCCACCTTAATCTTGTAGTACTCGGCCACCGTCTTCTGAATATTGTCGATAGTGACCAGTTTTTCCTGCAACGCGAGCAAATCGCGCAGCGCTTCGCGAACGAAGTCGATAGTGATCGCCCGGCCCGTAAAGTTGGCGTTGGCAATCACGCGATTCAATGCCCCTTCCAACTCACGCACGTTAGAGCGTAGACGCTTGGCAATAAAGAACGCCACCTCACCCGGCAGACGAATGTCGTTCTCGTCGGCTTTTTTCATCAGAATGGCAACGCGGGTTTCCAGTTCCGGCGGCTCAATCGCCACCGTCAGGCCCCAGCCGAAGCGGGATTTCAGACGATCTTCCACGCCGTTGATCTCTTTTGGATAGCGATCCGACGTCAGGATGATCTGCTGATTACCTTCCAGCAGGGCGTTAAAGGTGTGGAAAAACTCTTCCTGGGATCGTTCTTTATTGGCAAAGAACTGGATGTCATCGATAAGCAGCGCATCGACAGAGCGATAGTAGCGTTTGAACTCTTCAATGGCGTTGTTTTGCAGGGCTTTTACCATGTCCTGCACAAAACGCTCGGAGTGCATGTACACCACTTTGGCATTCGGTTTACGCGCGATGATGCCGTTACCGACCGCATGTAATAAGTGCGTTTTACCGAGGCCCGTTCCACCGTATAAAAACAGCGGGTTATACGCGCCGCCAGGGTTGTCTGCCACCTGACGCGCCGCCGCGCGAGCCAGCTGGTTCGACTTACCTTCAACGAAGTTATCGAAGGTGTGTTTTACGTTGACGTTGGAGCGGTAAGAAGGCTCAGCCGGGGCCGGTACGTTATCCCAACCCTGACGCGGTGCGGGCACGGCACGTGGCGTATGCACCTGCGCGGCCTGTGCTGGGATCGCGACGTTTGCCGTCTCTTTGAGGGTATGGGTGACCGGTTTGGTGCCCACTTCAAAGCGCAGCTGTGGGGCGTCAGAACCGCAGAAATCATTCAGCAGCCCGTTGATATTGTTCAGGTATTTATCTCTTACCCAATCAAGCACAAAACGATTTGGCGCGTACAGGGCCAGCGTGTTATCGCTCAGTTCCGCCTGCAACGGGCGGATCCACATGCTGAATTCTGTGGCTGGTAACTCATCCTGCAATCGGGCAAGACACTGCTGCCAAAGCGAAAGTGACACGGCGGACTCCACTCGAAAAAAAGTCGATACACATCATCGTTCAGGCGACCCTGTCAGGGTGCTGTTGATGAACCTGCCTGACATAAACTGTCGGGGACTCACTCAGTAGCCGCAGATGCAGCCTGAATAGTGCTGTGTATAAGATTAAAAAGTTCGTGATTATTGGCACACGTCGAAAAGACCCAATGCACAAGGGTGACGTGCGAACCGCTCTTTGCGGTTTTCCACAAAACACCTCGGGCTGCCCGTGGGCAGTACCGCAACCAGAAACACCGGAAGCGTTCAGTGTGTTTTCCCGGTTCAGGATCCGTTGATCCGATCAGGACCGCGGATCATAGCCTAAACTGAGCCAGAGATCTTCTGTTTCTCACAGATTCTTCCCGATTTATCCACAGGAAGGATCGAGACCGGCTAAGTGTAAACGATCCGCAAGAGAAGGAGGGGGGATTTACGCCGCATATTGGAAAAATTAATGAGTAACGACAAATTTTTGCTTAAATGATCTAACAAAGATCCTGGATGATCCTTGCGCTTTAATGGTCAGGCCGTATAATCCCCGACCCAGCGCATGTTACGTGCCTACAGGCGTCAGATGTTGCTCATTTTCCGTGCTAATCGCTACAAAAAAACGTGGTAAATTGCGCGGTAAATAAGGAAAGAGAATTGACTCCGGAGTGTACAATTATTACAATCCGGCCTCTTTAATCACCCATGGCTTCGGTGTCCATCGTTCGATTTTCGGGCGGATATCCAATAAAGCCATTGAATTTATTCAAGTTTAGGTAGAAATCGCCATGAAACGCACTTTTCAACCGTCTGTACTGAAGCGCAACCGTTCTCACGGCTTCCGTGCTCGTATGGCTACTAAAAATGGTCGTCAGGTTCTGGCACGTCGTCGTGCTAAAGGCCGCGCTCGTCTGACCGTTTCCAAGTAATAAAGCTAACCCCTGAGTGGTTAAGCTAGCATTTCCCAGGGAGTTACGTTTGTTAACTCCCACTCATTTCACATTCGTCTTCCAGCAGCCACAACGGGCTGGCACGCCGCAAATCACCATCCTCGGCCGCCAAAATTCGCTGGGGCATCCCCGTATCGGTCTTACAGTCGCCAAGAAAAATGTTAAACGTGCGCATGAACGCAACCGGATTAAACGTCTGACGCGTGAAAGCTTCCGTTTACGTCAACATGAACTCCCGTCTATGGATTTCGTGGTGGTGGCGAAGAAGGGGGTTGCAGACCTCGATAACCGTGCTCTTTCGGAAGCGTTGGAAAAATTATGGCGCCGCCATTGTCGCCTGGCTCACGGCTCCTGATAGCCCTCATTCGGGTCTATCAACGCCTGATTAGTCCGCTACTCGGGCCGCATTGCCGTTTCACTCCTACCTGTTCACAATACGGAATTGAGGCATTGCGCAGGTTTGGAGTGATAAAAGGCAGTTGGTTGACAGTGAAACGCGTATTAAAATGCCACCCTTTACACCCAGGTGGAGACGACCCCGTCCCCCCCGGACCTTTTGATACCAGAGAACACTAACGATGGATTCGCAACGCAATCTTCTCATCATCGCTTTGTTGTTCGTGTCTTTCATGATCTGGCAGGCTTGGGAACAGGATAACAATCCTCAACCTCAGCAGCAGACCACGCAGACTACGACCACCGCAGCGGGTAGCGCCGCCGACCAGGGCGTACCGGCCAGTGGCCAGGGGAAACTGATTACGGTGAAAACCGATGTGCTCGAGCTGACCATCAACACCCGTGGTGGTGATGTTGAGCAGGCACTCCTGTTGGCTTACCCGAAAGAACTCAAATCTTCTGAGCCGTTCCAGTTACTGGAAACGACGCCGCAGTTTATCTATCAGGCACAAAGCGGCCTGACCGGTCGTGATGGCCCGGATAACCCGGCAAATGGCGATCGTCCGCTGTATAACGTCACCAGCGATACTTTCGTGATGGCCAATGGTCAGAACGAACTGGTTATCCCGATGACCTATACCGATAAAGCGGGCAACACCTTCACCAAAACCTTCACCCTGAAAAAGGGCGAGTATGCGGTGAACGTGGGCTATAGCGTGCAGAACAGCAGCGAGAAACCGTTAGAGTTGTCCACCTTTGGTCAGCTTAAGCAGTCCATCAATCTGCCGACTCACCGCGATACGGGCAGCAGCAACTTTGCGCTGCACACCTTCCGCGGCGCTGCATACTCCACGCCTGACGCGAAGTATGAAAAATACAAATTCGATACCATTGCAGATAACGAAAACCTGAACGTCAGCTCCAAAGGCGGTTGGGTGGCGATGCTGCAACAGTATTTCGCGACGGCATGGGTTCCGCGTAACGATGGCTCCAACAACTTCTATACCGCTAACCTCGGTAACGGCGTTGCAGCAATCGGCTACAAATCTCAGCCAGTGCTGGTTCAACCGGGTCAAACCGGTACGCTTGGCAGCACCCTGTGGGTTGGCCCGGAAATTCAGGATAAAATGGCAGCCGTTGCGCCGCACCTGGATCTGACCGTTGATTACGGTTGGTTGTGGTTCATCTCTCAGCCGCTGTTCAAACTGCTGAAATGGATCCACAGCTTCCTGGGTAACTGGGGCTTCTCCATCATCGTTATCACCTTCATCGTTCGTGGCATCATGTACCCGCTGACTAAAGCGCAGTACACCTCCATGGCGAAGATGCGTATGCTGCAGCCGAAGATCGCGGCGATGCGTGAGCGTCTGGGCGATGACAAACAGCGTCAGAGCCAGGAAATGATGGCCCTGTACAAAGCAGAGAAGGTTAACCCGCTGGGCGGTTGTTTCCCGCTGGTTATCCAGATGCCTATCTTCCTTGCGCTGTACTACATGCTGATGGGTTCTGTTGAACTGCGCCATGCGCCGTTCGCGCTCTGGATCCACGACTTGTCTGCACAGGACCCGTACTACATCCTGCCGATTCTGATGGGCGTAACGATGTTCTTCATTCAGAAGATGTCGCCGACCACCGTAACCGACCCGATGCAGCAGAAGATCATGACCTTTATGCCGGTCATCTTTACCGTGTTCTTCCTGTGGTTCCCGTCAGGTCTGGTGCTGTACTATATCGTCAGCAACCTGGTGACCATTATTCAGCAGCAGCTGATTTACCGTGGTCTGGAGAAACGTGGCTTGCATAGCCGCGAGAAGAAAAGCTCCTGATTCGGTGTTGGCCGGGTAAGCGTAGCGCCACCCGGCAATCGGAACAATAATGATAGGGCGGTCTCATGACCGCCTTTTTTTATTTGTATTGGACGAGACATATCATGAGCCAAAACGACACGATCATCGCCCAGGCTACCCCACCGGGACGCGGTGGTGTGGGCATTCTGCGCATCTCTGGCCTGAAGGCGCGTGAGGTGGCCGAAGCCGTACTGGGCAAACTGCCAAAACCTCGCTACGCCGACTATCTGCCATTCAAAGATGTCGATGGTACCGCGCTGGATCAGGGCATCGCCCTGTGGTTCCCTGGCCCAAACTCCTTTACCGGCGAAGACGTGCTGGAACTTCAGGGACACGGCGGCCCGGTGATTCTGGACCTGCTGCTCAAACGTATTCTGACGATCCCGGGCGTGCGTATCGCGAAACCGGGCGAGTTCTCCGAGCGTGCATTCCTTAACGACAAGCTTGATTTAGCGCAGGCAGAAGCGATTGCCGATCTGATTGACGCCAGCTCCGAACAGGCGGCGCGTTCCGCGCTGAACTCGTTGCAGGGTGCGTTTTCCGCTCGCGTAAATCACTTAGTGGAAGCACTCACTCACCTGCGCATCTACGTGGAAGCTGCCATCGACTTCCCGGATGAAGAAATTGATTTTCTCTCCGACGGTAAAATCGAAGCGCAGCTCAACAATGTGATGACCGATCTCGACGCCGTGCGTGCCGAAGCGCGTCAGGGCAGCCTGCTGCGTGAAGGGATGAAAGTGGTGATTGCCGGACGCCCTAATGCCGGGAAATCGAGCCTGCTGAATGCGCTGGCAGGGCGTGAAGCCGCTATCGTCACCGATATCGCAGGCACCACGCGCGATGTACTGCGCGAACATATTCATATCGACGGCATGCCGCTGCACATCATCGATACGGCGGGCCTGCGTGAAGCCAGTGATGAAGTGGAACGCATCGGTATCGAGCGTGCCTGGCAGGAAATCGAACAAGCCGACCGCGTGCTGTTTATGGTGGATGGCACCACCACCGACGCCGTTGATCCGGCAACAATCTGGCCGGATTTTATCGCCCGTCTGCCGGAAAATCTGCCAATAACCGTGGTGCGTAACAAAGCGGATATTACCGGCGAGCCGCAGGGACTAAGCGAGGTGAATGGTCACTCACTGGTTCGTCTTTCCGCGCGTACCGGCGATGGTGTGGAAGTGCTGCGCAACCATCTCAAACAGAGTATGGGCTTTGAAACCAATATGGAAGGCGGCTTCCTGGCGCGTCGTCGCCACTTGCAGGCGCTGGAACAGGCCGCAGAGCACCTTCAGCAGGGCAAGGCGCAGCTGTTGGGTGCCTGGGCGGGTGAACTGCTGGCTGAAGAACTGCGCCTCGCACAGCAGGCCCTGAGCGAGATAACCGGGGAATTCACCTCCGATGATTTGCTGGGGCGGATTTTCTCGAGTTTTTGTATCGGGAAGTAAGGTCTTTTTGTCAGACTTTCGCGCCCATCGCCGGATGGCGGCTGCGCCTTATCCGGCCTACGGGGCCGTGCCGTGTTTTCGGCCACAACCCCTGTAGGCCCGGTAAGCGTAGCGCCACCGGGCGTTTAACACCACTGCCTGCCATGTGAGTTTTCCCCACAGGAAATCACACTTGTCCAAATGGCAACTCGCCAGCCATCCGCCCTCCCCGTATCCTGAGCGCCACGCTTATTGTGAGGACGCTATGGCCGGATATCTCCTGTGTAGTTTCGCCCTTGTTTTGCTTTATCCCGCTGGTATCGATATGTATCTGGTGGGTTTACCGCGTATTGCCGCCGATCTCAACGCCAGCGAGGCGCAGCTGCATATTGCCTTCTCGGTTTATCTGGCCGGAATGGCGACCGCGATGCTGTTTGCCGGACGCGTCGCCGATCGCTCAGGGCGTCGGCCTGTCGCGCTGTTTGGCGCGGTGGTGTTTGTGCTGGCCTCCGCGCTATGCGCACTGGCGCAGGAGAGCTCGCTGTTTCTGCTGGGGCGTTTCGTGCAGGGATTCGGTGCCGGGAACTGTTACGTCGTCGCCTTTGCGATTCTGCGCGATACGCTGGATGACCAGCGACGGGCAAAAGTACTGTCGCTGCTGAACGGTATCACCTGTATTGTGCCCGTACTGGCACCCGTGATGGGACATCTGATTATGCTCAGCTATCCCTGGCAGAGCCTGTTCTGGACCATGTTAACCATGGGCGTAGTGGTATTCCTGCTCTCACTGCTGGTGCTGAAAGAGACGCGGCCCGATAAACAACACAATGCCACCGCCCACTCTGCTCCCTCACCCGAATCGCTGCTCGACCGATTCTTCCTCAGCCGCCTGGCCATCACCACGCTTAGCGTCTCGGTGATCCTCACCTTTGTGAATACGTCACCGGTGCTGTTGATGGAGATGATGGGCTTTGCGCGCGGCGAGTATGCCACCACCATGGCGTTAACGGCGGGTGTAAGCATGGCAGTCTCGTTCTCAACGCCGTTTGCACTGAGCATCTTCAAGCCGCGCACGCTGATGATGGCCTCGCAGTGCCTGTTTCTGGCGGCGGGCGTGGTGCTCATCCTTGCGCCAACCCATGCTGTTACGCTGTTTGGCATTACGCTGATTTGCGCAGGGTTCTCGGTCGGCTTTGGCGTGGCGATGAGCCAGGCACTCGGCCCGTTCGCCCTGCGTGCGGGCGTCGCCAGTTCGGTACTGGGAATTGCTCAGGTCTGCGGTTCATCACTGTGGATTTGGCTGGCGGCGGTGCTCGGCCTCAATGCGCTGAATATGCTGATCGGGATTCTGATTGCCTGTAGCATACTGAGTCTATTGCTGATTATCGCCGTCACGCCCAACAGGACCGCGCATCGCCATGAAGAAATCCATCACCAGCCTCGATCTTAACCTGCTGTTATGCCTGCAACTGCTGGCGCAGGAGCGTAGCGTGACCAAAGCGGCGAAGCGGATGAGCGTGACGCCGTCGGCGGTCAGTAAGTCTTTGGCCAAGCTGCGCGCCTGGTTTGATGATCCGCTGTTTATCAATACGCCACTAGGGCTGACGCCGACGCCGCTAATGGTGAGCATTGAGCAGGACCTGGCGGACTGGATGCAGATGGGTAAGCAAATCCTCGATAAGCCGCACAACGAGACGCCGGGAGGGCTGAAATTCGAGCTGGCAGCCGAATCGCCGCTGATGATGCTGAAATTTAATACGCTGTCGCAGCAGATTTATCAGCGTTACCCGCAGGCGTCGATAAAAGTGCGTAACTGGGATTACGACTCGCTGGATGCCATCACGCGTGGCGAGGTCGATATTGGATTTACCGGTCGCGAAACCCACCCGCGCTCACGAGAACTGCTTAGCGCCCTGCCGCTGTCGATCGACTTCGAGGTGCTGTTTACCGATCTTCCCTGGGTCTGGCTGCGCGAGGATCATCCGGCGCTGCGCGAAGAGTGGAATCTGGAGACCTTCCTGCGTTATCCGCATATCAGCATCTGCTGGGAACAGAGTGACACCTGGGCGCTGGACAACGTGTTACAGGAGCTGGGACGCGAACGCACTATCGCCCTGAGCCTGGCGGGGTTTGAGCAATCGCTGTTTATGGCCGCCCAACCGGATCATTCGCTGATCGCTACCGCGCCGCTCTACTGTCAGCACTACAATCAGCAGCATCATCTACCGTTGGTTGCCCGCCCGCTGCCCTTTGATGAGAGTCAACGTGAGAAGCTGATGGTGCCTTTTACGCTTCTCTGGCACAAGCGTAATAGCCACAATCCCAAAATCGTCTGGCTCAAGGAGACCATCAAATCGTTATACCGGAACATTAAATGATCCTGCTTATTTATGTCATTTTTGCGAGATCTTTAACTGTTACGGCTAAGGAATTGTAAAAGTCCTGTCCTGCCCCTTTCAAAGTCTGCGCTTCCGCATTAAAACGTATACGTTTCACCGATAATATAAGGGTGAAATTTATTAACGGACCATTAATCACGGAGCGAAAAATGGCGATACATTTTGCAAGAGGGATACTGAACGACGGGCATATGCTCTCGGTCAGGCTATCAACAGCCTGTCATAATGCGGCCCGCGAATTACCATCACATCGACGAACACGATTTCTGGCGTCACGCGCCCTGCTCGCCGAACTGGTGTTCATGCTCTACGGCATCAGCGAACTACCAGAAATCATCAATCAGCCTGATGGCAGGCCGGTTTTTCGTGACCCCAACCTTCCCGATTTTTCGTTGGCCTACGCCGGAAACATTGTCGGTGTCGCCCTGACCACCGAAGGAAAATGCGGGCTCGATATTGAACTACAGCGTTCTGCCTACTCGCTTTCCCGTGCCCAGAATCCGGAAAGTGACTGCTTCACCGGCAATGAGAAGCTGTGGATTAAAAATCAAAATGACGCAAATGAAGCACAGGTTCAGTTGCTGACCCTGCGCCACAGCATTCTGAAACTCACCGGTGAAATCCATAAAGATAAGCCCGAACTGCTTCAGCTGTTACCCGGTTCTGGGCGCTTACGTTCGGCAAGCCTGGCGCAGCTGGAAGCGCTGAGCGATGCGGAGGATGTGCTGGTCTGGTCGCTCGCCGCGACGCCCGCCATCGAGAAGCTCAAAATCTGGCAATATGACGGTAAGCACGGCTGGCAGAGCCTGCCCGACGCACAAACGCGCGCGAATGCAGAAGATGCCCGTCTGATGCGATTCACCAGCCTGTCGGCTGATAAGGCTCTTATACTCAATTAGCCTGGCCGTCGTTGGCCAGTAGATAAACAGGAGTAATCATGTCCGAAGCGTTGAAAGTTGTTACGTTACTGGGAAGCCTGCGCAAAGGTTCATTTAACGGTATGGTTGCGCGCACCCTGCCGAAAATTGCGCCTGCGGGTATGGACGTTGCTCCGCTGCCGTCGATTGGCGATATCCCGCTGTATGACGCCGACGTTCAGCAGGAAGACGGTTTTCCGCAAAGCGTATTAGCGCTGGCGGAGCAGATTCGTCAGGCAGATGGCGTGGTGATTGTGACGCCGGAATATAACTACTCGGTGCCGGGTGGCCTGAAAAACGCCATCGACTGGCTGTCACGCCTGCCGGAACAGCCGCTGGCCGGTAAGCCGGTGCTGATTCAGACCAGCTCTATGGGCGCGATTGGCGGCGCACGCTGCCAGTATCACCTGCGTCAGATTCTGGTCTTCCTCGATGCAATGGTGATGAACAAGCCGGAATTTATGGGCGGCGTGATTCAGAACAAGGTTGACCCGCAGTTGGGAGAAGTCATTGAGCAGGGTACGCTGGATCATCTGACCGGTCAGTTGACCGCGTTTGGCGAGTATATTTCGCGGGTTAAGGCGTAAAAAATTTCCCCTCACCCCGGCCCTCTCCCACAGGGAGAGGGAGAACACCATACCATCCCCTCTCCCTGTGGGAGAGGGTTAGGGTGAGGGCATTAATGCCCGTCAATAAACACAATCTTCAGCACAAACAGCATCGCAACGATAATCACGCACGGGCTGAGGTCGCGGAAACGGCCGGTACCGATTTTCATCACGCAGTAAGAGATGAAACCCAGCGCAATACCTTCAGTAATCGAGAAGCTAAACGGCATCATCACGGCGGTAATGAACGCCGGTACGGATTCGGTCAGGTCTTCCCATTTCACGCGCGCGAGGCTTGAGGTCATCAGCACGCCAACGTAAATCAGCGCACCCGCAGCCGCATAGCCCGGAACCATTCCGGCCAGCGGAGACAGGAAGATAACCAGCAGGAATAACAGACCCACAACGACCGCTGTCAGGCCGGTACGGCCACCGACGGACACACCGGAAGAGGATTCGATGTACGCGGTTACGGACGAGGTGCCAATAAAGGAACCGGCGACGGACGAGACGCTATCCACATACAGCGCTTGTTTCATGCGCGGGAATTTGCCTTTTTCGTCGGTCAGGCCTGCTTTATCGGTCACGCCAATCAGCGTACCGGAGGAGTCGAACAGGTTCACCAGCATGAAGGAGAAAATCACGCCCGCCAGGCCCAGGTTGAATGACCCAGCCAGGTCAACATGACCCACAACCGTCATGACGCTTGGTGGCGCAGAAACGATACCGTTGTAATGCACGTCGCCCAGCATCCAGCCCAGCAGCGTGGTAACCACGATGGAGACCAGTACGGCAGCATGAATGTTACGCGAGGCCAGAATGGCGATAATGAAGAAGCCCAGCACACCCAGCAGGACGCTGTGAGAGGTCAGGTTACCAATCGCCACCAGCGTTTCGGAGTTCGCCACGATGACACCCGCGTTTTTCAGGCCCATCATACCGATGAACAGGCCAATACCGCTGGTGATGCCCACGCGCAGACTTACCGGGATATTGGCAATCATCCAGTAACGCACGCGGAAGATAGTCAGCAACAGCAGGCCGATTGCGCCCCAGAAGATTGCGCCCATGCCAACCTGCCACGGCAGGCCCATCGCCTGTACCACGACAAAGGCGAAGAAGGCGTTCAGGCCCATCGCGGGCGCCAGTGCCACCGGCAGGTTCGCGAAAACGCCCATCAGGATGCTGCCCAGCGCAGCAATCAGGCAGGTGGTGACAAACACCGCGCTGGTGTCCATGCCCGCCACGCCAAGAATTTGTGGGTTTACAAAAACGATGTAGACCATCGTCAGGAAAGTGGTGAAACCGGCAATCACTTCAGTACGTGCCGTTGTGCCGTGTTCGCGCAGTTTGAACACGCGTTCCAGCATACCCTGACCGGAAGCCTGGGTAGTTTGTTGTTGGCTCATCATCTATTTCCGCAGAAAGGAAGGAAAATTCGTCGCTATCCTATACCAAAATGCGACAATAGGCGCGGTTGCGAGATACTTTTTTTCATCTGTTTTGCTTATACGGCAACGATTGCGTCTCTCAATTCAGCAGTACGAAAACGTTAAACTTGTTATTAAGGGAATGATATGTCCGGGATTGAAGCAGTATTTTTCGACTGTGACGGCACGCTGGTCGACAGCGAAGTGATTTGTTCTCGCGCGTATGTCCATATGTTCAAAGAATTTGGCATTACGCTTGATCTGGAAGAGATCTTTAAACGCTTTAAAGGCGTGAAACTCTACGAGATCATCGACATCATTAACGCAGAGCACGGGGTAAATCTCGCCCGCGCAGATCTGGAACCGGTTTATCGCGCTGAGGTCGCACGCCTGTTCGACTCGGAACTTGAGATCATCGCCGGGGCAGATACGCTGCTGAATGCCATGAAAGTGCCAATGTGCGTGGTCTCTAACGGCCCGGTCAGCAAAATGCAGCACTCATTGGGCAAGCTTCAGATGTTGCACCATTTCCCGGAAAAACTGTTCAGCGGCTACGACATCCAGCGCTGGAAGCCGGACCCGGCGCTGATGTTCCACGCGGCGAAGGCGATGAACGTCAACGTTGAGAACTGCATTCTGGTGGATGACTCTTCCGCTGGCGCGCAGTCGGGAATTGATGCGGGAATGGAGGTGTTCTACTTCTGCGCCGACCCGCATAACAAGCCGATTGCTCATCCGAAGGTGACGACGTTTACCGATTTGGCGCAATTGCCTGCGCTGTGGAAAGCGCGCGGGTGGGATATTACACGCTAAACAAAGCCGGATGGCGTTAACGCTTATCCGGCCTACATACGTTGGGTTGGCCCGGTAAGCGCAGCGCCACCGGGCATTTTACCGCAGCCGATTACTCTTTCGGATCTTTTCCCGCCAGCAGCTTATCCAGCTCATCGCCGCCCACGTGACGGAAATCCTGTCCTTTCACGAAGTAGAAGATGTATTCGCAGATATTCTGGCAGCGGTCACCGATACGCTCGATAGAGCGCGCGCAGAACAGCGCCGTTAACACGCTCGGGATAGTGCGCGGATCTTCCATCATATACGTCATCAGTTGACGCACGATGCCTTCATATTCCTGATCGACTTTCTTATCTTCGCGGTAGATACGCACCGCTTCGTCGAGATCCATACGCGCAAACGCGTCCAGCACGTCATGCAGCATCTGCACCGTGTGGCGGCCCAGCGATTCCAGACTCACCAGCAGCGGCTGGTGCTGCGAAGAAAACTTCTCCAGCGCCGTGCGGCAAATTTTATCGGCAACGTCGCCAATACGTTCCAGCTCGGCGATGGTTTTGATAATAGCCATCACCAGGCGCAGGTCGCTCGCCGTCGGCTGGCGTTTGGCGATAATGCGCACGCACGCTTCGTCGATGGCGACTTCCATCATGTTGACCTGTTTGTCGCCTTCCACCACGCGTTTGGCCAGATCGCTGTCCTGGTTGTGCATCGCGGTAATCGCGTCGGAGAGCTGCTGCTCGACCATGCCGCCCATGGTCATCACCTGGGTGCGGATGCTTTCCAGCTCGGCGTTGAACTGGCCGGAAATGTGTTTATTAAGATTGAGGTTGTCCATGGTTAACTCCAAATCAACCGTAGCGGCCAGTAATGTAATCTTCAGTTTGTTTCTTCGCCGGGCGGGTGAACAGTGCATCCGTGTCGCTGAACTCAATCAGCTCGCCCAGGTACATAAACGCCGTGTGATCCGAGCAACGCGCAGCCTGCTGCATGTTGTGCGTAACAATTACCACGGTGTAATCCTGCTTCAGTTCGGTGATCAGTTCTTCGATACGCCCGGTGGAGATAGGGTCAAGCGCGGAGCACGGTTCATCAAGCAACAGCACTTCCGGGCGAATAGCGATACCGCGCGCGATGCACAGACGCTGTTGCTGACCACCGGAGAGAGAGTACCCGCTCTGATGCAGTTTATCTTTGGTTTCGTTCCATAATGCGGCCTTGGTCAACGCCCACTGCACGCGTTCGTCCATATCAGTGCGCGAGAGCTTTTCAAACAGGCGCACGCCAAAGGCGATGTTGTCATAAATCGACATCGGGAACGGCGTCGGTTTCTGAAACACCATGCCCACTTTCGCACGCAGCAGGGCGATATCCTGGGTGTTGGTCAGGATGTTGTCGCCATCGAGCAGAATTTCCCCTTCCGCACGCTGATCCGGATAGAGCGCGAACATTTTGTTGAAGGTACGCAACAGCGTGGATTTACCGCAGCCGGACGGCCCGATAAACGCCGTCACCTGGTTTTTGGCGATATCCAGGTTGATGTTCTTCAGGGCATGGAATTTACCGTAGTAGAAGTTCAAATCACGAACCTGAATTTTACCCGGGGTTGTATTGACCATACTCATTTCACTCTTTTCCTCATCCGACGCGGCATCCGCCACGCCGCAAAAATTAACCGTGTTTCTGCTTCGCGAAAACAACGCGCGCCAGAATATTCAGTAGCAGTACGCACAGGGTAATAATCAGTACCCCGGCCCAGGCCAGTTGCTGCCACTCGGCAAACGGGCTCATCGCAAATTTAAATATGGTGACCGGAAGGTTGGCGATCGGCTGCATCATGTCCGTACTCCAGAACTGGTTCGAGAGTGCGGTAAACAGCAGCGGTGCGGTTTCGCCCGCAATACGGGCAATCGCCAGCAGGATACCGGTCATGATCCCCGAAACAGACGCCTTCAGCGTGATAGCGGAGATCATCTTCCACTTCGGCGTACCCAGCGCATAAGCCGCTTCTCGCAGGCTATCGGGTACCAGTTTCAGCATGTTTTCGGTGGTACGAATAACGATTGGCACCTGCAACAGCGCCAGCGCAATCACCCCGGCCCAGCCGGAGAAGTGCTGCATCTGCGCCACCACGATGGTATAGACGAACAGCCCCACGACAATCGACGGTGCGGAAAGCAGGATGTCGTTAATAAAACGAATCACTTCCGCCAGCCAGGATTTACGGCCATATTCCGCCAGGTAGATCCCCGCCATAATGCCGAGCGGCGTACCAAATACCGTCGCCCACAGGATCAGCAAACCACTGCCTGCCAGGGCATTCGCCAGACCACCACCTGCTGTATTCGGCGGCGGCGTCATTTCAGTGAACAGCGCCAGCGACATCCCATCGATACCACGGGTTACGGTGGACATCAGGATCCACACCAGCCAGAACAGGCCGAATGCCATCGTCGCCATCGAAAGCGTCAGTGCGATACGGTTTTTCAGGCGACGACGCGCCTGCATTTTGCGGCGGGATTCCGCCAGCGCGGTTGTGTTTTGCATTTCGAGCGTAGCCATTAACGCGCCCCCTCGTTTTTCGCCAGGCGCATCACCATGAATTTAGACGCTGCCAGCACGATAAAGGTAATCACAAACAGGATCAGCCCCAGTTCCATCAGTGCCGCGACATGCAGGCCGGACTCCGCTTCCGCAAATTCATTCGCCAGCGCCGAGGTAATACTGTTACCCGGCATGTACAGCGAGGCGCTGTCGAGCTGGTAGGTGTTACCGATGATAAAGGTCACCGCCATGGTTTCCCCCAGCGCACGACCGAGGCCCAGCATCACACCGCCAATCACGCCATTTTTGGTGAACGGAAGGACGATGCGCCAGATAACTTCCCAGGTAGTGCAGCCGATACCGTAGGCCGACTCTTTCATCATTACCGGCGTTTGTTCGAACACATCGCGCATGACCGCCGCGATGTACGGGATAATCATGATGGCGAGGATCACGCCAGCCGCCAGAATCCCGATACCAAAGGCTGGGCCGGAGAACAGCGCGCCAACAAACGGGATGTTGGAGAGAACGTTGCCAACCGGCTCCTGGAAATAGGTCGCAAACAGCGGGGCAAAGATAAACAGGCCCCACATGCCGTAAACGATACTCGGGATAGCCGCCAGCAGTTCAATGGCGATACCCAACGGGCGACGCAGCCAGTTGGGAGCCAGTTCCGTCAGGAACAGCGCGATGCCGAAACTCACCGGAACGGCGATCAGCAGCGCGATAATCGAGGTGACGAGGGTGCCGTAGATGGGAACCAGCGCACCGTAAATATCGTTCGGCGCATCCCACTCTTTGGTCCACAGGAATGAGAAGCCGAATTTTTCGATGCTCGGCCAGGAGGAGATGATCAGGGACACGATAATGCCGCCCAACATCAATAGCACAATCAGCGCAGCCAGTTTTACCAGCGCGCTGAAGATCATGTCACCCTTTTTACCCGGTGGGTTAAAAGCAGGCTTGGTTGCAGCCATAAATCACTCTTTCCGTTAAACGCGTTTTACGAAGTTGCCCGATGGCGCAAGCACTTATCGGGCCTACAGTGTGAACCGTAGGGCGGGTAAGCGCAGCGCCACCCGCCATTTTCGTCAATATTTCCCGTTAGTACAGCGCTTTACCGCTGCTGTCTTTCACGCTGGTCTTCCATGCGGCACGAACCTGCTCAACCACGCTGTCCGGCAGTGAAGCGTAATCCAGGTCGTTAGCCTGTTTCGCGCCGTTTTTGTATGCCCAGTCGAAGAACTTCAGCACTTCTACACCCTGCTCAGGTTTCTTCTGCTCTTTGTGCACCAGGATGAAGGTGGTGGAGGTAATCGGCCACACATCGTCACCTTTCTGGTTAGTCAGGTCCTGGGCGAAGGATTTGCTCCAGTCAACGCCTTTGGCGGCGTTAGAGAAGCTCTCTTCGGTCGGGCTTACCGGCTTACCGTCGGCAGAAACAATTTTGGTATAGGCCAGGTTATTCTGTTTCGCATAAGCGTACTCGACATAACCAATCGCACCCGGCAGACGCTGTACGAACGCCGCGATACCGTCGTTGCCTTTACCGCCCAGGCCAGTCGGCCAGTTCACGGTAGAGCCTGCGCCAACTTTGGATTTCCACTCTTCGTTCACTTTCGCCAGATAGCTGGTGAACACGAAAGAAGTACCGGAACCATCCGCACGGCGTACGACGGCGATATTCTGCGAAGGCAGTTTCACACCTGGGTTCAGTTTGGTGATGGCTTCATCATCCCACTTCTTGATTTTACCCAGGTAGATGTCACCCAGGGTTTTGCCATCCAGCACCAGTTCGCCAGATTTCAGACCCGGAATGTTTACAGCCAGAACCACACCGCCGATAACGGTCGGGAACTGGAACAGGCCTTCCTGCGCCAGTTTTTCGTCAGAAAGCGGGGCATCAGATGCGCCGAAATCCACGGTGTTAGCGGTAATTTGTTTTACGCCGCCAGAAGAACCAATACCCTGGTAGTTAACCTTATTACCGGTCTCTTTCTGATAGGTGTCAGCCCATTTGGCATACACCGGCGCCGGGAATGTTGCACCAGCACCTGTCAGGCTTGCTGCAGCAAACGCAGAGAAAGCACTCATCGATAAGGTCGCGGCGACAACAGTTGCGACGGTGGTACGCATAACTTTCATAATGTCTCCTGGGAGGATTCATAAAGCATTGTTTAATGGCTACGATGAGCAAAATAGGACAAACAGGTGACAGTTATATGTATGGAATATGACATTTTTATGACATCCGTGGAAAATTATCTAATGCAATGATTATTATCAGATTTATTTCCAATCATTGTCACTATTTTGTCATAAAACCTGATAGTAAGCGTGGTACAAGATGGAGAAAATGACAACGGCCGCCGAAGCAGCCGTTGGGGAACATATTGCGAGATTAGTTTTTAATCTCCACATTAATGGTTGCCGTAGCATCAAACACGCCGGGCTCCTGTCTGGCCCCCGTTGCGCTGGCGGGCGCCGCAGAAAACGTTAACGAGCCATCTTCCTCGCCTAACCTGATCCTCCCCATCTCCGTTTCCATTATCCCACCGTTCACATTCACTTCATTATTGAATTCATCGTAAACTTTGATTCCTACATCCGGGTTGGAGGTTTGAATCATGGTGGGGTCAGAAGCCACCGGCGACGCATGTAACGATACATCGACGTCTTGCCCCTGCGCCATTCCGGTACAATCCACATTTACTGTTTGCGTTTGTTTTCTGGCTGTCAGCGCCGTTCCGGCTGTAGACGAAAATTCAGACGCGGGGATTTGTTTAAAATCGAACTCAATAATTTGCCCGGCATTAATCGTACAGCTTTGTGGCGCGGTAATATCTCCGGCAATATACACATCAGACATCGCGACATTAAGAGGATCATCCGGTGTGATCGTGCCATACAGTTTACTGATCAACGTTTGAGGAATAACAATTTTCCCAATAAACGGTTGCTTAATATAAAAATAAAGTTTTGCTTGCCCACCACTATAGAAAGGTAACGGATCGCCTGCTACCCCGTGACATTTATAGACCCCATCACTTGGCTGGTTAGGTTGGTCGGCAAATGGGGCATTAAAATATCCTTTACCGAGGATATAGAATGATACACCGACATCCAAATACTCATCTAAATTATAATACTGGATACCGCTTCTCGCTCCCGACTCAGGTAAGGCTGGATTCATTATTGCCGTGTAATAAATATGCGCCCAGCTACCATTGATATCCGTTTGGCAATAGCAATGCCCTTGATAGGACAGTCCATTATCGACATCTCTTTCAACAACCTGCCCGGCACGGTTCTGCTGCACTGTAATTGTTGTACCACTAAAAGGCAGTGTGTTATGGAACGTACCACTGTCAGCAACACAATACCCGGTTGGTGCAGAGAACGCCGATAAACTTATCAGCATCAGTATTCCCGACAATACAGGCATCCATATTTTATTCATTACTATAATTCCTTTTATTATTGGCAACTCACTGGTAATTCCAGCAATGCTTTCGGTGACTGAACGGTGAGCTGATAATGTGCAGTACAGGTTTTATCAGTACCGAGAGTCAGTGTAAAACTACCTTTTTCTGGCATACCTGAAAGGTACAATTCACCATTGTCTCCAACGATCCCTGTGACAGACCCTGATTCCAAATTTGCCATTGCCATTGCGCCAAAGGGGGCTGGCTTACCACTTGCTGTTTTCACGAAAAATAACACGCGATAACCCACATGCGTGACGAATTCAGCGCGAACAACCGCACCACGTGTAGGTACAATGTTTACAACACTGTTTTCAATTTCAACATTGGCTTTTTCAAAATAATCGCTACTGATAGCCACACGGTTTTCATCGTATGGCGACATTTGCGTTTTTACCGTATAACCGCGCCAGTCAGTAGAAACGCCCGTGGCGTTATCTACGCCAACGCCTTCCGCCCCTGGCGCTTTGATAAGCGCAACGGTTTCACCCAATTCCTGCGAGAAGGTCACTCCATCGGCATGAACCAGAATACCGCCTTTCATTCCATAATTCAGTCGCTGCGACTCTGAGCTGTAATCATACGAGCCGCTAACGGAACCATATGTACCATCGTAGCTCAAACCCGCACTTCCACTGTAAGTATCTTCTGGCGAACTACTCCAGGACTGTTGAACGTTATAGGTCATATTACGCTCTTCCAGCAATGTACCGCTAACACCCGCTTGCATGGTGCTTTCATTATGATTGTTCTGCGTCAATGAATAATTAGCATAGCTGTCCTGCATCCAGCCAGAGAGCGGAATGGAAACCGAGAACATAAAAATATGTTCGCCGCCATCATCATCATTGTTGTTGTTGTCGTCATTGGTGTAATAATGCGAACCACTGCTGATATTCGTCGAATCGGTATAGTTCCAGGATACGTTCCACGAAATACGGTGCCAGTAGTTGTTGTAGCCAAGCTGCACCAGTCGCTCTACCTCATCCGTTTTCCAGTACTCCTGGCGACTGAGGGTCAAATAAATATTACCCCATCCTTCAGGAAACGCCTGGGTCCACGTCCCTTCCAGGCGACTACGCCGGTTGCCGGTTTCCCAGAACCCTTCTTCATCATCACGTCGGCTTGCCCATTCATTGAGCGTGTAATATCCCTGCGTGGAGTAGCGATAACCCACCAGACGGAATGTCGTATCAGTATCTTCAAAACGCTTGGAATACAGGAATCGGTATGACTGCCCCTGCTCATCACTATCATCAAAAGTGGAATTAGCCTGCGTTACATCAACAGAAACAGCCCCCAGAGACCCCATATCTTTACCGATGCCAATCGCCCCTGACATGTAATCTTCTGCAATTTGCGTCCCACCGTACACGGTTAGCCCCCACGGCAAACCATGTAATATTTGCGACTGAAAAACATCGGGTGTGAAACCACTTTGATCGCGCATTTCCCCTACGCTGATATCAAAGTCTGTCTGGTTTTCACGTTTGAGGATCGCCAGTGACGTAAAAGGTTGGGTAAAGTGTTGTTCGCTACCCCCTTCTTCCTTGACGGTCACATCCAAATCGCCACCCGTGCTGGCAGTATTGAGATCGGTAATTTCAAATGCCCCTTGTGGGACGGCAGACTGATAAATAATGTAGCCATTTTGTTTGATAATTACTGTCGCATTGCTTTTCGCGATCCCACGCACCACGGGTGCAAAACCATTTTGACTGGACGGGAGCATATCGTCGTCGGTGTATAACCTTAAACCGCGCACCTGAGTACTGTCGAAAATATCGCTCGCCGTCCAGGTATCGCCGATCATAATTTGGCTACGCAAAGCCGCAATATCACGCTGTAAATAAGAACTTAGCGAGTGGTAGCTGGTGTCGTCCTCAGTCACATTTAAGGTACTGTAATTACGCAATCGCCATGCGCCCAGGTTAATCCCATTTTGCAGGTTCAGGTAATAGTAATCACCTTCATCATAATCAGATTTCAAAGAATGCATGCCAGAGAAATCATAGTTGATCATCATGGCATTAATCCCCTCGTCCCAGCGGGATGGACTGATGTAATTATGCGCAGCGATATCCAGCCAGATTTGTGGAATATCAACGTTCAACGATAACGTATTGACATCCAGTACCCAGCTTGCGCCATCAATCAGTGACTCTGGATTAACGCACATTTTATCGTCAATTTTATCCAGCGTTTTTATCGCCTTCACTTTTACGCCTAACTCCGTCAGCACATCTTTTATGGCAACAAAGCAGGGGTGTAATTTACTATCTGGATTATCCTGTACAAACGTCACATCACGGTCTTCGATAAACTTGCCATTAACATTAATAGAAAGTTTATAGGTGCCGGGCTGCAAGCTATTTGATCGATTGAACTGACTAATATCGACATCCATAGGATGATCGATTTCCAGCAAAGCTGGGTTAAATAATGCATCACGCGCAGCGGCAGTACCGGTAAGACACAACAGCACCCCTGATGTCAGCGCGATAAAAAGTGATGACCCGTTCATCATTATTTTCCTTATAAAACGGTCAGAGTTTTATTTTAATATCTTTACTAATCGCGCCGTAGTCATTAATAAAGTGCCACAACAATGATTTTCCACTTACGCCTGATGGTAACGGGAGCGTTAACGTTTCAAAGGGTCGAATGATATTAAGAGGGACATCTTTACCGTCAACAGCAACATCCATCACATTGATATGAATTGCTGAGGGATTAGTAACCACTAACTTTTGATTCTGAATCTGCCATTTTAGTTTCAACACAACACTCTCAGGCGTATCTTTAATCTCGGCAGGTCGCCAGAAAAATTTAATCCGCGTTTTAACGGCGATTTCCAGAGTGTTGGTTTTTTCCCGATCGCTGGCAGGGGGAATGTTTTTGATGTTTAACCAGAAAACAGATTCTCTGTCTTTTGGCAGTTCGCCCTGTGTTTTAATAATACGCAACACCTTTTCCTGCTGGGCTTCAAGGCGAGACACGGGTGGGATCACCGTAAATGGAGGTTTGCTGGTGTCCGTTTTATCAAAAGGATCGACCCATGCCTGAATCAGATACGGTACGGTAGTTTCTTTATTAATAACCGAAATTGTTGCATCGGGTTTATTACTATAATAAATAACCCGCGTTCCGCCCACAACAATACCCGCCTGCGCCAGTGTTGACATCATAAATAAAGAAAACGTAAAAAAAACAGTGGACAAACGTAGCAACATAATTTAGCACCAAAAAATGATAAAAGGGGCTGAGGACAAAGGCAGCCCCTTATTCCGCTATTTAGTAATATTGTGAGTTATTTACTATACGTTACGGTAAATTGCGAATCAGCATTACCCGTACCCGGCGTTACAGTATCTTTCGTAGAAACATACTGAGCCAGGAATGACAGAGTGGCAGAGCCGCCAGTAATATCAGCAGGTAATGATGGGTTGAAAAGACCGACGACAGATCTGTCGCTACGGTTGGTAATTTTGATTGCCACGCCCGTAGCAGCAGCAACAGGAAGTGGATCACCGGTAAAATCACCACTTGGATGAGTGCCATCGTTTACTGGTGCGCCACCGCTACCAATTGCCAGATAACCTTTTCCCGCAGCATCCTGATCTTCTGTACCATCAAAAACCACGGTGGCATTTTTAAATACAGCAGGACAATCTGTCAGTTTGATATCAAAAGGGGTTGGTGACGTGGTTCTTTCTGTCTGGCCAGTCAGACCAGACGTACTCACTTTATGCAAATCGACATATTGATCGGCGCTAGCCGGATCAACTTTACAGGTACTATCAGTTACTTCACCACGAAAGTGAACAGTACCATCTTCTGCTAGCGCCTGGCCCATCATCAGCGTGGAGGACAGCACCAATACACCTGTAACTAAATTGAGTTTCATTCCCTAACTCCATTAAATAATAAATATCATTTCCTTTCCATATATTAACTACATATATAGAATTAATAGCAATAATCATCACAACATATTCAGACGAACAATCCTCTTATTCATAAATCACTGTAATGGCAGTAACAACATGTATATGCAAATACAATACAACAAGTATGAATAATTACATCTGGAAAAGATGGGACACATATTGACGGGGGGGATGTTAATACCTGGAAAGGGGAAATAGCAAGAATAAATTATAATTCACCGCAAAATAATATTTTGGATGGATATAATATTTATTAATTTATAAATACATTAAAACAATATTAAATATAAATCCATAACTCTGTAATATATAAAAAACACAAAATATTATATTTAATAAGTATAATTATCTTAACGCTTGAATTGATGCAACCGATCTCATTATATTTAAGAATTCATTTAGTTTAATATTGTTTCAAAAAATATTGAATATTAAAAACATATCATTGATGGTTTGAAAATTAACAAATCAGATAATTGGCTATTCGAAATCTATCCCGGAAAAACTCGTGATCATAAGACTAAAATGCCTCAGTTCTATTCCTGTACCATGCACAGGAACGCAAAAAGGTTGCCGTTACGGCAACCTTTTCCATTCGCGTTCAAATTTTACTCAACTGTTACCGATTTCGCCAGGTTACGCGGCTGGTCAACGTCAGTGCCTTTAATCAGCGCGACGTGATATGCCAGCAACTGCAGCGGTACGGTATAGAAGATTGGCGCAATCACCTCTTCAACGTGCGGCATCTCGATGATGTGCATGTTGTCGCTGTTGGTGAAAGCAGCATCCTGGTCGGCGAAAACGTACAGTTGACCGCCGCGCGCACGCACTTCTTCAATGTTGGACTTCAGTTTTTCCAGCAGTTCGTTGTTCGGCGCAACCACGATAACCGGCATATCTGCATCAATCAGCGCCAGCGGGCCGTGTTTCAGCTCGCCTGCGGCGTAGGCTTCCGCGTGAATGTAGGAGATCTCTTTTAGCTTCAGAGCGCCTTCCAGGGCGATAGGGTACTGGTCGCCACGGCCAAGGAACAGCGCATGATGTTTGTCAGAGAAATCTTCCGCCAGCGCTTCAATACGTTTGTCCTGCGACAGCATCTGCTCAATACGACTCGGCAGCGCTTGCAAACCATGAACGATATCGTGTTCGATGGACGCATCCAGACCTTTCAGGCTCGCCAGTTTCGCCACCAGCATTAACAGAACCGTTAACTGAGTGGTGAACGCTTTGGTCGATGCCACGCCGATTTCAGTACCGGCATTGGTCATCATCGACAGGTCAGATTCACGCACCAGCGAGGAACCCGGCACGTTACAGATTGCCAGTGACCCCAGATATCCCAGCTCTTTCGACAGACGCAGACCCGCAAGGGTATCTGCCGTTTCGCCAGACTGAGACAGGGTGATCATCAGACTGTTACGACGCACCGCAGATTTGCGATAGCGGAATTCAGAGGCGATTTCCACGTCGCACGGTACGCCCGCCAGCGATTCAAACCAGTAGCGAGAAACCATCCCGGAGTTGTAGGAGGTACCACACGCGATAATCTGAATGTGCTCCACTTTCGCCAGCAGTTCGTCGGCGTTCGGACCCAGTTCGCTTAAATCAACCTGCCCGTGGCTGATGCGGCCAGTCAGGGTGTTTTTGATGGCGTTAGGCTGCTCGTAAATCTCTTTCTGCATGTAGTGGCGGTAAATACCTTTATCGCCGGCGTCATACTGGAGATTGGATTCGATATCCTGACGTTTTACTTCTGCGCCAGATTTATCAAACACGGTTACCGCGCGGCGGGTCACTTCCGCGATATCGCCCTCTTCGAGGAAGATAAAGCGACGCGTCACCGGCAGCAGCGCCAGCTGGTCAGAGGCGATAAAGTTTTCACCCATGCCGAGGCCGATAACCAGCGGGCTACCCGAACGCGCGGCCAGCAGGGTTTCCGGGTTGCGGGTATCCATAATCACGGTACCGTACGCGCCACGCAGCTGTGGGATGGCGCGCAGCACAGCTTCACGCAGCGTGCCGCCCTGTTCCATTTCCCAGTGCACCAGGTGCGCGATCACTTCGGTATCCGTTTCGGACACGAATGTATAGCCACGGCCCTGCAACATTTCGCGCAGCGGTTCGTGGTTTTCGATGATGCCGTTATGCACCACCACAATGTGTTCAGAAACATGCGGATGCGCGTTGGTTTCTGATGGTTCGCCGTGCGTTGCCCAACGGGTGTGAGCAATACCGGTGCCGCCGTGAAGCGGGTGTTCTTCCGCCGCCTGAGAGAGCATCTGGACTTTACCCAGACGACGCAGACGGGTCATATTGCCCTTTTCATCAACGACCGCCAGACCCGCGGAGTCATAACCACGGTATTCCAGACGACGTAAACCTTCGAGAAGGATCTCAGCTACATCACGTTGCGCGACTGCGCCTACAATTCCACACATAGTTTTTTAATTCCGATTTTGGCGATATGCCAGTCGTTGTCGGTCAACCTGTATGCCCGTATTTTCGGGCGCCCCGAGCCTTTGTAGAGAGTGGGGTTATTATTTTGAGTACTGCTTTTTGGGCGGGAGATTATGTTATCTCCTCATCCCCAGTCTGCCTGATGGCGGCTTCGCCTTATCAGGCCTACAAATTTGTTGGGCGGGCAAGCCCGCCACGAAACTTACTTCTTCTTCACCGGACGCTGCCAGCCCTGTTTATGGACCTGCGGTACACGGCTTAAAACCAGTTCGTTATCAGCAACATTGCGCGTTACGGTGGTGCCTGCGGCGATGGTCACGCCATTGCCGATGGTAACCGGCGCCACCAGCTGCGTGTCAGAACCCACAAACACATCATTCCCAATGATGGTTTTGAATTTATTCGCACCATCGTAGTTACAGGTGATGGTGCCTGCGCCGATATTCACGTTGTCGCCAATTTCTGCATCGCCCAGGTAAGTCAGATGACCGGCTTTCGAGCCTTTACCCAGACGCGCTTTTTTCATTTCAACGAAGTTGCCGACGTGCGCGCCTTCCATGAGTTCTGCGCCAGGACGCAGACGAGCGAACGGGCCGATGGTGCAGGCGGCGTCAAGACGCGCGTCTTCCACCACGCTATAGGGGCTGATTTCGCAATCATCGCCAATCACCGCGTTTTTAATCACGCAGCCCGCGCCAATTTTCACGCGGTTGCCCAGCGTAACGTCGCCTTCCAGAATAACGTTAGCGTCGATTTCCACATCGCGCCCGTGAACCAGGGTGCCACGGAGATCAAAACGCGCCGGGTCGCGCAGCATTACGCCAGCCAGCAGCAGCTTTTCGGCCTGCTCAGACTGGTAAACACGTTCCAGGCGAGAGAGTTGCAGACGGTTGTTGACGCCTTCCACTTCGCTCAGGCGGTCAGGATGTACGGCGGCAATTTCACGCCCTTCCTGATACGCCATCGCGATGATGTCGGTGATATAGAACTCACCCTGCGCATTGTTGTTGTTCAGCTTCGACAACCAGCGCTTCATATCCGCACCGCTGGCAATCAAAATGCCGGTGTTAATTTCCTGAATCTGACGCTGTTCATCGCTGGCGTCTTTATGCTCAACGATGCCGGTCACCTTGCCATTTTCGCGGGTGATGCGGCCATAGCCGGTAGGATCGTCGAGCTTGACGGTCAGCAGGCCAATGCCGCCCTGCGGTTTCGCATCGCGCAGGCGTTGCAGCGTCTCAATGGAAATCAGCGGTACATCGCCATACAGCATCATGATGTCTTCATCATCGGCAAAGAACGGCGCGGCCTGCTGCATGGCATGGCCCGTACCCAGCTGTTCAGCCTGAAGCACCCAGTTCAGATTGCCGTCGGTCAGCGTCTTTTTGAGCAGTTCGCCGCCGTGGCCATATACCAGATGGACCTGCGCTGCGCCTAATTTATTGGCAGCATCAATGACGTGTTGCACCATTGGCTTTCCTGCCAGGGTGTGCAGCACTTTTGGAAGTTCGGAATACATGCGGGTGCCTTTGCCAGCGGCAAGGATCACGACGCTCATTGTACTGTTAGACATATGCATCCTGTCTGTAAATTAAGTAAGAAGTAAACCCCATTTCACCTTGAAATTTCTACATATTTTTCATCATGAAATGGTCTGCTGTTAAAACGGTCAACCGTCTGTTGTTACACGTCTTTCTGAGCCCATTTTCGACCATCATAAAACGTTTTGTCTTGTAAAAGTTTAGCCAGAACGCCGAATTACGCGCTATGCCACTGCTTAGGCTCTTCTTTTGCCACCTGAATAAAGATCGCGCAGAAATAAAACAGTGTTTTATTTGAGCTATTTTGTGACGCACAAAAAAGAAACAGCATTTCATTTTGGTGATAATCGCAGCGGGAAACCATTCAGGAATATAATATGAAAAACAAATTACCTCTGGCTTTAACTCTGTGCAGCGCTGTTATTACCCTACCGGCACTGGCCGCACAGGCTCCACTCTGGAAAGCGGTCGCCTTTGGGCAATCGACTGATGTCAATTTCTCCTCCAACGTCCTGCCGGAAAAGGTTGGCGTGAATAACGTCACCATTGAGGGTAAAACGCTCAGCCAGGACAGCACGGCGGATTTGAGCAAACCGATTACCCTGGAGAGCCGCGGCGGCAAGATTGCTAACTCGCATGATGGCCTGACGTTTTTCTACACCCAACTCCCCGCAGATGAAAACTTTGTGCTGCAGGCCACGGTGACCGTCGATCAGTTTGGCCCGGAAAACGGCGCCAAACCGGCGGCACAGGAGGGTGCGGGTTTACTGGTGCGCGATGTAATTGGCACTCCGCGTCAGGAGCCACTGAAAGAGGGCTACGAGGAGTTCCCGGCCGCATCCAACATGGTGATGAATGCCATCATGACGCAGGACAAAAAAGATGCTCACCGCGTGAAGCTACAGGCCATCGCGCGCGAAGGCATCACACAACCGTGGGGCAATTCCGGGTCAGCGATAAATAAGGTGAGCTACAAAGAAGAAGTTGATCTGCAAAAGACGCCGACCTTCCGCCTGAAGCTTGAGCGTACCAACGAAGGCTTCATTACCGCCTGGGCTCCTGCGGGCAGTGATGAGTGGGTCAGCGAAAAACTGCCGCGTGCCGATCTTATTTCGGTACAGGATAAGCAACATTACTACGTTGGCTTCTTCGCCTCGCGCAATGCCAAAATCACCGTTCGCGATGCGTCACTCACCACTTCTCCTGCGCAAACCGTGGCATCCGCGCCTTTTGTGGCGAAAAGCTGGCCGCCGGTGATGCAGATTGCTTCCGCAGAGAAGAGTCTGAGCAAGGATTACATCCTCCAGGCACGCGCCAACGGTGACGGAAACTTTACCGTGCGTCACAACGAAGTGGTGATCGGGATTGATAAAGTGGTGAAGGCCGGCGAGATGTTTACCCTGCCCACTCAGCTTCAGGAGAACAATAATTTCCAGATTAGCTGGACGCCCACAAACGGCAAGCCGGTAACTCAGAGCATGGACGTGCAACTCGTCACGACCATCACGGGCAACACGTTGTATGTTGCGCCAGACGGAAAAGCAGAGGGGAAAGGGACGCAAGCGTCGCCGTTAGATCTCAATACGGCTATTAATCTGCTGCCGCCAGGCGGAACAATTATTCTTGCTGCGGGAAGCTATCCGAAAACGGATATTCCGCTCAGCGCCAGCGGCCTGAAGGATAAGCCGAAAGTGCTGGCGGCCAAGGGCAAAGCGGTGATCCACGGTATATTGCTGGACGCGAACTACTGGCATCTCAACGGTATCGATATTACCGATAAGAGTTTGCGTATTCAGGGCAGTCATAACATTATCGAGAACGTTGTGGCCTATCACAACGACGATACCGGGATTCAAATCTCCTCGCCGGATAAACTGGGTCGCCCACTGTGGGCCAGCTACAACCGGGTCGTGAATTCGGAATCGTTCAGCAATGAAGATCCCGGCAAGATCAATGCCGACGGCTTTGCGGTGAAGATGCGCGTGGGGGAAGGCAACCGGCTGGAAGGATGCTATGCACACGACAACATTGATGACGGCTACGATCTGTTCAACAAAATCGAAGACGGCGCCAACGGGGTGGTGGTCATTGAAAACTCCATCGCCCGTAACAACACCAGTAACGGCTTTAAGTTAGGTGGAGAAGGGCAGCCCGTCGCACATGAGATCCGCAACAGTATTGCCATTGGCAACCATCTTGATGGTTTCACCGATAACTTTAACCCGGGCAAGCTGGTGGTGGTGAACAACGTTGCCGTCGACAATCAGCGTTTCAACTACATCTTCCGCCCGAGCCCCTACGGCGATGCGTCAACGCAGGGTGTCTTCAGCGACAACCTTTCGCTGCGCACAACGCCCGGAAAATACGATGATGCGGTGGTGGGGAATATTGATGCCAGCAATATCTTTATTGCTGAAGGGAAAAGCATAAACAGCAAGGAGTATCTCTCGCTGGACCTGCCACAACCGCTGGAGCGTAACGCGGATGGCAGCTTTAAGACCGGGGATTTTCTGACTAAAAATTAACGCCGCAAATAAACAAAAAGGTCGCCATCAGGCGACCTTCTTCGTTTGGTTCTCGTTCACACCGCATGTGTTGTGGTTTTAGTTAGCGGTACAGCGCAAAACGAAACACAGCAAACGAGGCTTTCAGCCATGCAACCTTAGTGGTTGATAGTACCGAAAGAGATATTCATAGAGCTGAAAAGAGCGATGATTTTGTTGATCAGTTTCATGATAGCACCTTTGTAGGAAAATAATTTTTGTGACTCAACTCACAAAAAGAAGTCTACGCCTCATTTTTTAATCGATCAACGTTTTTGTGATGTTAATCACAAAATATCAAAACCGCTTTTCAGTTTCAGGCAAATTGAAACAGCGCGGTAAAACCTGCATATGCACGATTTACCGCGTGAACTTAGTTGCGTGACATAAACAGCCGCAGCACATACCAGAACATCGTGGCGATGGATGCGAACAAATGCAGCGCTGCGCCAGCAGGACGGTTGGTTGGATAGTGATGAATGATGTTGGAGGTATCGTACAGAATAAACCCGGCACACAGCAGCACCATCGCGGCACTAAACCAAATCCCGAGCGAGAACCCGAGCATCACGCTTGCCACAATAGCCCCCAGCGCGATAAAGCTCGCTATCGTCAAAAACGAACGCATAAAAGAAAAGTCTTTACGCGTGGTGAAGGCGGTAAAGGTCAGGCCGCACACCAGCAGCAGCGTGGTAATCGCAGCGGATGGGATGATGTCCGGGTTGATGTATCTGGCCATGGTGAGCAACGGCGCGAAAATTAACGCTTCGGCGAGCACGTAAATCCCAAGGCCAATCTGCTGAGTGTTATCGGATTCCACGTTATCGGCGAGACGCGTCGCCAGCATGCTCACCAGCATAAATGCCCCCAGTACCACCAGCCAGCCATAACGACCGCCCGCCGCCAGTTTTGCCAGCATCATCTCGCCCACGCCCTGATTCATCAACACCGCGCTCAGCAAAATAAAGCCCAGTACCGAAACGGCAAGGTGAATGTAGGTTTGACGAATAAACGTGGCGCGGTCAGTCTGACGAGCTGATTGCGGGCCTTCAAATAAAGGTTTAAATGACATGCTAATGATCCCTCATATAGTTACAGCTGTAATAGTTACATGCGAGACAAAATAGCACTGCGTCGAGAGGGTGACAATTAGCGTTGACGGGATCGGATAACTTTTTGAATATTAATAAATATTATGTATATAACGGGTCAAAATCATAAAAAAAGCCAGCCTGGAAACCAGACTGGCTTTTTGACTTTTCAAGCCGGTGTTACATCGCTTTCTTGGTCAGCTCGATAACGCGCAGCTGCGCGATCGCTTTGGCCAGTTCCGCAGACGCCTGAGCGTAATCCACGTCGCCGTGAGAGCTCTTGATGTGCTCTTCCGCTTTGCGTTTCGCTTCCAGGGCTCGCGCTTCGTCGAGATCCTGGCCACGAATGGCGGTATCAGCCAGAACGGTCGTGCTACCAGGCTGCACTTCAAGAATGCCGCCAGACAGGTAGATAAACTCTTCATGACCGTGCTGTTTCACGATGCGGATCATACCAGGCTTAATGGCGGTGAGCAGCGGGGCGTGACCCGGGTAAATACCCAGTTCACCTTCGCTACCCGTTACCTGGATTTTCTCGACCAGACCAGAGAACATTTGTTGCTCTGCGCTGACGACGTCCAGGTGGTAAGTCATTGCCATATCACCCTCCGATTAAGGCGTTAAAGTTTTTTGGCTTTTTCCACGGCTTCGTCGATGGAACCGACCATGTAGAACGCCTGCTCTGGCAGGTGATCGTATTCGCCGTCCATGATGCCTTTAAAGCCACGGATGGTGTCTTTCAGGGAAACGTATTTACCCGGAGAACCGGTGAATACTTCCGCTACGAAGAACGGCTGGGACAGGAAGCGCTGAATTTTACGTGCGCGTGCTACCACCAGTTTATCTTCTTCAGACAGTTCATCCATACCCAGGATGGCGATGATGTCTTTCAGTTCCTGATAACGCTGCAGGATGGACTGAACGCCACGCGCAGTGTCGTAGTGTTCCTGACCAACAACCAGCGGGTCCAGCTGACGGCTGGTGGAGTCCAGCGGGTCAACGGCCGGGTAGATACCCAGAGACGCGATCTGACGGCTCAGTACCACGGTTGCGTCTAAGTGCGCAAAGGTGGTTGCTGGGGATGGGTCAGTCAAGTCATCCGCAGGTACGTATACCGCCTGTACGGAGGTGATAGAACCGGTTTTGGTGGAGGTGATACGTTCCTGAAGAACACCCATCTCTTCCGCCAGGGTCGGCTGATAACCTACCGCTGAAGGCATACGACCCAGCAGTGCGGATACTTCCGTACCGGCCAGGGTATAACGATAGATGTTATCGACGAACAGCAGTACGTCACGGCCTTCGTCACGGAATTTCTCAGCCATGGTCAGGCCGGTCAGTGCAACGCGCAGACGGTTTCCCGGCGGCTCGTTCATCTGGCCATACACCAGGGATACTTTATCGATAACGTTGGATTCGGTCATTTCGTGGTAGAAGTCGTTACCCTCACGAGTACGTTCACCTACGCCCGCAAACACAGAGTAACCGGAGTGCTCGATCGCGATGTTACGGATCAGCTCCATCATGTTTACGGTTTTACCTACACCCGCACCACCGAACAGACCGACTTTACCGCCCTTAGCGAACGGACACATCAGGTCGATTACTTTGATACCGGTTTCCAGCAGTTCCTGAGAGTTTGACAGCTCTTCATAGGACGGTGCTGCGCGGTGGATAGCCCAACGCTCTTCTTCACCGATGTCGCCTTTCATGTCAACCGGTTGACCCAGTACGTTCATGATACGACCCAGTGTTGCTTTACCTACCGGGACTTCGATCGGGTGCTCGAGGTCTTTTACATCCAGACCACGGCGCAGGCCGTCAGAAGAACCCATTGCGATGGTACGCACGATACCGCCGCCGAGCTGCTGCTGAACTTCCAGCACCAGCACTTCATTACCATTCTGTACCTCAAGAGCTTCGTACACGCGCGGTACGGCATCCTGAGGGAATTCGACGTCAACTACGGCGCCGATTACCTGGACAATTTTTCCAGTAGCCATCTTGAATCCTCTACGAATTAACCTGGTTATACCGCGGATGCACCACCGACGATCTCGGTGAGTTCCTGAGTAATGCTGGCCTGACGAGCTTTGTTGTATACCAACTGCAGCTCTTTGATCAGGCTGCCGCCATTGTCGGTCGCGGCTTTCATCGCCACCATACGTGCGGCCTGCTCGCTGGCCAGGTTTTCTACAACACCTTGATAAACCTGAGACTCTACGTAGCGGCGCAGGAGGGTATCCAGCAGCGCTTTCGGATCGGGTTCATACAGGTAATCCCAGGATTTACGCTTCAGATCCTCATCTTCTGACGCAGGCAGCGGCAGCAGCTGAGTGATGGTAGGAACCTGAGACATGGTGTTGATAAATTTGTTGTTTACAATATAAAGCTTGTCCAGACGGCCTTCATCGTAAGCCTGCAACATCACTTTTACCGGGCCGATCAGTTCGGACAGGGAAGGGTTATCCCCCATGCCAGTGACCTGCGCGACGATGTTGCCGCCAACGGAATTGAAGAAAGAGACGCCTTTAGAGCCGATCATTGCGATATCGCACTGAACGCCTTTATCAGACCAACCTTTCATTTCCGCCAGAATTTTTTTGAACAGGTTAATGTTCAAGCCACCACACAGACCACGGTCTGTCGACACCACCAGGTAGCCCACGCGTTTAACGTCGCGTTCTTCCAGGTAAGGGTGCTTATATTCCAGATTACCGTTTGCAAGGTGACCAATCACTTTGCGCATGGTTTCTGCATAAGGACGGCTGGCCGCCATACGTTCCTGCGATTTACGCATTTTGGAAGCGGCGACCATTTCCATCGCTTTAGTGATCTTCTGCGTGTTCTGGACGCTTGCGATCTTACTACGTATCTCTTTTGCGCCGGCCATGAGCTTCTCCTCAATGCCTTGCGGCCTGCCTTAGGGCAGGCCACCAGACGTTACCAGGATTGGGTTGCTTTGAAGGAATCGAGGATGCCTTTCAGCTTGCCTTCGATTTCGTCGTTATAGCCACCGGACTGGTTGATCTCTTGCATCAGTGGAGCGTGATCACGGTCGACGTAAGCCAGCAGAGCGGCTTCGAAGCTACCGATTTTCGACAATTCAACATCTGCCAGGTAACCACGTTCTGCTGCGAACAGAACCAGAGACTGCTGCGCGACAGACATCGGCGCATACTGTTTCTGTTTCAGCAGTTCGGTCACTTTCTGACCGTGGTCAAGCTGCTTACGGGTTGCATCGTCAAGGTCGGATGCAAACTGAGAGAACGCCGCCAGTTCACGATACTGTGCCAGTGCGGTACGGATACCACCGGACAGTTTTTTCATGATCTTGGTCTGCGCTGCACCACCTACACGGGATACGGAGATACCCGGGTTAACCGCAGGACGAATACCGGCGTTAAACAGGTTGGTTTCCAGGAAGATCTGACCATCGGTAATGGAGATTACGTTAGTCGGAACGAACGCAGAAACGTCACCCGCCTGGGTTTCGATAATCGGCAGAGCGGTCAGAGAACCGGTTTTCCCTTTCACTTCACCTTTGGTGAAGGCTTCAACGTATTCGGCGTTAACACGCGCAGCACGCTCCAGCAGACGGGAGTGGAGATAGAATACGTCGCCCGGGAATGCTTCACGTCCTGGCGGACGACGGAGCAGCAGGGAGATCTGACGGTATGCGACAGCCTGTTTAGACAGGTCATCATAAATGATCAGCGCATCTTCACCACGGTCACGGAAGTATTCACCCATTGCGCAACCGGCATACGGCGCCAGGTATTGCAGTGCAGCGGATTCAGACGCGGTTGCCACAACAACGATGGTGTTAGCCAGCGCGCCGTGTTCTTCCAGTTTACGTACCACGTTAGAAATGGTGGACGCTTTCTGGCCGATAGCAACGTAGACACATTTGATGCCGGAATCACGCTGGTTGATGATGGCATCGATTGCCAGCGCGGTTTTACCGGTCTGACGGTCACCGATGATCAGTTCACGCTGACCACGACCGATTGGGATCATGGCATCAACGGACTTATAACCAGTCTGAACAGGCTGATCAACGGACTGACGTTCGATAACGCCCGGCGCGATAGCTTCAACAGCGGAGAAGCCGTCGTTATCCAGCGCACCTTTACCGTCGATTGGCGCACCCAGGGTGTTAACCACACGACCCAGCAGGCCACGGCCAACCGGAACTTCCAGGATACGACCCGTACACTTAACTTTCATGCCTTCGGCAAGGTCAGCATACGGACCCATCACAACTGCACCAACGGAGTCGCGCTCCAGGTTCAGTGCGATAGCGTAACGGTTACCCGGCAGGGAGATCATTTCACCCTGCATACAATCGGCCAGGCCGTGGATGCGGATAACACCGTCACTTACAGAAACAATAGTACCTTCGTTGTGAGCTTCACTCACAACACTGAACTGAGCAATGCGCTGCTTGATCAGTTCGCTGATTTCGGTGGAATTCAGTTGCATGCTCCAGTCCCCTTAAGACTGCAAGACGTCTGCAAGGCGTTCAAGACGGCCGCGTACGCTGCCATCAATGACCATATCACCCGAACGGATGATAATGCCTGCCATTACAGACTTATCGATATTGCAATTCAGCTTCACTTTGCGTGACAGACGTTTTTCCATCGCTGTGCTGATTTTCGCAAGCTGTTCTTCACTCAGTGCTGTCGCGGAAGTCACTTCGACTTCTGCAATCGCCTCGCTGGCGGCACGTAAATGAATAAACTGCTCAAGAACATCCGGGAGCACTCTCAGACGACCATTTTCAGCCATAACCTTAATCAGGTTCTGGCCGTTTTCGTCCAGTTGCTCACCACAGACGGCGATAAACGACTTAGCGAGCGTTTCCGGCGCCATCGCGCCAGACAGAAGCTCTGCCATTTGTTCGTTTTTCGTCACTTCAGCGGTAAACGCCAGCATGTCCTGCCAGCGCTCTACACTGTTGTGTTCGACGGCAAAGTCAAAAGCTGCTTTGGCGTAGGGGCGAGCTACAGTAACAAATTCAGACATCAGCCCCTCCCTCCTTACAGTTCAGCGACAAGTTTGTCCACGATGTCGCTGTTAGCAGCTTCATCCACGGAACGTTCGATGATCTTCTCGGCGCCAGCAACAGCCAGGATAGCAACTTGCTTACGCAGTTCTTCGCGAGCACGTTTACGCTCAGCGTCGATTTCCGCCTGAGCCTGCGCCACGATTTTAGTACGTTCCTGTTCTGCTTCAGCTTTCACTTCGTCCAGGATCTGGGCGCGACGTTTGTTCGCCTGCTCAATGATAACCTGGGCTTCCGCTTTCGCTTTTTTCAGCTGGTCGGTCGCGTTGGCCTGTGCAAGGTCCAAATCCTTTTTAGCTCGTTCAGCAGAAGCAAGACCGTCAGCAATCTCTTTTTGACGTTTTTCGATGGCAGCCATTAACGGCGGCCATACGTACTTCATGCAGAACAGAACGAACAGGACAAACGCGATGGCCTGGCCGAGGATTGTTGCGTTAAGATTCACAGCACAATGCCTCTTATCTAGTTAACGTTCTGATATTGCTTACTAATTCAAGCAACGCTTACTACGCGACAGCAAACATCACGTACAGACCCAGACCTACAGCGATCATTGGGATAGCATCCACCAGACCCATAACGATAAAGAACTGAGTACGCAGCAGTGGAATCAGATCCGGTTGACGCGCTGCGCCTTCCAGGAATTTGCCCCCGAGGATGCCGATACCGATCGCAGCACCGATTGCCGCCAGACCCATCATCACAGCGGCAGCCATGTACAGCAGATCCATATTCAGGTTTTCCATGACAGTCTCCAGTTTGTTTCAGTTAAAACGTAGTAGTGTTGGTAAATTAATGCTCTTCAGACGCCATCGACAGATAGACGATCGTCAGAACCATGAAGATGAAGGCTTGCAGCGTAATGATCAGGATGTGGAAAATGGCCCACGGCACATTCAGAATCCACTGTGACCACCACGGCAACAGACCAGCAATCAGAATGAAAATCAGCTCACCGGCATACATGTTACCGAACAGTCGCAGACCGAGTGAAATCGGTTTGGACAGCAGGCTGACCCCTTCAAGGATTAAGTTGATAGGAATGAAAGCCCAGTGATTGAACGGCTGCAGCGTCAACTCTTTAGCGAAGCCGCCGATGCCTTTCATTTTGATGCTGTAGAACAGAATCAGGATAAACACGCCCAGTGCCATAGACAGGGTAATGTTCACATCCGCAGACGGAACCACGCGCAGCGCCGGCAGGCCCAGTACATGCTCAGCAATGTACGGCAGCAGGTCGATAGGCAGAAGGTCCATCAGGTTCATCAGGAAGACCCAGACGAAAACCGTCAGAGCCAGAGGAGCGATGAGCTTGCTTTTGCCATGGTACATGTCTTTGACACTGCCATGAACGAAGCCGATTACCAGCTCAATCGCGGTCTGAAATTTGCCTGGTACGCCGCTGGTTGCTCGTTTAGCAACGCTACGGAACATAAGCAGGAACAACAGACCCAGCACCACCGAGAAGAACATGGAGTCAATATTGAGCGTCCAGAAGGTGGCTGGGGGGTTATGCGGATCTACCAGCGAGAATGTACGCAGGTCCAGCTGAAGGTTATTCAGGTGGTGACCTATGTAATCCTGCGGCGTCATATTTTCAGAAGCCATGATGCCTTTTACCCTTTGTTGTTAATTACAGCGGGTGCCAGTATCTGAACCACCAGCACCAAAATCCATGTCACGATTAGCGGCAAGAACACCGCCTTCAAAACTGCCAACGCCACGATCAGCAACACCAGCATCGCCAACACCTTGAACGCTTCGCCAAACGCGAATGTCCAGGCGACTCGGCCTTTAGCCGGTGTATGTACCTGGTGGCGCCAGGCAAAAATCATAAACAACATGTTAGGCAGGAATACTGCCATACCTCCGCACGCGGAGGAAATGCCCCAAAAGGGGTCTTTGAGGCTGAACAGCAGTCCACTTGCTATTACTGCCAGGAGCTGAATGAACAGAAGCTTACGAGCAACGTTTCGACTCACGAGCGACAATGACATCACGTTATTACTCCTGCTCCCTTTGAGGTATGCCGCGTGTCGTATAAAACGTTCTTTAAGGCTCGGAGTCAAGCATCAAAAAGCGGTCAAATTATACGGTGACGCCTCGTGATTTCAAACAATAAGTAGCAAAAAGGTGAATAAATGTTTAAATATTTTTCCTCACCTCTATTTTCGCGATTTTTGTGAAAGTGTGAACGATCGAACAAAAGTGCAAATACCGCGAAAACGCTGACTACAAAGCGTGCTCCAGATCACATAATAAACATTTTTGATGATGTTCGATTGAGATTAGCCTCAATTCATAACTTGCCAGTGTTTTGATCTTAAAGGCAATTAGAGACAACTCTTTTCAAAAATGACACACACACCGTAAAAACAGCTTATTGACATTTATAATAAAAATTTAACATTCAATTTTCATTCAGCGAATCGACTGCTAGTAGACTGATATTTTCCACGTTGACTATTTTTATTGTTAACAAAAAGAGCCACGTTAAATGCCAGATACAGTCTAGTTAAAATGTCGTTAAATGTAACTGAATGTTCCATCGTTTTTGTCGCTTCTTTTTAACAAAATCGAGGTCGGTTTTTTCCGATATTTTTTGATAAAAGTTAACTTTTGTTTGTTCTAATTGTCACCAGATGGCGTTCGCCTTCCAGGTGCGGAACACGGAGTTCAACGATATTTTCTACGGAAAATTCAGTCGGTAACTGGCTGATTTCATCGTCAGGCCTCTGCCCTTTCAGCGCATAGAAGCGGCCATTTTCCGCTGGTAAGTGCTTACACCAGGTCACCATGTCCGTCAGAGAAGCAAACGCACGGCTGATGACGCCGTCAAACGGCGGCTCTGCGGGGAACTCTTCCACCCGGCTTTGCACCGGCGCGATGTTCTCCAGTTTCAGCTCATGCTGCACCTGACGCAGGAAGCGTACACGCTTACCCAGGCTGTCGAGCAACGTAAAATGCGATTCAGGACGCACGATCGAAAGCGGGATACCCGGCAATCCAGGGCCCGTACCGACATCGATAAACCGTTGCCCCTGCAAATGCGGCGCAACCACGATGCTGTCCAGAATATGTCGAATTAACATCTCGTTAGGATCGCGTACGGACGTCAGGTTGTACGCTTTGTTCCATTTGTTCAGCATATCGACATAGGCCACCAGCTGATTTTTCTGGTGATCGGTGAGCGAAATGCCTGCTTCATCCAGCAGACGAGAGAGTTTGTTAATCACGAAAGTTACCTGTTGGGGATAATTTGCCGGATGTTAGCTTTATCCGGCTTACGAATTTGTAGGGCGGCTCGCGAAACGCCGCCGCCCAAAACCGTTATTACGCGCTGCGGCGCAGCATACCTTGTTTTTTCAGCCAAACCAGCAAAATTGAGATCGCGGCAGGAGTAATCCCGGAAATACGTGACGCCTGGCCAATTGAAACCGGTTTATGATCGTTCAGCTTGGCGATCACTTCGTTGGAGAGACCGTTAACCTGACGATAATCGAGCGTCGCAGGCAGGAGCGTATTTTCGTTACGCTGCTGTTTTTCAATCTCATCCTGCTGACGCGCGATATAACCTTCGTATTTCACCTGAATCTCAACCTGTTCAGCGGCCTGAGCATCGCCCAGCGCAGGCGCGAATGGCGTCAGCGCGGTCAGCTGTTCGTAGGTCATTTCCGGGCGACGCAGCAGATCTTCTCCGCTGGCTTCACGTGACAGCGGCGCACTCAGGTGAGTATTCACTTCGCCCGCAGACTCAGAGGATGGCGACACCCAGGTGGATTTCAGACGCTGACGTTCACGTTCGATATTTTCCAGCTTCTCGTTGAAGCGCGCCCAACGCACGTCATCAACCAGACCCAGCTCACGGCCCGCTTCGGTCAGACGCAGATCGGCATTGTCTTCGCGCAGCATCAGGCGATATTCCGCACGTGAGGTAAACATGCGGTACGGTTCTTTGGTACCCAGCGTGCAGAGATCGTCGACCAGTACACCCAGGTAGGCCTGATCGCGACGCGGCGCCCAGCCCTCTTTCTCCGCAGAGAATCGAGCGGCGTTCAGACCGGCAAGCAGGCCTTGTGCAGCGGCTTCTTCGTAACCGGTGGTGCCGTTGATCTGTCCCGCAAAGAACAGACCATGAATGTATTTGCTTTCCAGCGTCGGTTTCAGGTCGCGAGGATCGAAGAAATCGTACTCGATAGCATAGCCTGGACGGACGATCTTCGCGTTTTCCATCCCCTGCATAGAGCGGACGATTTGCATCTGCACATCGAATGGCAGGCTGGTGGAGATACCGTTCGGGTAAATTTCGTTGGAGGTCAGCCCTTCCGGCTCCAGGAAAATCTGGTGCTGGTTTCGGTCGGCAAAGCGCATCACTTTGTCTTCGATAGACGGGCAGTAACGTGGGCCAATCCCTTCAATCACGCCAGCATACATTGGGCTGCGGTCGAGGTTATTGCGGATCACGTCATGGGTTTTCTCGTTGGTATGCGTGACATAGCACGGTACCTGACGCGGATGCTGGGACGCATCGCCGAGGAACGAGAAAACGGGCATTGGGTTATCGCCATGCTGTTGCGCCAGCACGCTGAAGTCGATAGTGCGCGCGTCGATACGCGGCGGGGTGCCGGTTTTCAGACGGCTCACGCGCAGCGGCAGTTCACGCAGACGACGAGAGAGCGGAATGGACGGCGGATCGCCAGCACGGCCACCGCTGTAGTTATCCAGCCCGATATGAATTTTGCCGTCGAGGAAAGTTCCGACGGTCAGCACGACTGCTTTCGCACGGAATTTCAGTCCCATCTGGGTGACAGCGCCAACAACGCGATCGTTTTCCACAATCAGATCTTCAACTGCCTGCTGGAAGATCATCAGGTTGGGTTGGTTCTCAAGCGCAGTACGCACGGCCTGGCGATAGAGCACGCGATCCGCCTGAGCACGAGTGGCGCGTACCGCCGGCCCTTTGCTCGCGTTTAGTATCCTAAACTGGATACCTGCATGGTCGATCGCGGTGGCCATCAGGCCGCCAAGTGCATCCACTTCTTTTACCAGGTGTCCTTTCCCAATGCCGCCAATCGCCGGGTTGCAGCTCATCTGCCCCAGAGTGTCGATATTGTGTGTCAAAAGCAGGGTCTGCTGACCCATTCGCGCTGCGGCCATCGCGGCCTCAGTGCCTGCATGACCCCCGCCAATGATGATGACGTCAAAAGGATCCTGATAAAACATGGTGGTCTGCCTCGCATAAAGCGGTTTGATGATGGATTGAAGCCCGGGCGTGGATTCTACTCAACTTTAGTCGATGGAGAAAGCGTCTGGATCTTTGCTATTTAAAAGAAGATCTTTTTATTTAGAGATCTGTTCTATTGTGATCTCTTATTAGGATCGCCAGTTTCTGTGGATAAGTGCGATCCGGTATTTAAGATCAAAAGCTTAAGAAGGATCACTGTCTGTGAATGATCGGTGATCCTGTTCCGTATAAGCTGGGATCAAAACGGGGAGTTATACACAACTCAAAAACTAACCAAGAGTTGTTCTTTGGATAACTACCGGTTGATCCAAGGTTTTAACCAGGGTTATCCACAGAATAAAGTTGGATCTTTACAAATCTCTGAGCCGATCGGCCCATGATCCGACCCAAATTTCCGCAGGATCTTCAGGAATGTCATGTTCAAGGACATTGATCTTGAGCGTTTCACCAATCTGTTTCGCGCCGCAGGCGGTCAATTCGGTGTCGATTTTATCGATGGCACCGCAAAAAGTGTCGTATTCACGACTGCCAATACCGATAGAACCGAAACGAACCTGAGAGAGGTCGGGTTTCTGCTCGCGGAGATCGTTATAAAAAGGCAGCAGATTGTCAGGAATATCACCGGCACCGTGCGTGGAGCTGATAACCAGCCAGATCCCCGACGCAGAGAGATCCTCTAATAAAGGACCATGAAGCGTTTCGGTCGAAAAACCCGCGTCTTCCAGCTTTTCAGCCAGGTGTTCCGCCACATACTCGGCGCTGCCAAGTGTGCTTCCGCTGATGAGTGTGATATCTGCCATAACCGCCACCTTTATTAAGAGTGGCGTATTGTACGCTGTGAACGGTCTGGGATCTACCTGTGGAAAAGTGCGGGATTAAAAAAGCCGATCACGGCTTGATGGTACGCATGATCGGGTTCTGCAGGACGATCAGTGTTTCGGTGGACTGAATTTCATCAATTGTTTGGATCTTGTTGATAAGTACGTGCTGCAACGCGTCTATCGACCGGCACATCACTTTAATAAAGATACTGTAATGGCCGGTGGTGTAGTATGCCTCGGTCACTTCATCCAGGCTTTCCAGCCGCGCCAGCGCTGACGGATAGTCTTTTGCACTCTTCAATATAATGCCGATAAAGCAGCCGACATCGTATCCGAGCTGTTTTGGGCTGACATCGACGCGCGCGCCGGTAATGATGCCCGCCTGTTTCATTTTTTCGACGCGAACGTGAATGGTGCCAGGGCTGACGCCGAACTGTTTGGCTAATTCGGCGTAAGCGGTGCGGGCATTCGCCATTAAGGCGTCGAGGATGCCGCGGTCCAGATTGTCGATCTGATAATTTTCCATAGCTTTTTCTTATGAAGAATGATGATTCTTTCTATTTTAGCGCCTGTTTTTAACGAATCAAAAGTGAAGTCGCCTTTTTATCTGTTGATTATTGAATATGACCCGCATTCTGTTGCTTAATCATAACCAACAGGACGCAGGAGTAATAAAAAATGAAAACCGCTTACATCGCAAAACAACGCCAGATTAGTTTCGTAAAATCCTTTTTCTCTCGCCAGTTAGAAGAAAAGTTGGGCCTGATTGAAGTCCAGGCACCGCTGCTGAGCCGCGTAGGGGATGGGACGCAGGACAACCTTTCTGGTTGCGAAAAAGCGGTACAGGTAAAAGTGAAAGCCCTGCCAGAGGCCCAGTTTGAAGTGGTGCACTCTCTGGCTAAGTGGAAACGTCAAACCCTGGGACAGCACGACTTCAGCGCGGGGGAAGGGCTCTACACGCACATGAAAGCCCTTCGCCCCGATGAAGACCGCCTTTCGCCGATCCACTCCGTTTACGTTGACCAGTGGGACTGGGAACGCGTGATGGGTGATGGCGAGCGTCATCTCGGTACTCTGGAAAGTACCGTGAAGGCGATTTGGGCGGGGATCAAAGCAACAGAAGAAGCAGTAAGCAAAGAGTTTGGTCTGGCACCGTTCCTGCCAGAACAGATCCACTTTGTGCACAGCCAGACGCTGTTAAGCCGTTATCCGGATCTCGATGCGAAAGGTCGTGAACGCGCCATTGCCAAAGAACTGGGTGCCGTCTTCCTGATTGGGATCGGTGGCAAACTCTCTGATGGTCAACGCCACGACGTCCGTGCGCCGGATTATGATGACTGGAGCACGCAGGCGGAATCTGGTCTGGCGGGTCTGAACGGCGATATCCTGGTGTGGAACCCGATTCTGGAAGATGCGTTTGAGCTCTCTTCGATGGGGATCCGCGTTGATGCCAACGCGCTGCAACACCAGTTACAGCTGACCGGCGACGAAGAGCGCCTGCAGCTGGAATGGCATCAGGCGCTGCTGCGCGGTGAAATGCCGCAGACTATCGGCGGCGGGATTGGCCAGTCGCGTCTGACCATGCTGCTGCTGCAACTCTCCCACATCGGGCAGGTTCAATGCGGCGTATGGCCGGCGCAGGTACGTGAAGGCGTCTCTTCCCTGCTGTAAGATTAACGCCGCCAGCGTCTGAGCAGGCGGCTACGCAACCCGGTATCGAAGCGCCAGATGTGGTCAAAGATGCGCATGATGCCGGGCTTGCCATGCGCAGACATCGCCACCGCGTGAAAACGGTGCTGATGTTTTCGCTGTAACTCCCCTACCTTATTCACCACCTCATCCGGCAGCCGCTGGGCAATAAAGTCTGAAATCACCACCGCGTCGGCATCCTGCCAGGCGGGATTTTCCAGCCGTTCGATGATGGCGCGAAAACAGCTCGCCATGTCGGTACCGCCGCGAAAACGCTGACTCAGGAAACGGATCGCCTGTTCGATCCCCTGCGGACCAGTCAGCTCGTAGCGCACCACTTCGCTGGAAAACAGCATAATGAAGCAGCGACGGTTGTCCGCCAGCGCGACGCGCATCATCGCAAGGCAAAAGGCTTTCGCGCACTGCTCGTTAAAGCCGCCCATTGAGCCTGAAGTATCTACGCAGACGATAAACGGCCCGCGCGGCTGTTCGTCTACATCCTGGTGTACCACCGGGCGTTCGGTGACTTTCTCATGCCACGCGTCGCCGTGCAGACGGTAGGTGAGAAGCTGTTTCTCCACCAGCCGCCGATAAAATTCATATTCCAGCTCGGTAATGCCGAGCGTGGCCAGTTCCGGTGGCAGCAGGCGCAGGATGTCATCGCTTTGCTGAATGCCGTCGACCTGCTCCGGCACCGTTGACGGTTCGCGCACCAGGGTGCGGAAGGTTTCCATTGGCGCATCTTTTTTGGGCACCGATTTCGCTTCGCGCGAACGCCCAAGCTGATCCGCCAGCTGCATCAGTTCCGGCTGCTGACTGAGGAAATCGCCATACTTCACGATCAACTGATAATCACCGCGCTTAAGCTGCCCGGCGCTCATGTCCCACAGACGACCGGCGGCGTTTTCGTTCTCGACCAGCACCGGTTCCAGTTGGCCGCTCAGGGTCATTCGCTCCTGAACCTCGCTCAGCAGCTGTTCCCGTTCACCTTCCAGTAACTGCTGGTTGAGCGATGTCGCCTGCACCACCAGGCTTAGCCGCCAGCGTTGCAGGAACAGCGTATGCAGCGCCGGGGTAAAGGTGGGATTATGCGCCGCCAGCTGTTGTGCCTGTTCGGCGTACGGTGAGCGCACCTTTTTCAGCAGCGCCAGGATCTGCGGCAACTGCGCATTGATTTGCGGCGTGGAGAAGGTCTGGCACTGCTGATAGCAGAGCACTTCTTCTTCCAGCTCCGGCGGCACATGCGTACCTTTAAGCGTGCTTTTCAGGTTTTCACGCCAGCGGGGCAGATCTTCCGTAATAGCGCTTTTCAGGCGCGGGAATTTCTTAAAGAATGCCGATAGCTGTGGTGACGCCAGCAGGGCGATGATCGTCTCTTCGATCAATCCCTCTTCGCTGACCGCCAGCATCACGTTGAGCGTATCGATCGTCAGCATTGCTGTGCCTGTTTGATCTGCGCCGCGACATCCTGCAGGCTGGCTTCGATCTGCGCCAGCCAGTCGCTATGAATGAACAGGCATTTCTGCTGATCGTTGAAGCTGAGATGCTGCCGATGCCACTCTTCCGCCAGTTCGTCGAGCTGCTGTTTGATTTCGGCAGGCATGTTCTGCTGGCTTTCGGTTCCCGGCAGCGCCAGGCGTGAGCCCTGCAAACTGATATCACGCACTACCAGATGCTGCGCGTTATCAACCTCCATATTCAACGTCAGCGCAAAACCGATGCCGTTGAGTTTGCCGCGAATTTCACCGCCTTTCTCCAGCCAGTGCGCCAGCACCTGACGCTCGAAGGTGATGTGAATAACGTCGATATCGTGCAATTTAAGCGGTTTTTGCAGCAGCAACGTGACCGTTGGGCCCTGAACTTCCGCCGGAAGTTCATAGTGCGGTTTACGGCTGAACATACCGCCCAGACGCGTCACTTTGAGCGCGGTTTTATCGCTTTCCTGCTGCTGAAGCTGCAAGCGATGCTGAGTAATGGCGCTCAGGCGATTCAGCATCGATTGCTGTTGCCAGGCGTGCCCGGTCATCAATATTTCGAGCTGTTGCTGCATCAAATTGCGGCTTTGCGCGTCGTGCCACAGGCACTCTTTAAGCAGAATAAGATCGATAGGCGCAATGGCATCGCGCCCGCTGAAGAATGCGCAGGCCTGTAGCAGACGAATCGCTTTCTTCCAGCGACGGTCAGAGACATAGGGCGCATTGGGCAGCGTATCGAGCTGCTGGCGCAGGGTGAAGATCAGTTCAAAAACCGTATCCGGCAGCTTGATAGCGGCGATGTCTTTCTGCCACTGGAAGAACTCTTCATCCGTGACCTGAAGCACCGATGATACCGGGTTTTCGTTCTCATCCTGCTGGCTCACCAGCATGGAACGGAAGTTGCCTTTCTCCTGCACCCTGTCGAGCCACAGACGAATCAGCATACGGTCATACAGCGCTTCAAGGCTGCTTTCTGCTTCCGGCAGTTCGTTCGATGCGGCCACCAGCAGGCGCATCGGGATTTTCTCGACCGTCGCGCCGTTGCGGAAATGACGTTCGTTAATGGCGGTCAGCAGGGTGTTCAGAATCGCCGGGCCAGCTTTCCAGATCTCATCAAGAAAAACGATTTCCGCTTCCGGTAAATAGCCTGCGGTCAGACGCTCATAGCGCCCTTCATCTTTTAACGCCTGGATGGACAGCGGGCCAAAGACTTCTTCCGGCGTGGAGAAGCGGGTCATCAGATATTCGAAAGCGCGCGCGTGTTGAAAAGCGAACTTAATGCGCCGCGCAATCAGGCTCTTGGCGATACCTGGCGGGCCAAGCAAAAACACGCTCTCGCCGCTGAGCGCTGCCAGCAGGCACAGGCGGATAGCGTGACTGCGTTCATACAGCCCTTTCTCAAGCGCGCTACTCAGGCGCGAAATTCTTTCTGCTAATAAATGTGATTGGGCCATAATTGAGTTGCATCCTTTCGCCGAACATACGGCTAACTGAGCGAGTATAGACGTTTCATGGACGAGGATAATAGGCTGAAGAAGCGCTTCATTTTCTTTGCGCCAGGTTAATATGAATTCACATAAGGGTACGATTTTGCGATTAATCGTGCATACTGTGCGCTTTTCGTGGGCCAAGGGACCAGGCACTCATTTGTTTTACAAACGAAAGACTAGTCTATGAGCACTGATAAGAAGCAATCTTTGTCGGCGATAACCCTCGCTGCCATTGGGGTGGTATACGGCGATATCGGCACCAGCCCTCTTTATACTCTTCGAGAATGTTTGTCCGGGCAGTTTGGTTTTGGCGTTGAACGTGACGCGGTTTTTGGCTTTCTGTCATTAATCTTCTGGCTGCTGATCTTTGTTGTCTCCATTAAGTATCTGACCTTCGTCATGCGCGCGGATAACGCCGGTGAGGGGGGGATCCTGACGCTAATGTCTTTGGCGGGGCGCAACACGTCGGCAAAAACCACCTCCTTCCTGGTTATCATTGGATTGATCGGCGGCAGCTTCTTCTATGGGGAAGTGGTCATCACGCCGGCGATATCGGTGATGTCAGCCATTGAAGGCCTGGAAATTGTCGCACCACAGCTTGATAGCTGGATAGTACCGCTCTCAATCCTGGTGCTGACGCTGCTGTTTATGATTCAGAAGCACGGTACCGGCATGGTGGGCAAACTCTTCGCCCCGATTATGCTGGCATGGTTCCTGATTCTGGCGGTGCTTGGCGTGCGCAGCATTATCGGTAACCCGGAAGTCCTTCAGGCGCTGAATCCAATGTGGGCGGTGCACTTCTTCCTTGAATATAAGATGGTGTCGTTTGTGGCGCTGGGGGCGGTTGTCCTCTCCATCACCGGGGTAGAAGCGCTGTATGCGGATATGGGCCACTTCGGTAAATTCCCGATTCGTTTGGCCTGGTTCTCGGTGGTGCTGCCGTCTTTGACGCTGAACTACTTCGGTCAGGGCGCGCTGCTTTTGAAGCATCCGGAAGCGATTAAGAACCCGTTCTTCCTGCTCGCGCCGGAATGGGCGCTGATCCCGCTGCTGATTCTGGCGGCGCTGGCGACGGTTATCGCCTCGCAGGCGGTTATTTCCGGCGTCTTCTCACTGACTCGCCAGGCGGTGCGTCTGGGTTATCTCTCGCCGATGCGCATTATTCACACCTCTGAAATGGAGTCCGGGCAGATTTACATCCCGTTCATCAACTGGCTGCTCTATTTCTCGGTGGTTATCGTCATTATCAACTTCGAGCACTCCAGTAATCTGGCGGCAGCTTACGGTATCGCGGTAACGGGTACGATGGTGCTGACCTCAATTCTGTCGACCACCGTGGCGCGTAAAAACTGGCACTGGAACAAGTTCCTGGTGGCGTTCATTCTGGTCGCCTTCCTGTGCATCGATATTCCGCTGTTCTCGGCGAACCTCGATAAAATCGTCTCCGGTGGCTGGCTGCCGCTGAGCCTCGGTACGGTGATGTTTATCGTGATGACGACCTGGAAAAGCGAACGCTTCCGTCTGCTGCGTCGTATGCATGAGCACGGTAACTCTCTGGAAGCGATGATCGCGTCGCTGGAGAAATCACCGCCGGTTCGCGTACCGGGCACCGCGGTGTATATGTCGCGCGCGCTGAACGTGATTCCGTTTGCTATGATGCACAACCTCAAGCACAACAAGGTGCTGCATGAGCGGGTGATCTTACTGACGCTGCGCACGGAAGATGCGCCTTACGTCCACAACGTGCGTCGTGTGCAGATTGAACAGCTTTCGCCAACCTTCTGGCGGGTGGTGGCCAGCTACGGCTGGCGTGAAACGCCGAACGTGGAAGAGGTGTTCCATCGCTGTGGTCTGGAAGGTTTAAGCTGCCGAATGATGGAAACGTCGTTCTTTATGTCGCATGAGTCGCTGATTGTTGGCAAACGCCCATGGTATTTACGCCTGCGCGGTAAGCTCTATTTGCTGCTGCAACGTAACGCCCTGCGCGCGCCGGATCAGTTCGAAATCCCGCCGAACCGGGTTATCGAGCTGGGCACCCAGGTCGAGATTTAAAGTCTATCAACACGCCGGGAAGGTTTATCACCTCCCGGCGTTTCTCTTTCTACTCTTCGCTTTTTACGTCGCGAGCGAAACGTTTCGACGACGATCACAATTCTGTTACGCCATGTTGGTTTTCTGCTCACTCTTAAGATTAAACTTACATCAGCGAAACGTTTCGCTAGTGGAGCAAGAAAATGAAGAAAGGCACGGTACTTAATTCTGAGATCTCATCGGTCATCTCCCGCCTGGGGCATACCGATACGCTGGTGGTGTGTGATGCGGGTTTACCCATCCCACGCAGTACAACGCGTATCGATATGGCATTAACTCAGGGCGTTCCCACCTTTATGCAGGTGCTGGACGTAGTGACCCGTGAAATGCAGGTTGAGGCCGCCATTCTCGCCTCGGAGATTAAACAACATAATCCGCAACTCCACGAAACGTTGCTCAAATTCATCGGGCAACTGCAACAACACCAGGGAAATACCATAGAAATTCGTTACACCACCCATGAGCAGTTTAAAAAACAAACCGCAGACAGTCAGGCGGTGATTCGCAGCGGGGAGTGTTCCCCGTATGCGAACATTATTCTCTGTGCTGGCGTCACCTTCTGAGGCCAACATGGACGCATTACTGCAATTAAAAGGTATCGATAAATCCTTCCCGGGGGTGAAAGCCCTCTCTGGCGCGGCGTTAAATGTTTATGCGGGCCGCGTGATGGCGCTGGTTGGCGAAAACGGCGCCGGCAAATCCACGATGATGAAAGTGCTGACCGGTATCTACTCTCGCGATGCCGGTTCGCTGTTATGGCTGGGCAAAGAAACCACCTTTAGCGGGCCGAAATCGTCGCAGGAAGCCGGGATTGGCATCATTCACCAGGAACTGAACCTGATCCCGCAGCTCACCATTGCGGAAAACATCTTCCTCGGCCGCGAGTTTGTGAATCGCTTTGGCAAAATCGACTGGAAGAAGATGTACGCCGAAGCGAACGTGCTGCTGGCGAAACTCAACCTGCGCTTTAAAAGCGACAGGCTGGTGGGCGAACTCTCCATCGGCGATCAGCAGATGGTGGAAATTGCCAAGGTGCTGAGCTTTGAGTCGAAAGTCATCGTGATGGATGAACCGACCGATGCGTTGACTGATACCGAAACCGAATCCCTCTTCCGTGTTATCCGCGAGCTGAAATCGCAGGGGCGCGGCATTGTCTATATCTCCCACCGCATGAAAGAAATCTTCGAGATTTGCGATGACGTGACCGTATTCCGCGATGGGCAGTTTATCGCTGAGCGGGAAGTTTCCTCGCTAACGGAAGATTCACTGATCGAAATGATGGTAGGGCGCAAGCTCGAAGATCAATACCCACGCCTCGATAAAGCGCCGGGTGAGATCCGCCTGAAGGTCGATAACCTGTGCGGATCGGGCGTTGAAAACGTCTCCTTTACGCTGCGCAAAGGCGAAATTCTTGGCGTGGCGGGCCTGATGGGCGCAGGGCGTACGGAACTGATGAAAGTGCTGTACGGCGCGCTGCCGCGCAGCAGCGGCTATGTCACCCTCGACGGCCACGAAGTGGTGGCGCGTTCCCCGCAGGATGGCCTGGCGAACGGCATTGTCTATATCTCTGAAGACCGTAAACGGGACGGCTTAGTGCTCGGCATGTCGGTGAAAGAGAATATGTCGCTGACGGCGCTGCGCTATTTCAGCCACGCGGGCGGCAGCCTGAAGCATAAAGATGAGCAGCAGGCGGTCAGCGATTTTATCCGTCTGTTTAACGTCAAAACGCCATCAATGGAACAGGCTATCGGCCTGCTCTCCGGCGGTAATCAACAGAAAGTCGCCATCGCGCGTGGCCTGATGACGCGCCCGAAAGTGCTGATTCTCGACGAACCCACGCGTGGCGTAGACGTTGGCGCAAAAAAAGAGATTTATCAGCTGATCAACCAGTTCAAGGCTGACGGCCTGAGCATCATTCTGGTCTCCTCCGAGATGCCGGAAGTACTGGGGATGAGCGATCGCATTATTGTGATGCATGAAGGGCATCTCGGCGGTGAATTCACACGCGAGCAGGCCACCCAGGAAGTATTAATGGCTGCCGCTGTGGGCAAGCTTAACCGTGTGAATCAGGAGTAAAGAAGATGACAAACCAGGCTGTCGCTGGTCGCCGCTATTTCACCAAAGCATGGCTGCTGGAGCAAAAATCGCTGATCGCTTTGCTGGTGCTGATTGCCATCGTCTCGACCATGAGTCCCAACTTTTTTACCGTCAATAACCTGTTCAACATCCTGCAACAGACCTCCGTTAACGCCATTATGGCGGTGGGGATGACGCTGGTGATTTTGACCTCGGGGATCGACCTGTCCGTCGGTTCTCTGCTGGCGCTCACCGGCGCGGTCGCTGCCTCGATTGTCGGCCTTGAAGTCAATGCGCTGGTGGCGGTGGCTGCCGCGCTGGTGCTGGGCGGCGCTATTGGCGCGGTGACCGGGGTGATTGTGGCGAAAGGCCGCGTGCAGGCGTTTATCGCCACGCTGGTGATGATGCTACTGCTGCGCGGGGTGACCATGGTGTACACCAACGGCAGCCCGGTGAATACCGGTTTTACCGATAACGCCGATCTGTTCGGCTGGTTCGGGATTGGCCGCCCGCTCGGCATCCCGACGCCGGTGTGGATCATGGCGATTGTCTTCCTCGCGGCCTGGTACATGCTGCACCACACGCGTCTTGGCCGCTATATCTATGCGCTGGGCGGTAACGAAGCGGCAACACGCCTTTCCGGTATCAGCGTCAATAAAATCAAAATTATCGTCTACGCTTTGTGCGGCCTGCTGGCGTCGCTGGCGGGTGTTATCGAAGTGGCGCGTCTCTCTTCTGCGCAGCCGACGGCGGGCACCGGCTACGAGCTGGATGCTATCGCGGCGGTTGTGCTGGGCGGCACCAGTCTTGCGGGCGGTAAAGGTCGCATTGTTGGGACGCTGATCGGCGCGCTGATCCTCGGTTTCCTGAATAATGGTTTGAATTTGCTGGGTGTTTCTTCCTATTACCAGATGATCGTTAAAGCAGTGGTGATTTTGCTGGCGGTGCTGGTAGACAACAAAAAGCAGTAACTCACGACTCTACAGGACATCTTAACTATGAATATGAAAAAACTGGCAACCCTGGTTTCTGCTGTTGCGCTGAGCGCCACTGTGAGCGCAAACGCGATGGCGAAAGACACCATCGCGTTGGTCATCTCTACCCTGAATAACCCGTTCTTCGTGTCCCTGAAAGATGGCGCGCAGAAAGAAGCCGACAAACTGGGTTACAACCTGGTGGTACTGGATTCGCAGAACAACCCGGCGAAAGAGCTGGCGAACGTGCAGGACCTGACCGTGCGCGGCGCGAAAATTCTGCTGGTCAACCCAACGGATTCCGACGCAGTGGGTAACGCCATCAAAATGGCTAACCAGTCTAAAATTCCGGTAATCACCCTCGACCGCGTAGCGTCGAAAGGCGAAGTGGTCAGCCATATCGCGTCTGATAACGTGCTGGGCGGAAAAATCGCCGGTGATTACATTGCGAAAAAAGCCGGTGAAGGCGCGAAGGTGATTGAATTACAAGGTATCGCCGGAACCTCTGCTGCACGTGAGCGTGGTGAAGGTTTCCAGCAGGCTGTGGCAGCGCACAAATTTAATGTGCTGGCGAGCCAACCGGCTGATTTCGACCGCACTAAGGGCCTGAACGTCATGCAGAACCTGCTGACTGCGCACCCGGATGTGCAGGCGGTATTTGCTCAGAACGATGAAATGGCGCTGGGTGCACTGCGTGCGCTGCAAACCGCAGGTAAATCCGATGTGATGGTTGTCGGGTTTGACGGCACGCCAGATGGCGAAAAAGCAGTAAATGATGGCAAACTGTCGGCGACTATTGCTCAGTTGCCAGAGCAGATCGGCGCGAAAGGCGTTGAAACTGCGGATAAGGTCCTGAAAGGTGAGAAAGTTCAGGCTAAATATCCGGTTGACCTGAAACTGGTCATTAAGCAATAAGTCACTATCAGGCCACAAAAGGCTTGAGGGACAACCTATAAAGAAAAGCAGGGCACGCGCCACCCGGCAACGGGTGGCGCACTTATCGGACACGCTGAAATGAAAACCGCAGGCAAACTCGTCGTTCTTGGCAGCATCAATGCCGATCACATCCTTAACCTCGAATCCTTCCCGACGCCGGGTGAAACCGTCACCGGTAACCAGTACCAGGTCGCTTTTGGTGGCAAAGGCGCAAACCAGGCGGTGGCCGCAGGGCGCAGCGGCGCGGATATCGCGTTTATCGCCTGTACGGGTGACGATGATACTGGCGAGCGCGTGCGTCAACAGCTGGCGAACGATCGTATCGACGTGGCGCCGGTGAGCGTGATTCCGGGGGAATCAACCGGCGTGGCGCTGATTTTCGTTAACGGCGAAGGCGAAAACGTCATTGGTATTCATGCGGGCGCCAATGCGGCGCTGTCGCCTGCATTGGTTGAGGCGCAGAAAACGCGTATTGCACAGGCGGATGCGCTGCTGATGCAGCTGGAATCACCGCTGGAAAGCGTCCTGCTGGCGGCTAAAATTGCCCATCAGCACCAGACACAGGTGATTTTAAACCCGGCTCCGGCACGTGAACTGTCTGACGAATTACTGGCGCTGGTGGACATCATCACGCCGAATGAAACGGAAGCTGAGAAGCTAACCGGCATCCGCGTAGAAAACGATGACGATGCGGCGAAAGCGGCGCAGGCGTTGCACGCCAAAGGCATCGATACCGTTATCATCACCCTGGGTAGCCGTGGCGTGTGGACAAGTGTGAAGGGCGAAGGTCAGCGCGTGGCGGGCTTTAAAGTGCAGGCCATTGATACCATCGCCGCCGGAGATACTTTTAACGGCGCGCTGATCACCGCACTGCTGGAAGATAAACCGCTGAACGAGGCGATTCGGTTTGCGCACGCGGCGGCGGCCATTGCCGTCACCCGTAAAGGCGCGCAGCCTTCCGTTCCCTGGCGTGAAGAGATCGACGAATTTCTGAATCAGCAGAGGTAATGTTTGGCTACCATGAAAGATGTCGCTCGCGTGGCGGGCGTTTCAACCTCTACCGTTTCTCACGTCATCAATAAAGACCGCTACGTCAGTGAAGCGATCACTGAAAAAGTCGATGCGGCCATCAAAAGCCTGAACTACGCGCCATCTGCGATAGCGCGTAGCCTCAAACTAAATCAAACCCGCACTATCGGCATGCTGATCACCGCCAGTACCAATCCATTCTATTCGGAGCTGGTGCGCGGCGTGGAGCGAAGCTGTTTTGAACGCGGCTACAGTCTGGTGCTGTGTAATACCGAAGGCGACGAGCAGCGGATGAACCGCAACCTGGAGACGCTAATGCAAAAACGCGTTGATGGGTTATTGCTGTTATGCACCGAAACGCACCAGCCGTCGCAGGAGATTATGCAGCGTTATCCGTCCATTCCGACGGTGATGATGGACTGGGCGCCGTTTGATGGCGATAGCGATCTGATTCAGGATAACTCTTTGCTGGGCGGTGACATGGCGACGCGCTATCTCATCGAACAGGGCCACACCCGCATCGCCTGTATCGCCGGGCCGCTGGATAAAACGCCTGCACGTATGCGTCTGGAAGGATATCACTCAGCTATGCAGCATGCGGAGCTTCCTGTACCCGACGGGTATGTGATCACCAGTAACTTTGAATTTGGCGGTGGTTTTGATGCCATGCAGCAGTTGCTGGCGCTGCCGGAATTACCGCAGGCGGTATTTGTCGGCAATGACGCGATGGCGGTAGGGGCGTATCAGGCGCTTTATCAGGCCGGATTGCGCATTCCGCAGGATATGGCGGTGATTGGTTATGATGATATTGAACTGGCACGCTACATGACGCCACCGCTCACGACCATTCATCAGCCCAAAGATGAACTGGGCGAACTGGCGATTGATGTGTTAATCCACCGTATGGCACAGCCCGGACAAAAACAGCAGCGTGTGCAGTTGACGCCCGAGCTGGTGGTTCGCGGCTCAGTTTAAGTTTTGTGCCGCTCCTTAATCAGGTTGCGGCCATCTTTCGGCTTCAGCAGCATAAACATGAATGCTGACACTACCGTTATCCCGCCCATCGTAATAAAGGTGTAGTGGAATTGTTCGATGGTGTTTGAGCCTTCCATTCCCTGGTACACCCTTAACACGGCGGCGCTGATCGCCACCCCTAAACTGATTGAGAGCTGTTGGGTGACGGCCAGCATACTGTTGCCGCTGCTGGCGTTTTCATCCGTCAGATCGGCAAGTGTAATGGTATTCATCGACGTAAACTGCGTCGACATCGCCATCCCGAGCACAAACAGCGGCAGGATCAACATCCAAATCGGCATTGAGGGTGATTGCAGCGAGAACTGCGCAATCATCACGCCAATAAACAGCGTAATACCCACCAGTGTTTTCCGATAACCGAGCCAGCGCAGTACCTGCGTAACCGTCGATTTTGCCAGAATAGACCCAAGCGCGGTCGGCGCCATCATGCAACCGGCTATCAACGCCGGATAGCCAAAGCCGACCTGCAACATCAGTGGCATCAGGAACGGCACGCAGCCAGTGCCCAAACGCGTGGCCAGATTGCCGGCAATGCCGACGGAAAAAGTGCGCGTCTTAAAGAGTGACAGAGAGATAAGCGGCGTCGGATGACGGCGGGCGTGGCGAATATAAGCCAGCAACAGCAGAATACTGATGCCAATAATCGCGAAAGCTATCCAGCTTGCCACAATACGTTCGCCGAACAGCTCCATCCCGCTGGAGAACAGCACCAGGCTCAGGCCGAACAGCAGGAAGCCGGACATATCAAAGCTGCGCTTCGGCGTGGTGAAGTTGGGCATGTATTTGCGGGCATAGAAGAGACCCGTAATTCCAATCGGAATATTGATAAGGAAAATCCAATGCCAACTGGCCCACGTGACCAGCACGCCGCCGAGTACCGGACCGAGTATCGGCCCCACCAGTCCCGGCATGGTGACGAAGTTAAGCACCGGCAGCAGTTCGCTGCGTGGGTACGCGCGCAGTAGCGCCAGACGCGCGACGGGCATCATCATTGCCCCGCCGATACCCTGAATGACGCGGAAGATAACCAGCTCTAATAATGATGTTGAGAGGGCGCAGGCTAACGAACCCAGCGTGAAAAGCGTCACGGCAATCATAAAGATGCGACGAGTACCGAAGCGGTCGGCTAACCAGCCGCTAACCGGGATCAGCATGGCTACCGTCAGGGTGTAACTGATAATGGCGGACTGCATAGCAAGCGGTGAACGGTTAAGGCTGTGCGCGATGGCGGGGAGCGCGGTATTAAGGATTGTCGCATCCAGGGCCTGCATGAAAAATGCCATGGCGGCTATCCACGGCAACCCGGCCATACTCCGCGCTTTTTTCTTTATCATGCGATGCTTTTATACTCCAGGTCGAATATGCGGAGCGCTTAATAGCGCCTGGCAGGCAATAAACGCTTTTTGGCTATCGCTTTCCTGAATAGCGTTAACAATTGCCTGATGCTTTTCCAGTTCGATCACTTCATCCTGAGTAATCGAGGTAAAGTAAGTGTGATAGACCGAATGGAAAAGTTTAGCGAAGGATATCAGGAATGGGTTGGCCGTCATTTCATAGATATGCTCGTGCCAGGCGGTATCTACATCAATCCAGCGTTGGCGATCGAAATTCTTTTTCAGAATCGCCATCTCCTTCATTAGTGTATTGAGTTCTGCTTTTTGCTCTGCGGTGCCTAATACGGCGGCCAGTAAGCAGGCCTGCGGTTCGAGGCTGTGGCGGAGCACCAGAAAGTGTTTCATCACTTCCTGGAAATTATCTTCCGTCAGCCACCATGAAAGCAGCTCGGTATCGAGAAAGTTCCAGTGTGATTGCGGCATGACACGAGTGCCAATACGCGGGCGCGGCAGAAGCATCCCTTTCGCGGAAAGGGTTTTGACCGCTTCACGAACGGCGGTACGGCTCACGCCGAAGATCTCACCTAATTCCATTTCGCCCGGCAGAATACTTTCCGGAGGATATTCACCTTTAAGGATTTTCTGAGCTAACTTCTCCGCTAATACCCACGAGATGTTTTTTTGAGCTGCTAATTGCTGTGCGCTTAAAGACATAAAAGGTGTCCTGTATCTTGTTATTGGTTCTAGTATGCCATTCACCGACAAAAATCGGCTGCAAAAACGCCAAAGAGTGCATTTTATGGCGTATTAGCATGCATATTGGTGAAAAAAAGCACGAACTGTAATTTTTTTTAAATAACCTCTTGTCTGTCTGAAATAACTCCCTATAATGCGCCTCCACTGACACGGAACAACGGCCTCTAAGCCGCCGGGTTAGCAGGCTTCCTTCGGGAACGTCGCCAGAGAAAAGCGAAAATAAGCGCTTGACTCTGAAGGAGGAAAGCGTAATATGCGCACCTCGCAACGGTGAGCTTCACGCCGCGTTGCACTGCTCTTTAACAATTTATCAGACAATCTGTGTGGGCACTCAATGATACGGATTCTTAACGTCGCAAGACGATAAATGAATACCAAGTCTCTG